>NZ_JBFUEA010000019.1:0-79483 GCF_056404435.1 Mucilaginibacter sp. P2_D11
GTCATTGAGTCATTCTTTGCACACTGATGAATGAATAAACAATATAAAATATAGAAAAGTCACCTGTCCTGGTGTCGAACGAGTTAACAATGACTCAATGACCCAATGACCTGGTGACCAATCTGAAGAAATTCAGGTGCCTATATCGGCGGTGTCCACCTCTTCCCATTCCGAACAGAGAAGTTAAGCCCGCCAGAGCCGATGGTACTGCAGTAAAATGTGGGAGAGTAGGTCGGTGCCAAATCTTAATGCCTCAATGGCCTTAACAAGAACCCTTTCATCTAACGATGAAGGGGTTTCTTCGTTTAGAGGAGTTTTTCATCCGCCCGGGGCCTCGTCCTGCCTAACCAATCCCCCTTTCGCTGCCGCATAGCGTCTCCGCTTGTGGCTAGATAATGCTTTTATATGGCGAGAAGGATGTAAATGCTACCGGGAGGGCATGGCGGCTACCTTGCATGCGGGCCACAAGTGCGGACACTTGCGGCAGTTTGGGGGAACTAACCCAAAACCGGTTATATCATCCCTTTCTTTCTCATTTCCCAAAAACATTTCGCAGTTGCACTTATATCTGCCATAGCATCATGTGCGCCTTCAAAGCTGCAATTGAATAGTTTTTTGTGCAATTCAGTAAGTTTTGGCCATTTATACCCGTAAGGGCCCTTTATTGCACAATAATTTGTAGCACTTTCCATTGTGCACAGTAACTTTTTACTCGGTATTGTGTTGGCTATTTTATTTCTAATCAATTCAGCTCCAACAATGTTTTTATCAAAACTGATATTATGAGCAATTAAGTATTGTGATGAATCTATGTGACTACTGATTTTTTTTAACACACCTCCAAGTTCAACTCCGTTTTTTAAAGCACTATCCGTTGTTATACCATGTATGTTGGATGCTGCGGCGGGTATAATAAAGCCATCAGGTTTTATTATAAAGCATTGTTTATCCAATGCATTGCCATGTCTATCGTGTAATATCCAGGCTATTTGAACCAATCTGGGCCAATTGTTTAAATCGCTTACCGGGGCTTTATATTTTTTAGGAACGCCGGTGGTTTCGGTATCAAAAAATAAATACATGCTGTAAAAAGAGTATTACTAAAGGTACTAATATCCATATTGTCACAAAGGATACGTTAGCCTAAACGGGTAGGTTTAGCCCTTTGGCGGTTACCTTGCATGCGCGCCACTTGCGGCAGCGGGGGGAACTTCCCCAAATTAATTCTGCAACAAAAAACCGGCAGGATCGATGAACAATCCTGCCGGTTAATATTATATGGGGAAGCCCCCTTGTAGTCTCTCGCTTATAAGCCCTACAACAGGTATATCTTAAAGAACTTCTTGCCGTATTCGCCCCAGTCTTTCATTACCGTGGTTAGGGTGTTGAAGAGGCTTTTATAATCTACCGGTTTGCCTTTTACAGGTGCTTTAATGGTGGCATCGGCAACGGGCACATCGGTTACTTTGGTGGCAAACCAGGTTACGTTCTCATGCGGCAGGGCAAGGCCCAATATCATGCCGGGCAGGCCGCTGAACGATTCGGGGCCACCGGATACAGGTATCTCGTCTGAATAAAACGCCACTACATAAATAGAATCCATTACGATGGCGTTGGCGCGGCGGCAGGTATAGCCGGCAATTTCGCGGGTTTCGTCGGTTATTTTCCAGTTTATTTTGCGGGTGGTATCCTTTACCAGGAAGGCTTCGTCGAAAACTTTCTTATTGGTGATGCTGAAGTTGGTGTTCAGGTCGGTATAAATGGTGTTTATCTGCTGGGCAAGGGGCATATCGCTAAACCAGCTGTTGCTCGGCGGATCGTCAGACTCTATGGGCGTGTACAGCGTTTTATTGTTGCCGAAGGTCATCTTGCTGAGGAGCGTCTTAAACTGTGGGTTGTTCTTCTTGTACGATTCGAACGCCGGGGTGTACCAGCTTTCGTTATCCTTATTGATTACTTTTTTGATAACGGCGTACATGTTTACTTTCTTCTCGTACTCTATAGTGCCCGATGTGGTAAAATGTGCGTTCTGTGCCGATAGCATGCCGCTGCTGAGCAGGCAGGCCAATAATACAAACAGGTGCTTTTTCATGTTTATGATATCTTGATATTTTAATGCCTTATTTTTTTGGTTGCGTACCGCCGCCCATTCCGCTGAAATCCCAAACTACTGATAACAGGAAATAGCGTTTTATGGTGGTATTTTGCGTTTGCGTAATGAGGTTGCTGGATGCTGAACGGCTAAAGCCCGAGTTTTGGTTAAGCAAATCGTTCCCTCTTAAAACCAGCTTCAGGTTCTCGGCCTTGAAGAACGATTTGGTGATGCTGGCGTTGATGATGGTTTGCCTGAAATCGGTAGCGAACGATTGCGTAGCCGCCCGGTACTGGTACTGCCCGTCGCTGCTTACCTGTAATTTAAAGGGCAGATAAAAGTTCATATAGTAATCGGCATTGAAACCACGGCCGTTGTTGTTACGGTCTGGCTGCAGCGACGATTGGCCGATGGTGTAATCCGGCCCGGCGTTGATGTATATCTGGAACTTTTTCTCTTTGTATTTAGACAGCGATAGTTGCCCCGAGTAGTTGTTGGATTTGGTGCGGTTTAGTTGGCTGGCTGCGTCGTTGGTAGTAACCATGCTGTAGTAAACGTTACCGTTAGTACTTAGGCGCGCACCCAGATTAAGACCCAGGGCCGTTATTTTGCGGCCCATATCTGCGCTTACGTTGTAGTTAGATGGGCGTTGGTTGCTGAGGTTAATGGCCTGTATAGTGCTTTTGCCTATTGCGGTATTGGTTACCACGTTGTTTACGATGGGGTTGGTGGTAAAATTGTAGCTCCCGTTTATCCAGATAGATTGCTCGCTAAGTACTTTGTACATATTGTACCACAGGCTAACGCGATGGGTAAATGATGGCTTCAGGTCCGGGTTACCGATTATCACGTTAAGCGGATCTGTGTTTACGCGGATGGGCTGCAACTGATCTAGCGTGGGCTGCGTTTGGCTGCCGTAATAGTTTACGCTGATGCCACCATAAGTGGATATTTTATATTGATAATTGGCCGTGGGGTTCCAGTTCAGGAAACTACGTTTTGCTGTGGTGCCCAGAATTTGGTTTTTTTGGTTGAAGGTAACATCGGCAAGGCGGGTGCCGAACCGCAGCGTCCCTTTGCCTTTTTTGTAGTTGAAGTTAAGGCCGCCCTGGTTAGATACCTGGTTAAAGATGTAGTGGTTGCTCAACGAGTCGTTCAGCAGGTTGTAATTGCCCGGGGCCGATTGATCGTATGAGCGGCGGTCGGCATCGCTGTTGTTGAAGTTGATGCCATAGCTCAGTATCATGGATAGGTACTTGGAGAAAGGCTCGGTATAAGTAACGTTGGTGTTGAATTTCGAGGTCTTGGTGTTATCGATTTTCCGCTGATCGATTACCTGGCTGCTATCCAGCTGGCTTTGTTCGTCGTACAGGCCCAGGGTCGATTTCAGGAAACCATCCGCTTTATTATCGGTAAAGCCGGTGTTTACGTTTACAGATAGCGTGCGGCCCTTTTTCTTCAATTTTTTGGTGTACAATACCGTTGCGTTGAATAGCTGCTGGTCTACGTCGTTGTTAACCGAGCGGTCGTTCTTGTTGAGCAAGGTGCCGTCGGCACGTGTGCTGGAAGATAAGTTACCCGTGCGGGTGGTGCTGTTCTTCAGAGTACCGTCAACCGAGAATTTCAGGGTGGCGGTGCTATCCAGCTTAACCGAGTAAGTGGCATCCAGCTTTTGCCTGAACATGTAATTGTTGAATGTTTGGTTGGTTACGCTATTGATAACGCTGGTATTGCTATTGCTGGCATCAGGCAGGTTTTGCTGCGATATGGTGTTACGCGTGCCATCTACCGAAAGCGAGCCTATTTTATAGTTGGTGTTTAGGCTGTATTTATCGGCTTTCCATTTATCGTCGTAGTGTACACCGCCGGTGCGCGCTACCGGGATGCCGTCACCCTCGTAATTTCCGCTGAACGAATCGAGGCCATTGTCGCCGCTGCTGCCATCGAAGTATGCGCCGCCGTCGTCGCCAAACGTCAGACCGCCGCCCGTGCCCAGTTTATTGTTATCTTCCCAGCCCAAACCGGTTTTGCCGGTGTTGCCCAGGGTGCCATAGGCCGAAAATTTCTTTTTCCCTTTGAATTTATTGAACAGTGCCTGCCCCTGGTAAAAACCATCGGTGCCCACGCCTGCATCTATTTTGCCGAAGTAGCCGTTCTTTTTATCTTCTTTTAATTTGATGTTGATGGTTTTGGTTTTGTCGCCATCATCTATGCCGGTAAAGGCTGCCTGGTCGCTGGTTTTATCGTACAGCTGCACCTTGTCTACCATATCGCCGCGGATGTTTTTGGTAACCAGTGTTGGGTCGTCGCCAAAAAATTCTTCGCCATCAACCAATACTTTTTTTACGGTTTGGCCCTGCGCGGTTATTTTGCCATCCTTATCTACCTGTATGCCGGGGAGCTGTTTCAGCAAATCTTCCACTTTAGAGTTTGGCTGAATAACGAATGCCTTGGCGTTGTATTCAGTGGTATCGCCTTTTATTTTTACGGCGGCCACGGTGCCTTTGATAAGTACTTCTTTCAATAACCTCGATTTTAGCGACATGTTGATGTTGCCGAAGTTATGATCGGTATGTACAGAATCGAGCGTGAATTTTTCTACATAATCGGCATAATCGGGGTAGGTAACCAGCAGGATGAAGCTGCCTTTGCCCAGGCCCGATAAGTTGAACGCGCCGCTGCTATTGGCCCGCACAAATTTGCGCAGGGTAGAGTCTTTTGCGTTGAGCACGCTCACCGAACTGTTGAACAGCCCAACATTGGCCACAGAATCGCGCAGGGTGCCTTTCACCGAGTACGTTTTTTGTGCCATGGCCGAAAATGAGCATATACAAAAGAAGAATAGTGCTGTAAATGTGATTTTCATAGTTTAGAGTTAGTGCACGCAAGATATAACTAAAATCTTAGTAGCAGAAATGCAACTTGTTAAAATGTGTTAAAAACAGCCACTGAAGTGTTAAATAGCAATATTGTTACTAAAGCTTAACTATTTTGCTTTTGTAAAGCACGCTGCCATTAAATGAGATGATGCAGGCATACACACCGGGATTTATGCGTAGCGGTATTTCATTTTGCAGCCCGTTGAAGGTTTTGCTGAACCGTAAAATGCCCATGGTATCGTACAATTTTAGCTCATAGTCCCTAATGTCGCCGCTGAGGATGTTTAGCTGCGTGGTAACCGGGTTAGGGTATAGTGTAAACTGCGCCGCTTGCAAAAGGATGGCGCTAGCATTATCCGAGTATATAATTTTGCTATCGGTAGTGCTAAGTTTTGCCCGGTAGTAGTTGATGCCTTTTTTTGGTGTGGTATCAGTAAACTGGTAAATGAGTGCATTTGCAGCGATGGCCGTAGTTCCTATCGGTTGGTATTTATCTGGGCCGATAAGTTTTTCCCAGGTAATATCTTTCAGGTTCACTACGCTGCCAACCGATAGCGTTAGTTGTATTTTACTGTCGGTGGTTATGTTGGCCAACAGGGTTTTTACGTAGCAGCCCACGCCTTGTGTTGTAGCATCAATAGTATAACTTTTTATCCCCTCGAAGCCATCGCCCGTGGCGCTTACAGCAAAATAATTTGATGTTTGCGTTGCCGCCGGGATAGTAATCGTAGTATCGGTGCTTGTGGTTACCGGTTGTAAAATATTATTTTTAATGCTGTAGATAGTATATCCCGTTGCGCCGGGCTGAGGGCTCCAGTGTAAAAGCGTTCCGTCTGTACACTTGTAGCCCACGTTAAGTATCAGTGGTTTAGAGATAGTAAACTCCGGACTGATATGATCCCCGCCATTGATGGTTAATTTCAGCATAGCCTGTGTAAACGTATCCGGCGGAGCCCATTTATAAAAGCCATCGGCCAGGTTAACATTGGCAACAGGCTGCCAGGTAGCGCCATGGTTGTAGCTTACACTTAACTGGCCGCTTGCGGTGCTGTAGGTATTTTGCCAGTGCAGGTAATTATCGTCGCCAGCGAATACCTGGTTATTGCTCAGCGGGAATACCCACTCGAAATGGTTAGCCGCTATGGCCGAGTATGTTATATAAAAGGGCTGCGTGCCTGTTGCAACACGGCTGCCTTTTACACTGATGGTATAAACGCCTGCTTCGGGCGTTTGCAGGGTTATTTGCTCGGCATTATTAAGCGTATCACGCTGGCGTGTTGCAGGTTTCGTAAGCGAATCTGCCGAGGGGTAGCTGCTGAGCACCCATGGCAATAAGGTTTGACCCGAGGGTGTGGTAACGCTTAGGTCGAGGTCGTTTACCAATGCCGATGGCGCATTCAGCGCGGCCGGGGCATCGTTCCAGGCTAATGATATTTTGAGCATGCCGCTGTTGGGTGGCACGGTAATTTGGTAACTGCTTTGCCCGTTGTTGCTTACGGTTCCGGCTTTAAAACGCCCCTCGTTTAATATCCTCGCCGCTTCTAAAGCGTTTAGTTTGCCGTAGCCGGTTTTAAAATCTACTGCGGGCTGGCCGATATCATCAGCAGCTGTAATCAATGCGCTTTTTATTAATGCGGCCGGGGGAAGACGTTGATATTGTTTTTTATAGGCCTGCTGTAACAATGCAACCGTACCCGATACCAGCGCCGCTGCGCCGGAGGTACCGTCTTCGCCATCGGCAACCAGTTCGGGCTTTACGCGCCCATCATAGGTCGGGCCCGATGAACTTAAGGCCTCGGGTATATTGGTGTGGCCGGTACCGCCAACTACCAGTACATTTTTTGCTTGTTTAAAAGTGCCTGAGAGGTTGGCTACATTGCTTATCCCGTTGTAAATGCCTGTTTCGGGTGCCGTGGTACCGATATTGCCCGACGAGAACACATGCACCAGGGTATCCTGTTCATAAAGTTGTGCATCGTAGGCAGCAGCTTCTATCCCGTAAAAATTTTCGATGCCCACACCGTATGAGTGGTTTTGAATGCTGATGTGGTAATTTTTAAAATATGGGGTGCTATCGGGCGAAAGCCGGGCAAAATCCGACGAAGTAAATTTTACTGCCGGCGCAGCACCAAGCCCTTTTATATACGAATTGCCATTGCCGCCAATTAAAGTTGCCATGATGTTGGCATGCCCCGAAATATTTGGTGATGCCGGGGCAGCAATAAACGAACGCCCCATCAGGTCGATGTCGGTTTCGTCGTAGTTTTCTTCTTTCAGGCTCACATTAACGCCGCTGCCGTTTATGCCGGGATAGTTACCGGTTATGGCGGCGATGTTATTTACGCCAAGGTCGATGTTATCTATCGCCAGTTCTTCATGGGCTTTACGCACCAGGCCCGCAAAGGTGATATTGCCATCGGTTAATATATTGCTAAGTTGTTTTAATGGAGTTTTTATGATGATAGTGTTGCCGCTTGTGCTGATGATTGTAGTTGCCAGGCGTAGTTTTGCAAGGCTGCTCTCATCGGCCTGTTTTAGTACAAGCGTTATCAGTTTTGTGCTGTTGGGGTGTTCTGCGGTTAATTTGGCCAACCTGTCATCCGCTTTCCAAAGCGGGTTTGCGGGGGCAACAATTGCCATATTGCTATCGGCAATTAGCTTTTGAGTAGAGGAAACTACATAGTAATTATAAGATACCCTTTTTACGGGGCGGACTATCTGTGTGGCAAATTTTGTAGGGTTTTTAATATTTACGAGGTAATAATAGAGGCTATCGGGCTGCTTTTCTGCGCCCATTTTGTCAGCCGAATAGATGGCACTGATATTTTTATCGGCACGGTTAGTTTGTGCTTCACAAAAGAGAAAGCTTGCAAGTAAATGTAAAAGGCAGATCCCTTTTTTTAACATAGGCATATAACAACATAAAGGAGAGCATATGCCCCCCTTTATGTAAAACTAACACTTAATTTTTTAATTAATTTAACTTAGTATAAGTAGTTCAGCGCAACTTTATCGTTGGCGTTGAAAGTGCGGTCGCCGCCATTAGAGCAGGCAAGCATCCATGAGTTTGCATCAGCAGTTGATGGCGTACCCGGGATAAGTATAGCGCCAATGTTTGAAGCGCCTTCATTTGTTGGCGTACCACCGCAGCTGTACGCGCGGTTAAAGTAATCGGTATGGCGGAAACCAATGCAATGGCCCATTTCGTGCTGTAAAACCGAAGTAAGGTAGTTTACATCGGGGTTTGTGCCGTAAGCCTGTGCGTTGGTGTTCATCTGTATCTGGCCGTAAGGGTTGCCTTTTCTGGTTGGGAAGCCCGACGAACCTAAAGTAATATAGCCACCGCTTGGGCCCTGGTTAAAGCCAACTACTTGTATTTGGCCGCCGCTTGCCACAAACTGAAACTGAAGGGTTAAGTTAAGCGCATTGTAGCGCGCAATGGCGTTTTGGGTAGCGGTACCGTAAACGGCAGGCAGGTTTGATATGGATACCGTAACTGTACGCGGTAAGTTTTTTACCAGGTTGGTGGTTCGGTACTGTTCAGATTCGGCAATGCGTAATATGGGGCCGGCTATCCCTTCGGTAAGGTTTTCATCGGTTAAAAGGATATCGCCTTCTACGAGGTAACCGCCGTCAACTTTATGCGCATCGACTGTGCTGAAACCCATGCCGGCAATGCTTTGCTTTACCTGCGCAGATAATTCTGTTGATGAAGTAGGGGGCGTGCCGGGAGTTTTTGCATTTTTTTGGCAAGCGAAAAGTACGGTTGATACTACCGCAACCGCAAGGCCGGTTTTAAATAGAAAATTTGTTTTCATGTAAATGGAGTTAAGTGAGGTAAATGGGTTAAGTGAGTTAAATGTTAGTTAGTATTTTGTTAAGTTTACATATATACGAAAAATATGACACTTGTGTTGCTTTTTAATTAACAACGGATTAAAATATTAACAACTCGGGCGAAAATGTTTATTTTATTGACAGGTTTAATAGTTTTAAGAATAGCGATTGGTCACAAAAAAAACGCATGGCTTTTAAGCTATGCGTTTTTTTAAAGGGGGAATGATTTTGTTAAACAGAAAACGGACTTTGCCAATCTTTAAAAGCGGGCAGCACCTGGTCTTTGGCAGATACTACGGCTTCGGTTTCTGCAACGCCCCAACCTATGGCCAGTTCGGGGTCGTTCCAAAGTACGCCGGTTTCTGATGCTTTATCGTAGTAGTTGGTTACTTTGTAAGCGAAGATGGTGTTATCCTCCAACGTAACGAAACCGTGCAGGCAGCCTGGCGGTACCCACAGCTGCAGGTTGTTGGCGGCGCTTAGTTCCACGGCAACATGCCTGCCATAGGTTGACGAGCCAAGGCGCGCATCAACCGCTACATCCATTACGCTGCCCTGTAAAACGCGCACCAGTTTGCCCTGCGCAAAAGGATGCGCCTGTGCATGCAGGCCCCTAACTGTGCCTTTTTGCGACATGGATTGGTTATCCTGCACGAAGTCAGCCTCAATGCCTATCTCGGCGAGGGTGCGTTTGCTGTAGCTTTCGTAGAAATACCCTCTATCGTCGGTAAATACGCGGGGCTCTAATATGATTACGCCGGGGATAATGGTTTGGGTCGCGGTCATATGCTGCTTAATCTACGGTTTTCATAACGGTATTGAACAATACAAACCGCTCAGCAAATTGTTGCTGGTGCCCATCCTGAAAGCGGAACAGATGGCCACTGTAATACTCCTGAAACTGCTCGATGGTATCGGCCATGTATTGCACGCAGTAAGTAATGCCCTCGTTTGGCGAATCGATAATGGTAAGGATTTGATAAGATGAGAAATAGCCCGTTGCCATAATGGCGGGTATCTGCACCTCTTTCATCCAGGCCAGCCATTCCTGCTCAACCGTATCTTCGAGGATAAACGTTTCGTTGTAAATAATCATAAGGGCAAAAGTAACACGATTTAAGGATTAACGGGATGCTTTTTTAACAGGATTAATTTTTTGACTGGATTTAAGGATTGAGGGATTAAACAGGATTGATTTTTAAACAGATTTAAGGGATTAAGAGAAAATTATACTGATGCTTTTTTTGATTTTATTTAAAACACAACACCGTATTCAAGATTTTACCCAATGACCCAATGACCCAATGACCCAATGACCCAATGACCCAATGACCCAATCTATTTCAATATCTCCACCGAGTCAAAAAACACTTCATTATTTTTGGCCGCCGTATTAGCGGGTATAAGGCACGAGAGCGAGTACATTTTGCTGCCAATTAATATCATTTTTAGCCATAACGTACCTTTATTAGTGTTTTCAGTGCCGGAGGCGCTATAGGTGCTATAGGTTTTCCATTTGCCTATCGTTAAAGCCCCTAAGGTATAGTTGGTCTTTTTTTTTGCCATACCAGCCATCAGTCCATCGGCAAATTCCTGTTTGTCCTTAACCGATGCCAGGGTGGCGGAATCTAAATTGGCTACAACCTTTAAATCTACCACCGTGGTACTGTATCCAATACCGTCTTTCCCTTTCAACAAATAACTGTTAATGCCATTTTTGGTCACTGTCTCCGGTTCGGCAGGGAATTTTATCGACAATTTTTCATCGATGTTTTTTGTGACCCAATTGGTTTGGGCTTTAGTTGCTGCCGATAACATCAGCACAAATAAAATAAGGTAATAGGTTTTTTTCATGCGTTAAAAGTAATGCATTAATTTGTTAAACGCCATGTGGGCTGGCATTAAAGCCTAACTGGCATCATTCTTATCGCCCCTCAACGCCCTGAAGCGTTTGCGGGCATCGTTCAGCCAGAGGCTGCCGGGGTAATCGGTAATTATTTTTTGGTAATAGGTTTGGGCCATGGCGGGGTTGTTCAGTTTGGTTTCGTATAGGTCGCCCAGCATAAATACGGCATCGTCTGCCCATAGGTCGTCTGGGTGGCTTTCTACAATTTGCTTAAGCAGGGCCACCGCTTCGGGATATTGCTTTTGCTGTAGCAGTATCCTGGTTTTGGCCATCAGCACGTCAGCCTCCAGCGAACCGGGGTACTTTTTTGGTATGCTATCTAAGGTGAGTACTGCTTTATCGGTTTGTTCGGCAAATATCAGCAAATCGGCACGGGCATACATCTTAAGGGCCGCGCCCGCGCTGTCGATAGCCAGGTTATCGGATATCAGCAAAGATAGATTCAACGCGTCATTAGCTATCAGCTGCGTGGTGGCCGCCTTCAAAATATCCAATTGACGCCTGCTCCAATCAAAATCGCCGGTGTAGTAAGCTAGCTTCGCGTTCCGCAGCAAGGCATCCTGGCCAACGGCGGTGTTGGCGTTGTCTTTCTCCACCTGGCTGTACAGCAGGGTGGCATCCCATGGCTGGTTGTTCAGCAGATAAATATCGCCAAGATCCAGTTTGCAGCTTGCCAACAGGGTTGGGCGTACATCGGCTATGGCCACGGCGCTTTCCAGCAGGGTTTGTGCATCTTTTAGCTTATGCAGCTTAAAGGCTTGCAGGCCGGCCAGCTTTTGCATAGCGAACACCGTGCTGCGGCTGCGGCCAAATTCGTTCAGCAGGTTAAGGTAGTCCTGCTCCAGGCTTAGCAGGTCGGCCTGGGTGTATTTGCCGCTGGTAACCTTCAGGTTCTTGGTGTTGATTAGCTCTATCTTGGCCGAAACATAGTTGGGGTTTTCTTTCCCCTTGGCAATAATATATTCATACCCGCGGATGGCTTCGTCGTACGCCTCGTTGGCACTAAGGGTGCTGCACAGCTCGTATATGCTACTGCCATCATCGTTTTGGCGGCGGCTAAGGGCAATGGCCTGGTTAAGCGCCTGCCCAAAATCCTTTTGTTGCAGGTATTGCCAGGTAAGCAGGTTTACGTAGATGAACTGCTGCGGGTCTTTCTGTATCCGTTTCAGCAAAGCAAACTTCAATATATCGTAATCGGGCGCACCCTCATACACGGTAGATAACATGCTTTCGGCCTGGTTTAAGAACGATGGGTTGGAAGGCAAAAAGTTAAGGTATTCCTCGGTAAGACCGGCTTTATCGCGTTTGTAGCGGTAAAGGTTTATCAATTCGAAGGAGAACAGCGCATCGTTATGTAACAGCTTGCGACCCTGCAAAAAAATCTTCACAGCATACTCTACATTGGCATTCTGGTAAAATTGCGAGGCGATGGAGGCAATCTCGTTTTGGTCGGCCGGGAGGTTTTTGATCAGCGCGGCGTATATATCGTCGGCCTTATCGGTATTGCCCTGCTGGGTGTATATGGTGCCCAGGGCAATATTGTATTCGTAGGCACCGGGGTGCTTACGAATCATTTTCCGGGTGATGCTTTCCGCTTCGTCGAATTTCTTGCCTGCCAGCAGCGCGTTCAGGTATTGCTGATAGTAGCCTTCATTATCTTGTTTGTACAGCTTAAGGTAAATATCCAGCGCTTTTTGCTGCTCGCCGTTCTGGGCGTATAGCCGTGCCAGCGCCAGATCATTATTTTGCGCAAAAAGCTTTGTACAAAACGCAAAAAGTAGTATCATTATGATTGAAAAACGCTTCATCGCATTTGAAGATTTTAGTTGCCCCTATTAAAGCTATATAACGCCGGAGCAGGGTAAAATTGTAGTGACATTAGCATTAGCGTTATATTAAATAAGTAATTTGACCCATAGTTATTCATTAAGCCTATATTGATGCCCTGCCGCTTACGATTGTTTTTCTTTATTGCCTGTGTTGCCTCGCTATGCGCCTGCACGCCTGCCGGGGTTAAGCAAATACCTGTAAACGACTTTTTTAAGACACCGGAGAAGAGCTTCTTCAAGATATCTCCCGACGGCAAATTTGTATCGTACCTTAAGCCTTATAAAGATAAGCAAAATATCTACATCAAATCGCTGGAGACGGGCAAGGAACAGATGGCCACAACTTATACCGACTACTCGGTACGCGATTACTCCTGGACCTTTAACAACCAAATCGTTTTTACCCAGGATATCATCGCCAGCGATGTGTACCGCGTATTTACGTTGGATGTAGCCACCCTAAAGATAACCAACCTGCTTAACCTGGATAAGGTGCGCATACGCATCCTTAACCGCAACCGCCTGCAGCCCGATGTGATTACCGTAAGCATGAACAAGCGCGATGCCGCCAATTTTGACGTGTATCGCCTTAATGTGAAAACCGGCGAGATGAAACTGTACATCCAAAACCCCGGCAACGTAACCCGTTGGTACCCGGATCCGAATGGCGATATTCGCCTGGCAAAGGTATCTGATGGGGTGAACGAAACGATATTGTACCGGGCCAACGAGCGGTCGGCCTTTAAGCCCATCATCAAAAGCAATTTTAACGACAGGGTGGAACCTGTTGCCTTTACCGGCGAAAAGAACTACTTCTACGCGCTATCAAACGTAGAACGCGATAAGACCGCCGTGGTAGAGATTGATGCAGAAAGCGGCAAAGAGATTAAGGTGATATATGCCAGCGCCACCGCCGATATTATGGACTTGGCCTATTCTAAAAACAAGCGACGCATTGAGTTTGCTTATTGGGATGAGGCCAAGCCCCAAAAGCAATTTTTAAATAAAGATGTTGAAAAGCTGTATAGCAATATTGCCGGGAAGCTAAAGGGCGATGAGATGAATATTGTTGACCGCGACAGCGCCGAAAATAAATTCATTATTAACACCTATACCGATAAAAACCCAGGCTCGTATTACCTGTACGAGAAAAAAAGTGATAAGCTTACCAAACTGGCAGATATTTTAAGCGGTATAAATCCCGATGAATTTTGTGCTATGGAGCCGGTAAGCTTTAAAGCATCTGATGGCCTAACTATCAACGGCTACCTAACCGTACCAAACGGCAAGGAAAAGAAGAACTTGCCGGTGGTGGTGATGCCGCACGATTTCATATGGGGTCGCGATTCGTGGGGGTACGATGCCGAGGTGCAGTTTTTGGCCAACCGTGGCTATGCGGTTTTCCAGGTGAATTACCGGGGTTCGGGGGGCTATGGCAAAGCGTTCCGTAAGGCGGGCTTTAAGCAGGTGGGCGGCAAGATACAGGATGATATTACCGATGGTGTGCGCTGGCTGATAGCCAATAAAATAGTCAACCCCAAAAAGATAGCCATTTTTGGCGGCGGTTTCGGCGGTTTTTCGGCTCTTTACGGCGTATCCTTCCACCCCGATATGTATAACTGCGCGGTGGTGAAATACGGGCTCATTAACTTTTTTACTTACTTGAAGGATGCCCCGCCATTTTACAAGCCCTTCCAGAAAATGAGCTACGAAATGATAGGCGACCCCGAAAAGGATGCCGAGCAGTTGCGTGCCATTTCCCCCGTTTTCCATACCGATAAGATAAAGAGCCCCCTGCTCATCTTCCAGGGCGCAAAAGATCCCCGCGCCAATATCAGCGAACTGAACCAATTTGTGCGCGAACTCAACAAACGCCACGTGCCTGTAATATACCGCCTTAAAGAAAATGAACGCGCCTTTTTCCGTAGCGAGCATAACCGGATGGAGATGTATGCCGAGATAGAGAACTTCCTGGATGCCAACATGCAGGGTAAACAATAGCCGCTATGAAGGCGCAAAAAAATCTCTACCGTACGAATTTTTCCCTGATAACCGCTTTTTTGGTGCTCATAACAGTAACCCTTGTTATAGCCATATTCGTATCCTATAAGCTTACTTCCAAATATGTAGAGAACGAGTTTGCCAATAAAAAAACCGAGGTTTTAGAGCAAACCATAAAACCCTATTACGACTTTTTTCAGATACAAATACCCGAAATAACCTCCTACCAGGGCTTTTTAGATTCCGCTTCGGCGGCTAATTATTCCGATACCGTTTTTCGGGCCTATAACTTTGTGCGCAAAGTACTTTTCTACGATATAAAGATAGGCAGCCCCACTGCCGAACACCCGGAAGGCATTACGGTGAAAGACATATACCGCTTTAAGCCCAAACGTGGTGGCATTGCCGGGGTAAAGGATATGAGCTCTGCGAACGATGAGGATTTTAGGCAAATGGCTTTAAAGTTGAATACGTTCATCAATTCGGCAGATACATCGCGGGTGCCTACACAGGATGAGATATTCCGCACTTTTTATAATGTTACGCCGGATAAGATCAGCTATCTCAATATCCCGCGCAGGGAGGATATTCGCATATACCGTGCCTTGTTGAGGAGTAAGCGAAGCGATAATTTTGGCAAACAAAACATGATGACCTTTTCGCTCGATCCTCATTTTTTAAAAGTGGTCAACACACATAAAGAGCTTTATGAGGAAGTAACCATACAACCCGTTGTGTACGACCCGCTGAATGTGGAGCAGGAAAAAGTAATAACAGAAGCTGCCTTGCCGGGCGCATTCTCTAACTTTAAGCTATATTTTAGTTCGGAGCGGTCGCATGTTAATAAGGAGATAGAACGCAGGTACCTGCCCATTGGTGCTATACTGCTACTCATCTATTTTTTTCTGGTGCTGATTAGTTATCTCATTTACCGCAACCTTAATATAAACCTTAAAGTATTTAAGCTGCAGTACGATTTTATCAACAATTTTACCCACGAATTTAAAACGCCGGTTAGCGTTATAAAAATAGCCGGCTCTAACCTAAAAGGAGATGCAGAACTAAGCGAACGCCAGCGTAAACATTACGGTAAAATATTGGATGAGGAAGCCGATAAGCTCAACGAATTGATGAACAAGCTCCTGTCATTTACGCAATTGGAGAACCGTTCCATCAATGTAAAACACGAAGAAATAAACCTGCCCGAGTTTGTGAAGGGTTATATAGATACCTTTAAAATAAAATACCCCGATTTTAAGCTGCAATCGCAGGTGGAAGTTGCTAAATTTGAAAGCGATCCTGTGCTGATGGGGAGTGTGTTCCAAAATTTGATGGAGAACGCCTATAAATATTCGCACCCCGGTAAAAAAGAATTATCCATCACAATAAAACAGGATAAGCGTAATATTGTATTCTCTTTTGCCGATAAGGGGATAGGCATGGCCAAGTACGAGCAGGGCGATGTATTCAAGAAGTTTTACCGGATAGAGAACCAGTACAACCAAAACGGCAGCGTAGGCCTGGGGCTGGCTTTTTGCAAAGAACTGGTGAATTATATGGGCGGGGCCATAAGCCTGCAAAGCAAGATAAACCAAGGTTCTACGTTTATAATTACCTTGCCACTGGAAAGTTAGCAGAGAGCGGTTGGTGTCGCCACCGTCACCTTTAAAAGATGATAGAATAAAAGAAATGAATAAAGAAATTAAAATAGCGCTGGTAGAAGACGACGAAAACCTGAGATTTTTGGTTGCCGAGCGCCTGCAGAGCGAGGGTTACAAGGTGCTGGAAAGCGGCAACGGCGCCGAGGCCGAGAAAATGATATTAGCGGAACTGCCCGACATCGTGCTGCTGGATTGGATGCTGCCGGGTAAGCAAGGCTCAGACGTTTGTGCCGGCCTGCGCGAGCAGGGCTTCGATAAGCTCATTATCATGATGACCGCTAAGGCGCAGGATATCGATAAGATTGGCGCCTACAACTTCGGTGTATCTGATTACATCACTAAGCCCTTCAATATGGATGTGCTGGTGGCCATGATCGATAGCAAGATAAAATTCTCGCTCAACAACGAGAAACCCGAATCGCACAAGTTTGGCAATATGGAGCACCTGCCCAATACGCACTTGCTCATACGCGACGGCCGCAAAACCGAGCTCACCATTTTAGAGAACCGTATACTGCTTTATTTCCTCAAGAATAAGAACAAGGTTATCAATCGCGAAGAGCTGATGATGGAAGTGTGGGGCTACAATGCCGACGTAAACACCCGCACGCTGGATATGCACATCGTGCGCCTCCGCAAAAAGATAGAAAACAACCCCGATTCGCCAACGTACCTGCAAACGGTAAGGGGGATAGGGTATAAGTTTGTGTATTAAAGAGAGGAAATAAGTTGCCTGAATTTAGCGAAAGTGATAACTTCCGTATGATGGTATTTTGCAACCTCTAATAAAAGCTTGTCGCCGGTAACTAAGTAGTCAGCTTTAGAAAGGTTGCTTAATGCGAATAAATAATTATCCTTTTAATCGCTAACTATCAATTCAATCTCTGCAAGTTCGTAATTTGAGGTGAATGTGAAATAGATTTGGATGAGTTGTTCTATATCCAACCTATTGAAATATTTTTTGAATTTTTTACGTTGGGAAACCTCTGAAATTTCATTGAATAGCTCGGCGCATCCAGCAACATGGATTTGGTGCTTTTTAAGAAAGTATAGCAAGGATAAGTTTCTACTTATTGCAAGAGTCATCCAAATATTGCAGTCCAAAACAACAATCATCTTGACTTCTCGGCTCTCATAAGGCGAATTTCTTCGACTATTTCGTCCATAGTAGGTATCTCATCCTGTACGTTTCTGCTGTCAAAATCCTTTACCAATCTTTGGGCTTCCGTTTCCACAATCACCCCCAATTCCTTGAGGAGGGATTTTACCAATTTCGATTTCTTTTCAGGAACTTGTATCGTCAATCTTTCCATACCCAAATATAACGAAAAGTAATTCTTATTTCTTACACATCCTCGTCCCCACAAAATCCTTAAAAAACAACCTCGTTTCAACAAGCGAATAGCCATTTTTATCAAACTCGCCTTGCACATCCGGCAATCGCCACGATTGTACTCCGCAGAGCACCTTAAAAAATAACAGCATGCTTTTAAGCAACACAGCTTGCCACCACTTGCCCGTCAGTTGGAAATCGGTATTGAACCACAAGCCGCCTGGCTTAAGCATTTGGTGGATGTGGCGGAATGTAGCGGGCAAGGTTTTAGCCGCATAGTTATCGAAAAGGAAAGGCGTAATGATTACATCAAAAACCTGCGGCAACTCCACGTCCTCTATCGCTTTATTGATAAACTCTACCTGGTTTGCGCCAGCGTTACGTTTTTGTGACAGTGCCATCATTTTGGCAGATATTTCCACGTAGGTAATCCGCAGCCCGAAAGGGTGTACTTTGCTTATCTCTTCCAATATCCATCCCGTACCGCCACCGATAATCAGTACCCCGGCACCGGCGGGTATCTGCGGTAGAAAATAACATTGTGCTTTCATAAGCGTATCGCCGAACACCAGGCGCGATAGGCGGTCGTAAAAAGATGCCGAGTTATCGTAATTGCCTGCCATTGATTTGCTTATATTTTTTTAGGGTGGATTTACTATCTTTAGCTAAACTTAACCATTGCCCAATGAAATCCTTTTACTTTAAACCTTTGCTGTTTGTGTTGGTTTTATTTACAGCGCAAAATCTGCTTGCCCAAACGGCACCAACAGAGGATAAATATAATCGCAAAGAGGTAATGATACCCATGCGCGATGGTATAAAACTTTTCACGGTAGTCTACACGCCTAAGGACCAGCACGAAAAGCTGCCTTTTTTAATCACGCGTACGCCATACGGCGTTGCCCGCAGCCGCAGCCCAGAACGTAGCAGCTACACCCGGGATATGGCCGAAGATGGCTATATCTTCGTGGCGCAGGATATAAGGGGGAGGTACAAATCTGAAGGTGCGTTTGAGATGCAGCGTTTCAGCCGCGACAAAAACAAGCCCAACTCTATTGACGAAAGCAGCGATACCTACGATACCGTAGACTGGTTGCTGAAAAATATCCCCGATAACAATGGCAAGGCAGGCATGTACGGCATCTCCTACGATGGCTGGACGGCTCTCATCGGCGCAACGGACCCGCACCCCGCCATGAAAGCGGTGTCTGAGCAGGCTACCCCATCAGACATGTTCCTGGGCGATGATTTCCACCATAACGGGGCGTTTCGCCTGAGTTATGGCTTTGAATATGCCTTTATGGAGGAAGCCTCTCATACCGATACGCTTTACCAGTTTGGTACATACGATACTTACGATTGGTACCTTAAACTTGGTCCGCTATCCAACGTCAATAAAAAATACTTCCACAACAAACTCCCCAGTTGGAACGATTTTACTAAACACCCCAACTACGATAGCTTTTGGCAAAAGCAAGCGATGAAATTCAGGCTGGATCATCCGCGTATTGCCATACAGCATGTTGCCGGCTGGTGGGATCAGGAAGATTTTTACGGCCCGCAGAAAGCCTATGAGGTGCTGGAGCCACATGATACCAATAACCAAAACTATATCGTAATAGGGCCCTGGAACCACGGCGGTTGGGCCGGAG
Organism: Mucilaginibacter sp. P2_D11; assembly: GCF_056404435.1. NCBI lineage: Bacteria > Pseudomonadati > Bacteroidota > Sphingobacteriia > Sphingobacteriales > Sphingobacteriaceae > Mucilaginibacter > Mucilaginibacter sp. P2_D11. Next base: position 19,191 of record NZ_JBFUEA010000019.1, read on the forward strand.
GCAATGGCGATAAGCTCGGCAATATTAAATTTGGTACCAACACGGGCGTTACCTTCCGTAAGGACATACAGGCGCGCTGGTTTGCTTGGTATTTAAAGGATAAGGGCGACGGCAAGTTTGCCGAAGCGATAACCTTCCAAACAGGCAGCAACATGTGGAAAGATTACACCAAGTGGCCGCCAAAGGAATCCATCATCAAAAACATCTACTTCCACAGCAACGGCAAGCTATCCTTTACCCCACCAACGGCTACTGAAGCTATTGCCGATAGTTACGTATCAGACCCGGCCAAGCCTGTGCCTTACCGCAGCCGCCCCATTGAGGAGACTTACGGGCCGGGTTCCCGCTGGTTTACCTGGCTTACCGAAGACCAACGCTTTGTAGATAACCGCCCCGATGTGCTCAGTTGGCAAACCGACACGCTAACCAACGATGTTACCATCACCGGCAACATAGCAGCAAAGCTATATGCATCAACCACAGGTACCGATGCGGATTGGGTGGTAAAGCTAATTGATGTTTACCCCGCCGAATACAAGCCCGAACTAAAAATGAGTGGCTACGAGTTTATGATTGCGAACGATGTGTTCCGTGGCCGGTTCCGTAAAAGCTTTGAGCATCCCGAACCCATAACACCCGGCAAAGTTGAACTATACACGGTAGACCTGCACGGCACTAACCACGTATTTAAAAAGGGGCATAGGATAATGGTGCAGGTACAAAGCACCTGGTTCCCCATTATCGACCGTAACCCGCAGCGTTACGTCCCAAACATCTTTGAGGCAAAAGCGAGCGATTTTATACCCGCCACGCATAAGGTTTATCATTCGGTGAAGTTTGCATCGGCTATTGCTTTGCCGGTGGTAGAATAGGGGTAACTAAAACCCGCCAAACAATGGCTATTCGTAAAAAAAATGTGCCCGGCTCTCAACCCGGGCACATCCTATATTCAACTAAATCCCGGTAATACCTTCCCGGATATCTTTACCCTTCATGGGCTTTATTTCTTTATCGGCGGTGGCACGCTGTCGCGCATAGGCACTTCCTTTCGCAGCATTTTTGCGGCATAGCCGGTGAGGTACAAATAATAATCATTGGGTATATCGTCTTCAACCGTTACGAAACTGCTGAGGCCCACCGGCGGGTTTTTAGATGATTTAAGAATGGCGGTACCCTCGTCTACCTCATCGAACATGGCTACGTACAGCATCGTCGCGCCGGCTTTAAGCGCGCCGTTTACTTGTTTCCAGTAAAATTTGCCACGGTTGCGGGGTATCTGGTTCTGGGGAGCGCGCGGGTTCATGTTATGCCAGCTAAAGCCCGGGAAAATGGTAGGCACGTATTCTATTTTGTTAACCCGGCACCAATCCATATCATCCGCAATACGCGCCTGGAATTTGGGGTAGGTATCCTCATTGAAACGGCCCACGAACCAGGGGTGCACGATATCAACTTTGCGCAGCAGATCGTGTAGGTGCTGGTCTTTCTCGGTATCGCTGCCGTAATCTCGCCAAAAGGTAGGTACGCCCAGCAGAACCGCGCAGCCGCCGTAAACCGGGTCGTTCTTCAGGAAATCGATGATGCGTTCTGCTTCGGCCAGGCCGTATTTTCGCCTGTCGTTGAAACCTACGCCCCAAACTGCCACCAGCGGCTTGCCCTTATGGTATAGCCAGCTTTGCTTGCTGCCGCGATTGGTAAGCTTCATACTATCGATCAGTTGCTTCCAGTCTTTGATGACCAGCGAATCGCCACCCGCCTGCATGCCCGAAAGATCATACATTACCGAGATGGCCCGGTGATATTGCTGCGCGTATTTAAGCGCATTGCCCAGCACCACGTTGTTGTGGGCACGACCGGCGGGCCGCTGCACATCGCTTATGAATCGCTGCACGAACACCCCATCCACGCCGTATTCCTTCATCCACCTGAAATGCGTTTCCGTAGATGATGCATCGTGCGAGCTGTATAGGTAAGCATCGCTGCCGTCGGCCAGTTTAAAAGGCGATTTATAGGTTTTGGGGTACTCCCTTACATCAGGCCAGACATCTATGTTGGTGCTCCCCGGCTCGAATTTTCCGTGCGACAGGTAATGGTTCCAGCCCCGGTTGCCGCCATCCCCCGGTGCATTGAACCAGCCCTGGTAACCCGCCATCACCAAACCTTTATAGCTTTTAAAAGCGGATGTTTTGCCGTGTTTGGATTGGGCGGATGCCAATAAAAAAGGGATTAGCAGGAGTAGTGTTAGTAAGCGCTTTTTCATGCTGGATATTTTTGGAACCGAATTTTATAGAATCGTTGGAATAGGCAGAATTGCGGAAGTTGTTTTTATTCATTTTTTGTCTGAACTCGAATTTTAAGGAATTTTTTGAATGGGCAGAATTGGTAAACGTTTGTGGGTTTAATTCTATAAATTCCGATAATTCCTTAAAATTCGAGTTCAGACAACTTCCCTATATTCCCCAGTCCTTATTCGGCTTAGGCCCCATTTCCAGCTCCAGTGTGCCGCCGGCCATTAGTTGCTCGTGGGTAAACCAGGGCTTGTTAAGCACTTCGCCGTTGAATTTTGCGCTTTGGATGTATTTGTTCACCACGCTGCAGTTATTGGCAATCATTTTAAATTGCTTGCCGCTTTGCAGGTTGATGATAACCTTGCTAAACACCGGGCTGCCAATGGTGTAAACCGGCTTGCCGGGGGTAACCGGGTAAAAACCCATGGAGGAAAACACCACGAAAGCCGACATGCCGCCGCCATCCTCATCGCCGGGGATGCCGAAGATGTTATCCTTGTACCAAACATCAAGCAAAAAGCGGATGCGTTTCTGGGTCTTCCATGGCGCGCCCACGTAGTTATACAGGTAGGGGATATGGAAGCTGGGCTCGTTGCCCATCGAATATTGGCCCACAAGGCCGGTAGCATCCGGGAATTTAGACCAGAATTCGTACTTGCTCCTATCCAGTCCTTCACGGAAGGTTTGATCTAAGCGAGCCTGGAATTTATCCTTGCCGCCCATCAGGCCGGCCAGCCCGTCAATATCATGCTGTACCTGCCACAGGTAAGTCCAGCCGTTGTTTTCGTCGTAAAAATCGCGTCCGCCCATGCCGCCATCGAATTTCGGGTCGATATTTATGAAATTGCCTGCGCTGTCCTTCGGTGTAAATAGCTGCTTATCGTTGTTCCACAGGTTTTTGTAGTTTAAAGCGCGTTTCGCAAAAGCTGCTGCATCTGCAGGTTTATTCAAATCCGTTGCCAATTGGCCAACTGCCCAGTCGTCGTAAGCGCCCCCCAGCGTAACCGCTACGGCCTGCCTTTTTTCGAAGGAATGCACTAAGGCTACGGTTTCTTTTTCGCCCTTCCTCAATGCCGGGAAGTATCCCTTGCTCAGGTAAAAATCGTCCAGTATGCTTTTGGGGCCATTTTCCCAGGGCAACATAGTGGCCTGGTTGGCATTCTTCAGCACGCCTTCGTAGGCTTTATCCACATCGAAGCCGCGGATGCCCTTTCGGTAGGCATCTAAAAACATCACGGTAGAGTGGAAACCGTTCATGCATGGGTTATCGCCAAACAGCACCGGGAAGGTGGGCATCCAGCCGCTTTGCTGATACATGTCTACGTAGGAGTTCAGCATATCGCTTTCCATGCCGGGGTTCAAAATAGTGCGCAGTGGGTGCAGGGCCAGGTAGGTATCCCAAACCCAATCGTCTACATAAAAGGGGCGGTTGCTATCATGTACTTTTTTATCGTAGCCACTGTAGTAATGCCCGCCTTCGTTGATGTTTACCATACGCTCGTTGCTGCGGTACAGGGCAGTGTAAAACGAGCGTCGTTGCGCTTCGGTGCCGCCTTCTATCTGTATCTGACCAACAACTTTGGCCCAGGCTGCTTTGCTGCTTGCAACAAGCGCATCGAAACCTACGCCCGTAAACTCGTCTTTAAAGTTTTGTTTGGCCTGTTGCGCGCTCACGTACGATATAGCGTATTTGAATTCTACAACATCTGGCGCAGCCGAGGTAAAGGTAATGAACGACTTAACGCCCTTACCCTCTGTTGTGGTTTGTTTAGACAAGGCGTCGTTCTGCACGGTACCTGCCGTACCTTTTGCGCTGAACTGCCCGTAAACGTAAACTTTGATATCGCCGTGGTAGGTTTCCATGCCCGTAAGCTCGTTGCCGTTGGCGAACGCCCATTTTGCGGCACCATCGTTATACACATCGAACAAAATGTTTTTAGCATCGCTTTTGGCCGGGAATGTGAACCGGTAGATGCCCACCTTTTTGCCGGGCGTAAAATCTACAGTTATGCCCTTATCTATTAAATAGGTTGAATAATGCCAGGGATGTATTACTTCCAGATCATGGTCGTAAGGCATTTTTTCGTCCCATGATGAGGTACTAAGCGCACCATTTATGGGTTTTATAGCGAATACCTCGCCCAGGCGGTGCGATACCATATTGAGCGGGAAGCTGGATATCTGGTCGTCGATGTAATCGGCCCGTTTGGGGTACATCCGTATCATTTGGTTGGGCTGGTGCATGGTAGGCCGGGTGGGCTCTAAAAGCTGCCCCACGCTGCCTATGCGCGGATCGATGTAGTTGAGGGTAGCATCATCGCCGGTTTGCGCGGATGCCGGGCCTGCCGATGCGATACTGAAAAAGGCACATAAAGATACCGCCCTTACCAAGCGGGAGTAATTGATAACCATCTGGTGAAATTTATAAAAGGTTTATAACACCAAATTTGCCGTAAAGGCTTAATGAATTATTAATAATTGATTAATTGAGGCAGAAAACTGCGTTGTAACGCATTTATTCGAGAATTGAATGGAAATCGCGCTCGAAAGACTCGCCGTAGATGGCCTTGTATTCTTTGTTGAACGTTTCGAATGCGTTTTTGGCCAGCGAGTGTTTACCCAGGTGCACCAGTGCTTTGCACTTCAATATCATGGCTTCCTCGTTCACCGGGTCGAAATAGAAGATATCGTTGGCCAGTTTGATCATGAATTCGGGGTCATCGGCTAGCCGGGTGCTGTTGGCGTACTGTATATAGCTGTCGATGATTTCGTTGGATACTTCGGATTTGAAGCTATCCAGCCATTCGTACTCGATGTTGGATAAAAAGTTGCCGCGCTGCGTGATATGCGTAAGTTGCAGTATCTTCTGTTTATCGAGCTTGTTTTTATTAGATACGATGTTGAGGTAGTTGTGATAATCTACCGATATGGCTGCGTAATCGATCTCTATCTTCCAGTAGCCTGTATCTTTTGATAAGTGGCAGCTGCCCATCTGCTCAAGCAATGTTTTCAGCTTCGCGATGTTTACCGAGCGGTTGTTGCGCGCGCTTTTCTCCGATTTATCGAACCATAGTATCTCGTTCAGTTTTTCGGAACTTACCCCACGGTGCAGCTTGATGGAGTAGAGCATAATCACCAAAAACAGCTCCTTTAACAAGGGTGTAAAGTATTTGGTAATCTCGTTACCATCTGGCGTAAACAATTGCAGGTCGCCGAATAAGAATATGGCATTTTTGTTGTTGGCTATGCGTACGTTCTCCTCTTCAGCGCCATCTGCCATGGTTATGTTTGCTGCGGGTTGGGGCGCAGGCACCAGCATGGTTTCCTCCGCAGGTTTTAATACGTCCAAAGGTAATATGGCACGTTTCCTCCGCTGGTATGCAATACCTGTAGCGACAACCAGGAAGCCTGCGATAGCTATCCAGATCCAACGGCTCGTGTGCTTTTCTACGGCCAGGTCGGCCGTGAGCGGCTCGGGCGGGCTAAGCAGCGAGTATAGCTTGATGCGTGTTTGGTCGTTATCCTTAAACAGCGTAACAGCAATAAACTGGCCGCTCTGCGGAAAATAGCTGATATCGGCAAAGGAATGGATATCATGGAACTGGTAGGGGATGGTATCGCCCACCAGGGTATAATCGGGTTTATCCAACGAGCCACGTATCAGCTGCAGGCTGGAGTTGAACTTGTGCTGCGGGAATATGAGCCCGTAGAAGGATTTATCTTTAGCGTTGATGACCAGCGAGTTCGCAAAGGCGAAATCTTCTTTTTTTACGGCGATGGTGAACAGCTTTTTAAAGGTTTGGTCCTTAACCGTGTAACGCATCATATCGTAAATATTGCGCGGGTTTACAATCTGCTGGCCCGATGCGCTGCCATAACCGCCAATAACGTATGCTGTATCGCCGGCAGCATTGGCCCCAAGCCCGGCCAGGTAGCGCGGGGTGAATACATCGCCCCTGGTTTTCACTAGCTGCCAGCTGTTGCTTGCAAAATCGTAACGTTTTACACTATCCTTATAAACTAACTGCCCGTAGCCACCTATGGTATAAATGCTGTTACCAGCCTTGTTGTAGAACTTATTGAGATGCCCGTTGTTGGTAGCAATGTTGGTGAAACCCTTATCCCAGCGATTGGTTGAAGGATCGTAAGTGCCCATATTCATCTGGTCTACATACAGGTAGTATATTTTGCCGTTTACGAATATGGCCTGTGCACCCGGCACCAGCAGTTGCTTGCCCGATGCATAAGCGATAGTTTTTATCTGCGGCACCTTGTTTACCGAGTATGTAACCAACGAATCGGGCGTAATGATGTACACCTCTTCGTTGGCGGCGCCGAAGGCTACGGTAGCATCGCCGGGCATGGTTATTTCTTTCTGCAGCAACCAGTTTCGATGGCGCGCTTTTACCCAAAGCGGGTTGGTTACCGTGCCATTATTTTGGTTGATGGTTTCGTTGGCGATGTTGCCTTGCCACTCGCTCAGCGGCCAGTTGGCAATGGCTTTGCCGTCCTGCAGAACGCTTACGTCGCGTAGTTTTAGGGGCGGTAGGTCGGTGGTTTGGTATTGGTGGTAAGCGTTGGCGCCGAACAGCAGCTTGTAGCTTTTGGCGCGCTGCAGGTGCACGCCCGCTTCGGTATAGCTTTCTTTGCCGACAATAACAGTTATTTTGTCGTTTTTATAATCGATAAGCAGGCGTAGTTTGTTCCATTGGCCAAACAACTGTTTCTCATCCAGGTTGAAGGATACTTTGGAGAGGCGCTCGCCTACGATGATCTTGAAATGGCGGGTGTTGGCCTGGTTATCGTAAACCAGATCGATATTTTGCTTGTCATCGCCCACCAGGCGCATGATGTAGCCGAAATAAATGGCGCGGTTGGAGATGAAAGAAAGGTCGAACGATACTTCGAGCTTGTCTTTTTGGGAAACGTTGTCGAGGCTTAGGTCGAGGGTGGTGCGTTTATCCTGCACAACTTCGTGGCTATTGAATGCAAGCCCATACGATTGCGCAGCAGCAGGCAATACAAACAGGATATTCAAAAAAATAACCGCAACTAATCCCGATAAAAAAATCCTCATGTTGATAAGTACCCGCTAAGCATCGCAACTTAAGTACCCCATAGTATAGTTTATAATTCGAGCCGGATGAACGATTACGGTTTAAGCGGCAGGGATGGCTAAATTACAATAAAAACGGTTCACATCAAGCGGAAATACGCGATAATAGCCAATTGCAAACGGCCCTAATGTGCAAAGCCATTGGCATGAATTTACCAATGGCTGATACGATTTTAACGATGGATTTTTTTACTTAACTAATTCAATGCACTTAATATCGCACCCAGTTTATTAGTTTTCTACAGTTTTTTAAACATCGATTTACCCCGTAATAATACTTTCATGCGCTGCCGCTTTAAAGATATATGGGTAACGGCCGTTTCGTTTTCATCAAAGTTTTGTTTATAAGTGGATATGACATCGCGATAGCTTAATACCCCAATCAATTTATGATTCTTTACAACCGGCAACAACTCAACTTCCTGTTGAGCCATTAATTCCACAGCGTTTCGCAGCGTAGCATTTGATTTAACCGCGGCAATGCCCGTTTTAGAGATACGCTCCAAAGTTGCAAGGCCACTATTCTTTACATCGTATACATCCGCAAGTTGTACAACTCCCCTAAATTCTGCCCGGTCATTTACAATCGCTAAAAAGTTTTCCCTAACCGGATTATTAGTTAACCACTCCTTTACCTGCCCAATACTCATGGCAGCATTCAGTTTTACATTCTCCGTCTGCATTACCTGCCCCACACTGATTTTTTGAAGCACGTCCGGCTCATAAGAATCGGGGGTAACAACACCTCGTCGCGCTATCTTTTCGGTCATAATGGTGTTCTCCATCAGAAAAAATGAAACAATGTACGATGCCGTACAAGCGCCCAATAAAGGAAGCAATGCGTGCGATTGCATGGTAGCTTCCAGCGCGAAAGTTATACTTGTTAAATAAGCCCGGGATGCGCCCGCAAACATTGCCGACATGCCGATTAAAACACCCATAGGTATACTGATGTCAACATTTGGAAACAAGCTTAATATAACCGAACTGATAATAGCCCCTGCCGCACCGCCGATAGTGAGTAACGGGGCAAGTGTACCACCGGATGTTCCGCTGCCCAGGGCGATGGCCCAGGAAAGAAATTTAAACAGGCACAAGCTTAAAATTAAGGCTAAAGGCACTTTACCGGAAAGCAGGCTGGTGATATTATCGTACCCTACCCCCAACGTATGCGGGTAAAAGTACCCTATAAGCCCTACCACCAAACCACCCATTGCCGGCCACCACATCCAGTGCACAGGTAATTTTTCAAACAAGTCCTCTATCACATATACTGCCTTGGTAAGCCCTAAAGAAAGAAAACCGATTAGGATACCTATAAAACTATAAACAGCCAACGCTAAATTGGAAGGCGTTTCTAAGGCTTGCATAGGGAATACCGGCCCTGCCTCGAACAGTAAATGATGGCCGGCGGCACCGGTAATGCAAGCTAAGGCTACAGGCAGGATAGCCTTTGGCGAAAATTCAAATAATAGCAGTTCAATAGCTAAAAAAACTGCCGCTATGGGCGTGCCAAATATTGCCGACATCCCCGCTGTTGCACCCGCCGCTAATATCACCTTCCGCTCGCTTGAGGTAATTTTTAATAATTGGCCAAGCGTTGACCCAAGCGCGCCACCAGTAGCTATAATTGGCCCTTCTGCACCAAACGGACCGCCTGTACCAATGGCAATGGCCGACGATATGGGTTTTAGAAAAGTGATAGAGGGCTTAATTTTACTTTGATTAACCAAAATCTGCTCCATAGCCTCGGGTATGCCATGACCCCTGATGGCTTTTGATCCATACAAAGCCATCAGCCCAACCAAAACACCACCAATGGCCGGCATAACTATCACCCAAGCACCCAAGTGATTGCCGGCGGGGCTTTGAAAACCCAAATCAAACGCGCCGTAAAAAGAAATATTGGTTACCAGGTTGATGAGCAGCACCAGGAATTTAGCTATAAAACTAATGGCGACCGCCACCAGCACCGCATAAATTGAAATTTTTACAAGTCGGTTTTTCTTGAAGCTTACGTATTTAACGTCTTCTTCGAGTGATTTTAGGATGGGGGAAATAGGAATGCTATCGTTCTTTTTATGCATTTTTTATTGTATAAACAATATTATTAACTAATTTTATAACAAAAATAACAACTAAATGTTGCATAAACAATAAAAATGCATTTTAACAAACAGCGTATCACCCTGTTTTATAGTTTAACCATTGCCAATAAACATGAAAGCTATCCATTATGTTGAGGATTGGGGCAACCGGCATCACCCGGCTGTTGTTGATGTTTTACGGATATTACTGGGCGCATTCTTATTAGCCAAAGGCTACATTTTCCTCCAAAACATGGCCTATTTAAGATGGATTCTTTCCAATCATGATTTAGCGGCATTGCCTTCAGAAGCCATGTCATTCATGATGTTCTATGTCATCTTCGTTCACATGACAGGCGGAACATTAATTATGCTGGGCATATCAACCAGAATAGCCTCCTTATTACAATTACCCATCATTGTTGCGGCCCTATTTGTAATCAATAATTTCAGATCCCCGTTGAATACAGAACTTTGGCTTTCTGTTGTAACCGGCGTGCTGTTATTGGTGTTTTTAGTGATTGGCTCAGGGCCATTTTCGCTGGACTATTATCTAACTGAAACAAAAGAGGAATGAGCCGATACACACATCGGTGGCCTGTACCATATTTATTTTTTGCAACTTCGTATAAATGAAAGAAACAAAGAACGGGTGCGATATCACAACTTGTTACCTGTGCACACATTGCATTAGCGATTGGAAACCGGCTATACCTGCTCATAAAACGAATTTTATGGTTAAAAAAGGGCAGCGTATCTTTAATGAGGGCGATTCGGTTACCGGGATATACTTTATTTTTTCGGGGAAGGTAAAAGTGCATAAAAGGTGGGATGATGAAAAAGAGATTATACTTCGTTTTGCGCAGACCGGCGACATTTTGGGCCATTTAGGATTAGGAAGCGACCCAACGTATCCCGTATCAACCACGGCGATAGAACCAACCATAGTTTGCTACATCGATCTGCCTTTTTTTGAATCTTCCTTACAAGTTAACACCAGGCTTACTTATTCACTGATGAAGTTGTTTGCAAACGAACTGCAGGAATCAGAAAAAAGGATGCGGAATTTGGTGCACATGCCCGTAAAAAAAAGAATAGCATTGGCCCTGCTTACCCTACAAAAGCAATTTGGTATAACCAAAGCCGGTACGATAAACATCGAGCTAACGAGGCAGGATCTTTCGTCTTTCGCGGCTGTATCTTATGAAACATTGTTTAAGGTAACTAACGAATTTATCCAAAACAATTGGATTACATCCAACGGCAAAACGATAAAAATCATTAACGAAGCTTTGTTAACGGCAATTACTCAGGATCTTAAGAGTGATTAACCCGGGCTATGGCATCACAATAATTTTCCTTCTGCCAATTTCGTCGCCCGCGCCGGTTTAGTTGCGCCGGCGCTGTTCATCAATAGATTTCCCGCAGCGCATGCTTCAAGCCAGGCGCGTGTATCGATCAGGGTTTCGCAAACTTGGTCTAATAGTGACGCTTTGCCACAAATTCGGTTTAAAATCCAAGTTGTTCAAAATTCACAGCCATCCTTTCTGTTGAATGCCTTAATACTGTTAAAGAACGAATAGGTTATTGCCAGTAGAACAAGGTGGCTACCTGTAAGCGTTTTATTTGCACACGTGTCTTATAAATGCGTGGAACCACCCTTTGAAAAACTATCTAAACGGATGGCTTATAGCTGATAATGAACTTAGTGTAACATATACATTACAGTTGCTAATATTTTACAAAAAAGGGAGAATTGCTTGTAACATTTTACCCACTTTCGCCTCCAATTACCAAATTGAACATTTATGAGACGAATAATTTTACTTTTAATAATCTTTTGTGCATCCTTTACTGCTAAAGCCCAGTTTGGGGTTGGCGGTGGCGGCGGCTCATCTGTAATAGGGAAGATATCCGGTACGATAGTGGATTCGCTTACCAAAAAACCGGTGGACTATGCAACGATAAGCTTATTCAAAAGCGGGGGCAAAGTGCCTATCAATGGCGTACTTACCGACGAAAAGGGCAACTTTAAGCTCGATAACATCAAATCGGGCAGTTACAAGATCACCATATCTTTCTTAGGCTACCAAACCAAAACTATCGATCCGGTTACCACTACCGCGAGCAAGCCCGATGCTAACATGGGCAGCATCATATTGCCGCCAAATGCGCGCGCCCTGAAAGAGGTGCAGGTGGTTGGCCAGCAATCTATCATCGAAAACAAGATAGACAAGATTGTTTACAATGCCGAGAAGGACCTTACAGCGGCCGGCGGCACAGCTACCGATTTGTTATCTAAAGTGCCTTTGGTTGCGGTGGATATAAACGGCAATGTGTCTGTACGTGGCGATAATAACGTTCGCGTGCTGATTAATGGCAAGCCTTCGGGCGCAACCGCGGCCAGTTTAAGCGACGTACTGAAATCTATCCCGGCCAGCCAGATCAAAACAATTGAGGTAATTACCTCGCCTTCAGCAAAATATGATGCAGAAGGTTCGGCCGGTATCATCAATATCATTACCAAGCAATCCAACGTATCAGGTTTAAGCGGCGGTATCAATACAGCTGTGGGTACACGCCAAAATAACGGTAACTTAAACTTAAACTATAACAAAAACAGGTTTAACTTTAATACCAACATTGGCGGTAACGCTTCGTGGCCGCAAAATACTTTAAACTCTTCTACCTACGAAAACTTTAAAAATCCGCAGTTTTCTACATCATCTGTAGGTACGGGCAGGCTTACCAGGCATGCATTGGTAGGATCGGTTGGTGCGGGTTACCAGTTTAATGGTTTTAATAGCATCAACACCACCTTTAAATTCAACCAGATTAGCTTTGGCAATACATCAATAAACGATATAACGTCTGCAAATCCCTACAGCAGCAACTCGGTATCTAATAATAAGATTGATGGGTTCGACTGGAATCTTGATTATACCCACAAATTCAAAAAAGAAGGAAGCGAGATTTCATTCTCTACCCAATGGAGCCGTAACTCCGGTATAACCGATTATACTAACATTTACACAGCACAACTGCCCAATATAAAGAATAACATTGATGGCAAAAGCAACGAGTACACGGTACAGTTTGACTACGTATTGCCGATAAACAAAGTGTTTAAACTGGAAGCAGGTGGTAAAAGCATCTTTAGAAGGATAAATAGCACGTCAGATTTTTACTCTTACGTCAATAACGATTTTGTAATTAACCCTGCAACCTCTAACGTTTACAAATATAACCAAAACGTATTGGCCGGTTATTCGGTGCTTACCACCACGTTGCCAAAAGGTTGGTCGTTATTAACCGGTTTCAGGTTAGAGAATACCGATATCCACGGCGAGCCATTTAATGCTAATCAAAACCTGGCACCGTTCGATCAGAACTACAATACCTATGTGCCAAGCTTAACAGTTCAAAAGAAGCTTAATGCGTCGAACACTTTAAAACTGGGTTACTCTAAACGTATTACACGCCCAAGCTTGCAGTTTTTAAACCCCTTTGTTAACCAGAGCAACATATTGGCGCAACAGGTGGGTAACCCTACGCTGAGCCCGGAAGTGTCGCAAACTATCGAACTGGGCTTAAACAGTTTTATTAGAACCTCTATCGTAAACGTATCGGTGTATTACAAACGCACATCGGGCTTAATAGAAGGTATAGCTGATACCATAACTGTGAAAACGATAGATCCGATTAGCGGTTTAGAGAAATCGCAGGGTGGTACCAGAACTACCTTCCAAAACGTGGGTAACAATAACTCGTTTGGCGGTAGCTTCTTCGGGACCATTAACCCTATAAAAGCTATCACCATTATTGGTAGCGTAAATGCCTATACTTACAAGCCGGATCCAACCGGCCGGTTCCTGAAAGATCAGAGTCAGAACGGTACGTACATCCAATACGGTGGTTTTTTAAGGGCAACCGCTACGTTACCAAACAACTTTATAGCAGAATCGTTTGTGTTCGGCACTTCATCACGCCGTACTATACAGGGCCAAACGCCAACCTTCAGCATCCTTGGTTTTGGCGTGCGCAGGCAGTTCATGCAGAAGAAAATGTCTGTTGGTGTGAATATTATCAGTCCTTTCTCCGAGTATAAAGGCTTTAATTCTAAAACAGAAGGCGCAGATTTCAGATCGACAAGTTCGTTCCAGTTGCCGTTCCGTTCATACGGTGTAACGTTTAGCTATAGCTTTGGTAAATTAAGCTTTAGCCAGCCTAAAAAGAGCGGCGTAAATAACGACGACCTTAAACAAGGCGACCAGGGCATGGGCGGCGGTGGCGCTCCTGCAGGCGGTCGATAGTTTTTAAGAATCAAGACGACAAGAACCAAGATTCAAGATAAAAGGCGAGCCCTCCGTTAATTCGGGAGGCTCGCTTTATTTTACCGGAGCCGGGAAAATAAAGCAAATTGCAAGCAAAACAATGGTGACAGCATTTTGACACCATCCAAAAATCACCAAGTGGCTGACTGTTAATTAATTGCAAGTGTTCACGGTGTTCACACGCCACACCGTGAACACTATTCTTCTACATTTATTCCTATCTGCTTCAGCAGCAATGATGCATTAAAGGTTTTGCACTCGCCATGCTTTATCTTGTAATCGAACAGCATCTCGCCGGCTATTACCTGTATATCGAAGTAGTAGTTGCGCACATAGCCGGGGTATTTATCCTCCAGCCGGGCAATCTGCAAATCGTGCGTGGCTACCATGCCTACGCCCTTTTTGCTGATGAGCCGCTCTATCACGGCTTTGCTGCCCAGGTATTTATCAACCGAATTGGTGCCACGCAGCATCTCGTCTATTAAAAAGAAAACCCGAGGTTGGTTTTCTACAGCGGCTAGTAGCATCTGCAGCCGGTCCAGCTCTGCTTTAAAGGTAGAGGTGCTTTCGTTGAGGTTATCTTTGATGCGCATATAGCTCACGATGTTGATAACCGATAACTCCATAGCCGCAGCGCAAACGGGCGCTCCCGCCAGCGCCAAAACGGTATTGATGCCGATGGTACGCAGGAACGTGCTTTTGCCGGCCATATTGCTGCCCGTGATGATATCAATGCTGAAGGCATTATTCAATTCGTAATCGTTATCTACCCGTTTGCCACGGATAAGCGGGTGGGCAATGCTTTTGGCGGTGAGGGTGTAACCTTCGGTATCGGCAATAACAGGGTAGGCCCAATTTGGGTAGTTGATGGCAGGAACTGCCAGGCTGATGAGCGCCTCGAATTCGGCAATTACGTCGAATGCAGTCTCGAAATTCTCGTGATTGGCTTTCTTCCAGTTTTCTATGGCAATAACCTGCCGGATATCCCACAGCAAAAACGCGTTCAGCAGCACGCCTACGATGATGTTGAGGTGATAGTTGAGCTTATCTATAAGCAAGCCTAACTGCCTGATGTTTTGGGAAGTATTATCCTCCTCAAGCTTTTGGGCGAGGCGGCTGTTTAACGCCGAGGCCCATTGCTGACGCTCGATTTTATCGAAAACGCCCGCGTAATTGCCCAGCACTTTACCAATCTTATCGGCAATAAAATCGGTTTTTTTGATGTATGCCGCTTTAGAGAATACTACGGCCAGGTTGGCCAGTGCAATAAAGATGGCTATGCCTTTAACAGCGGGGTAAAATATAGCGGCAATAATGGCTGCGCCCAATAGGTACGGAGCCGCTTTTGCGTAAGCGCCCAACCCTTTTTCGCCGGGCATGTTTAGGGGCATACGCAAGAATTTGAACAGGTTGCCTAGGCGGCCGGCATCCTGGTTATTGGCAAAAAGTAGCAGGGCCTGCAGCTCTTTCTTCCAGCTGTTTTTGGCGGCTATTTCTTTTACCGCATCCTGCCTTTGCCGTATTGTGGGCTTATCGGCGGGGGCAAGCAGCCATTGGGCTAGCTTTTGGTTGCCGTTAGCTGTGGCAGCCCGGTTTACCAACTGATACAATGATACGGGGCCTACGATATCCAGATCGGAAGCGTAAGAGTGCTTCTCATTGGCAAATTGCTGCCCGTTGCTGTACAGGTTAGCTCCAGTGCCAAGGCTGCCAAGTTCGTTATCGTTTATTTTCTTTAGGTCGAGGTAGTAATCGCGTAAGCGTTCGTATGCACCCTGCCGGGCCACCAGCCAGGCAAAAGCCAGCAGCAATAAAACGATGGATATGGCCATGATGCCGAAAGTATCCAGCGAGATGGTGAGGTACACCGAGAATAGCATGAGCGCGAATATGCCCAGGCGCAGCAGCGAGTAAATATTGGCTTTTTGACGGTATATGCCGGCCTGTTGCGCAGCCGATGCAGCGGCCTGCGTGTAATCGTTTAAAATATCCTGATCCATTAGCTATTGCAAGCCCTTATTTAGGTAGTTTTGCATTTTTCAATTTTACGATAATTACGCAACATTTACCGCCTTGTAATGAAGATAGCTTTTATAACCGTTGGCAAAACCGAAGATGCTTACCTGAAAGATGGCATAGAAAAGTATGTAAAACGGCTAAAGCACTATACCAAACTGGAGTTGGTTGAGATTGCCGAGCTGAAGAATACCAAGGCACTTACTGAGGATCAGCAGAAAAGCAAAGAAGCCGAACTCATCCTGAAGAAGGTTGCCACGCAAGATTACCTGATACTGCTTGACGAAGCAGGGCAGGAGCATACCTCGGTGCAGTTTGCCAATTACCTGGAAAAGCGCGTCATTAGTTCGGTAGCCAGCCTGGTATTTGTAGTGGGCGGCCCCTACGGGTTCGACCAATCGGTTTACCAGCGCGCCAACGATAAAATATCCCTCAGCCGTATGACGTTCTCGCATCAAATGGTGCGCCTGTTTTTTGTTGAGCAGCTTTACCGGGCGTTTACTATTATAAAGGGCGAGCCGTATCATCATCAATAAGTTATAAAAAGTTGGAGATGTTATAAAAGTTAGAAAGGTTGCAAAAAGAAGATACTTACTGCGCCATTTTTTCGGTTTTCAAACATCTTTAACTTTTTAACGCTTCTAACTTTTATTACCTTTACCCCATGCACAGTCACGACCACTCCGGCCATCATCATCACGACCATGCCCCCAAGCTGGATAAGCTAAATACGGCTTTCATCTGGGGGATTGTATTGAACTCTGGGTTTGTAATTGTAGAGGTAATTGCCGGCCTTATCAGCGGCTCGTTATCCCTCCTTACCGATGCGGGGCACAACCTTAGCGATGTAGCCTCCCTTGCCCTGGCTTTGCTGGCTTTTAAAATGAGCAAGGCAAAATCTAACAGTAAATACACGTATGGCTATAAACGCTCTACTATTATCGTGTCGTTTTTCAACGCGGTAATATTGGTTGTAGCGGTCGGTTTTATTGTGTACGAAGCTGTGCTGCGACTGTTGCATCCGGAGAATGTTACCGGTACCACTATCGCCTGGGTGGCGTTTTCGGGTATTGCCATAAATGGCTTTACAGCCTGGCTTTTTGTGAAAGATAAAGACACCGACCTGAATATAAAAGGCGCTTATATCCACATGGCGGTTGATGCCATTGTATCGCTTGGGGTAGTCATATCAGGCGTTATTATCTACTTCAGCCATTGGTATTGGGTAGATAGCGCCGTGAGCATCATCATAGCCATTGTAATACTTACCGGCACCTGGAGCCTGCTGAAGGATAGCCTGCGCCTGGAGATGGATGGCGTACCCAAGGAGATGGACCTGGCCAAAATAAAATCCGAACTGAAGAAAGCTAAAGGCGTGGTAGATGTACACCATATGCACGTATGGGCACTAAGCACTACGGAGAATGCGCTCACTGCACACCTGGTGGTAAAGCCCGAGGATATGAGCAATTTCGACAACATCAAGCACGACCTGCGCCACCGGCTGGAGCACCTATCCATTAGCCATAGTACCTTCGAACCCGAGTTTGTGGACGAAAAGTGCGAGCAGCCAAAGTGTTGAGATGGCAACCAAGTTTGAACATAATACATCACTGTTATTATCTGCTCAAAGAGCGTTGTTGGGCGCAATATATCCCAAGATAAGGGCCATTGCGGTTGGTATAGCTGTGGGCAAATTGTATGTAAAATGTTATCTGGACAGGCCATCGACCGAAGATGATTATGAAAACTTAAGTGTCATCGGTGCCGAGATTTATGCAGATGTGCATCATGACGTAGAGAGCGTAGAAGAAATTTGCGAATATAGCCTTGCGCCATTCAACCAGCTGGATCGGTTGATGGCTTTTGTATATATGAGAAAAGAAGATTAATTTAAGCCTTGTGAAAACTAACCGCAGGAAATTTATAGCTACCGCAGCAACTATGGCCGCAGGCGTGGCCGTTGCACAGGCATTACCCTTAACAATTATGACAAACAAGTATCACGTAGTGCACCATGCACTTTTTTGGTTGAAGAACCCCAATTCTAAGGAAGACCGCGATATGCTGGTAGCCGGCGTAAAATCGCTTGGCAAGATAGAGCATATCAAAGAGCTGCACGTAGGCGTAGTGGCCAGCACCGAGAAGCGCGACGTGGTGGATAACAGCTGGGCAGTATCAGAAGTAATGTTCTTTGCCAATTTGGAAGCGCAGGCCGCTTACCAAAGCCACCCTATACACCAGGAATTCATCAAAACCCACAGTCACCTTTGGGAGAAGGTTATTGTGTATGATGCGATAGATGCTTAACCAGAATTAAGCGGATTTTCGGGATTAAACGGATTAGAATAGGTAAGCGATATTGCATTCATCTCGTCAATATTAGCAACCAAGCGCATTACAATGTTATGGCGAGCAGCGTTGGGCTGATAGCCTGGGTATGGCAATCATCGGCAGACAGAGCGCAAAAAGGCCGGGAAACTTTACAGTTCCCCGGCCTTTATTATGTTATTACTTTTCGTTCGGAGACGCAATATTTTGCGTCTCTACGTTGTTACGCTGAACAAGTTACGCAGCCTTCTTCCATTGAGCATGATGGGCCTGCTGGTACATCCTCTGCGGCGCTATCGGCAACCACTTCCGGTATAACGGCATCCATGTTTTTGCCGCCCTGGTTTTCAACTGTAAATTTAACCGCTTGCGATGCTGCCTGTGTACGCAGGTAGTACATACCTGTTTTAAGGCCCTTCTTCCATGCGTAGAAGTGCATCGAAGTCAGCTTGCTTGCATTTGGCGAGTTGATGAACAGGTTAAGCGACTGCGACTGGCAAATGTATGCGCCCCTGTCGGCAGCCATATCAATGATGTTACGCATCTTAATTTCCCAAACGGTTTTGTATAGTTCTTTGATATCGGCAGGTATTTCTGCGATATTTTGGATAGAACCGTTAGCGGTAATGATTTTGTCTTTAATGCCGTTGTTCCATAAGCCAAGGTTTACCAAATCGCGCAGCAGGTGTTTGTTTACGATAACAAACTCCCCGCTTAATACACGGCGGGTGTAAATGTTTGAGGTGTATGGCTCAAAACATTCGTTGTTACCCAATATCTGTGATGTTGACGCAGTAGGCATCGGCGCTACTAACAGTGAGTTACGTACACCATGGTTCATTACATCCAGGCGCAGGTTTTCCCAATCCCATCGGGTGCTTGCAGGTTTCTCGTTCCAAAGGTCGAACTGGAATTTACCCTGAGACAGCGGTGAACCTTTAAAGGTTTCGTAAGCGCCATCTTGTATAGCCAGGTCCTTAGAAGCCGTCATGGCTGCAAAGTAGATGGTTTCAAATATCTCTTTGTTCAGTTGTTTTGCTTCTTCGCTTTCGAAAGGTAAACGCAGCAGGATAAAGGCATCAGCCAAACCCTGTACGCCTAAGCCGATTGGGCGGTGGCGCAGGTTGCTGTAACGAGCTTCTTCAACCGGGTAATAGTTGTTATCGATAATCTTGTTCAGGTTTAAAGTAGCCTGGTAAGTTACCTCGTACAATTTATTATGGTCGAATTCGCCGTTGATTACGTAGCGTGGCAATGCTAATGAGGCCAGGTTACAAACCGCAACTTCTTTGTCAGAAGTGTACTCGATGATCTCGGTACAAAGGTTAGAGCTTTTGATAGTGCCCAGGTTTTGCTGATTAGATTTTGCATTGGCAGCATCCTTGTACAACAGGTATGGTGTACCGGTTTCTACCTGGCTATCTAACACGGCAAACCAAAGTTCCTGTGCTTTAATGGTTTTGCGGGCACGGCCTTCACGCTCGTAACGGGTGTACAGTTCTTCAAATGCTTCGCTGTGGCAATCGGCCAGGCCGGGTGCTTCGTGCGGGCAGAAAAGGCTCCAGTCTTCGTTAGCTTCTACGCGTTTCATGAACAAATCGCTTACCCATAGGGCGTAGAACAAATCGCGGGCGCGCATTTCTTCTTTACCGTGGTTTTTACGCAAATCCAAAAATTCGAAGATATCTGCATGCCATGGCTCTAAGTAGATAGCGAAAGCGCCTTTACGTTTGCCACCGCCCTGGTCTACATAACGGGCGGTATCGTTAAATACCTTCAGCATTGGTATGATACCGTTGCTGGTACCGTTTGTACCGCTGATGTACGAACCTGTAGCCCTTACGTTGTGGATGCTTAAACCGATACCACCTGCGCTCTGCGAGATTTTGGCAGTTTGTTTCAGTGTATCGTATATACCGTCGATGCTGTCATCTTTCATGGTTAACAAAAAGCACGACGACATTTGAGGTTTTGGTGTACCTGCATTAAACAAAGTTGGCGTAGCATGGGTAAACCAGCGCTCGCTCATCAGGTTGTAGGTTTTGATAGCGCTATCGATATCCTCTTTGTGGATACCAACCGATACACGCATAAACAAATGCTGTGGGCGCTCGGCTATCTTGCCGTCTATTTTTAGCAGGTACGATTTTTCCAGGGTTTTAAAACCGAAGTAATCGAAACCGAAATCGCGGTCGTAAATGATGCTGCTATCCAGTATCTCGGCGTTATCGCGTATAATCTGGTACACATCGTCGGCCAGTAAAGCGGCGTTTTTGCCGGTTTTCTTGTCAACGTATTCGTACATACGTTTCATGGTTTCAGAGAACGACTTGGTGGTGTTTTTGTGCAGGTTACTTACCGCAATACGCGAAGCCAGCAAAGCATAATCGGGGTGTTTGGTGGTTAACGATGCTGCTGTTTCGGCGGCAAGGTTATCCAGCTCTGACGTGGTAACGCCATCGAACAAGCCCTCAATTACTTTCTTGGCCACATCAATTGGGTCAACCAGGTTAAACCCGTAACACAGTTTTTCAATTCGCGCTGTAATTTTGTCGAATTTCACTGATTCTTTTCTGCCGTCTCGTTTTAGTACAAACATATTGGTTAGTATTTAAATAGTTAGTGTCAAGTAGTGGGGACTTTAAACCAACAGTATAATATATAATTTAATTAAGGGTCTTGTTGCTAATTGTGGCAAGCCACGGTATTCTTAAAAATCCTCGTCCAGCGAGAACGATTTGTTTTCCTGCGTGCCGTTCAATACGCCGCTTTTTTGGTAATCGCCCACCCTTTTTTCAAAGAAGTTGGTTTTACCCTGCAGGCTTATCATCTCCATAAAATCGAACGGACATGATACGCCGTAAACTTTAGGATAACCCAGTTCGTCAAGCCACCTATCGGCAACAAACTCAATGTACTGGCTCATCATTTTGGCGTTCATGCCAATAAGGCTCACCGGTAATGCATCGCTTACGAATTCTTTCTCTATTTCTACCGCATCGGTAATGATTTTGGTTGCGGCTTCTGTGCTCAGTTTGGTATCCAGCATTTTGTAAAGCAAGCAGGCAAATTCGCAGTGCGAGCCTTCATCGCGAGAGATCAATTCATTACTGAAGGTTAATCCCGGCATCAGGCCACGTTTCTTCAGCCAGAAGATAGAGCAGAAACTACCCGAGAAGAAAATCCCCTCTACGGCGGCAAATGCAACCAAACGTTCAGCAAAGCTGCCATTGTTTATCCAGCGCAGTGCCCATTCTGCTTTTTTAGTTACGCAGGGGATGGTATCTATCGCGTGGAAAAGACGGTCTTTTTCGGCCGGGTCTTTTATATAAGTATCAATCAGTAAGGCATAGGTTTCCGAGTGGATATTCTCCATCATAATCTGGAAACCGTAGAAACAGCGTGCCTCTGGCAGTTGCACCTCGCTCATGAAATTGATGGCCAGGTTCTCGTTCACTATACCATCGCTGGCGGCAAAAAACGCCAGAATGTGCGATATGAAATGTTTCTCGCCGGGGTTTAAATTCTCCCAGTGTTTCATATCGTCGCTCAGGTCTATCTCTTCTGCCGTCCAGAAGCTGGCCTCAGCTTTTTTATACATTTCCCATATGGCGGGATACTTGATGGGGAGGATTACAAAACGGTCTTTGTTTTCTCTCAGTAATAATTCGGTTTCCTCTGGCATCGCGTATTTTGTATCTTTTGTTTTTATATTTTCCCTGTTCTATCTTTTGCATTCGGAGCTATTACGCGTACGGCGCATTTGGAGACAGCTATGCCCCGCGAGTTTTAAATTGGCAAGTTTGCCGCTCCTATTTCCTCGCCCCAAACACCCCCACTTATCTGCTATTAAACTTTATATTTTAATACACATAGCCCCATGCGTTCACATGGTTTTTTCCAATTTTACCGAAGGTAGATACGGCAAACGGATAGCGTTGATAGAACTTATGCTTCAAAGATAGGTCATGGCTCCATTGTATGTTAGCGTAAGTTTTTAACACCCCCTATAAGTTATAAACAATAAAAAATAGTTTGGGCTATATCTGATTAATCGGCGAAAAATTCAACCTACTAAAGACCAATGCATTACTGAAGCTATCTAAACCCTTTTAGTAGAAAATTCGATAACGTGGCCATAACATTAACTTCACTTTTAGTTTACCTTAAACAGACAATTCCGGGGTTCTAAAAAGTGCCAACCACGCCAAATTAAGGGCTTTATGAACCAGGTAGAAATACGGTATTTTGCCCCCTTCTGTCCACACTGCAAATTGTGGAAAACAAAAAATCCCGCCTTTTTTTGGGCGGGGTTTCCTGAAAAATTCGCCACCCAATCAGAGGCTCCCCTTTCAGGGGGCTGGGGGGCTCACCTCGTCGGCAGCCACGAATTTCAGTGAGAGGGAATTTACGCAGTGGCGGGTGTTTTTTGGCGTTAAATACTCCCCCTTAAAAACGTGGCCCAGGTGCGCGCCGCAGTTGGCGCACAAAATTTCGGTGCGTCGGCCGTCGGCATCTGTTTCCCATCGTACGGCACCGGCTATCTCGTCATCAAAGCTTGGCCATCCGCAATGCGATTCGAATTTAGTTTCGGATGTATATAGCGGCGTATCGCAGCGTTTGCATAAGTATAAGCCTTCGGCCTTGTTGTTCAACAAAGCGCCGGTAAATGGGCGCTCGGTGCCCTTGTGCAGTATTACGTATTCTTCGTCGGGTGTTAACTGATTGTATTCCATTATATTTTTTGATTTCACTGATTAAGAGGGTCGATTACACAGATTAATTTGAAACGATTTTATCTACGGACTTTCGGTCATCTGAATTCGGACTCCTCTTCTTTCTATATAAATATACGACAATCTGCCCGCATTGAATGTTTTGCCAGGCGATGTTTACACTGGTTTGACCGATGTCAAACCATGCTTTTTTCCGCCTGTTTCACCTCCACATTTAAAGACTAACCACTTAACCACTCACCATTCTCCATTAACCACTGAGCAAAATAAATCGTATCATTGTTTTGATGAAACGCATCCTCAGCAACCTTACTTTCCAGGTGTTATTTGCCATACTATTAGGCGTAGTGGTGGGCATATATTTTAAAGGTTTTGCGCCAACGGCGCAGGTGATCAGCAAAACCTTTATCAGCCTGATTACTATGCTCATCGCCCCCATCATTTTTTTCACCATCGTGCTGGGCATAGCAGGCATGAGTGATATGAAAAAAGTGGGCCGCGTAGGAGGCAAGGCCTTGCTTTATTTTGAGATTGTTACTACCCTGGCACTTATAATTGGCGTTACCGTGGCCAACCTGGTAAAACCCGGCGAAGGCTTCATTAACACCCACGCGCCGGTTGATGCCGCGAAACTGGCTGGATACCAAAAAGCCGCATCGCAGATGAAGGTAATGGACTTTTTGGCCCATATCGTCCCCGGCAACATTTTCGAGTCGTTTGCCAAAGGAGAGATTTTGCAGATCCTCTTCTTTGCCATTTTATTCGGCTTCGGGCTGAGCAGACTGGGCGCGGCGGGGCAATCGGTTATCACAACTTTCGAGAAACTCTCCAAGGTATTCTTCAACATCATGAAAATAGTGATGCGCGTAGCACCACTAGGTGCCTTCGGCGGGATGGCTTATACCATCAGCACCTATGGCATAAAAGCCTTGCAGCCCCTTGGCTTGCTGATGGCATCGGTATATATTACGATGGCGCTGTTCATCTTCGTGGTGCTGAACCTTATTGCCTACCTGTTCAAATTCAGCCTGTGGCAATACCTTAAGCATATCAAAGAAGAGATATTGATTGTGCTGGGTACCTCTTCATCCGAATCGGCCCTGCCGGGGATGATGGAGAAACTGGAGAAGTTCGGCTGTTCCAAATCGGTAGTTGGCCTGGTTATCCCGGCAGGTTATTCCTTTAACCTGGATGGTACCACCATATATTTATCTATGTCGGTTATATTTTTGGCGCAGGTGTTCAACAGGCATCTGTCGATAGAGGAACAGTTGGGCATCATCGGCATACTCATGATTACCTCCAAAGGCGCGGCAGGTGTAACGGGCAGCGGGTTCATTGTGCTTACCTCAACATTGGCCGCTACCAAAATTATCCCGGTAGAAGGCGTGGCCATACTGCTGGGGGTAGATAGGTTTATGTCTGAGGCGCGGGCCATTACCAATGTTATCGGCAATGGGGTAGCTACCATCGTGGTGGCGAAGAGTGAGAGGGAGTTTAGCGCTCCGGCCCCCTGACCGCGTGCTGCCTTAGCGTCAGCGGCGGCGCAAGGGGGAGTTTTGATTTGCGGGAAACCTGAATGCTAGAAAATTAAAATAAGGAATGAATCAATTAGACATTTTTGACAGACTAAAATCGGGTGAACTCGTTAGGCTAAGCGACCCTGAATTTTCAAAGGTCGATGACGTG
This sequence comes from Mucilaginibacter sp. P2_D11, assembly GCF_056404435.1. Lineage (NCBI taxonomy): Bacteria > Pseudomonadati > Bacteroidota > Sphingobacteriia > Sphingobacteriales > Sphingobacteriaceae > Mucilaginibacter > Mucilaginibacter sp. P2_D11. The sequence goes on from NZ_JBFUEA010000019.1 coordinate 43,788, forward strand.
GTCGCCCGCACCATACGTCTTTCCGCGCAACTTAACGCTGCTGATAATATCCAGCAAATACGCGATATCCTGTCCGAAATAGTCGGATACGAAATTGATGCCTCCACAACGGTGTTCGCGCCTTTCTACACCAATTTTGGCAAGTTTATCAAAATTGGAAAGCGGGTTTTCATTAACCATGCGTGCTCATTTTTGGATATGGGCGGAATAACTATAGAAGACGATGTACTTATTGGCCCAAGGGTAAACCTGATCACCGAAAACCACCCCGCCGCCCCGAGTGACAGGCGGGCCTTAATAACCAAACCGATTGTTATTAAACAAAATGCCTGGATAGGCGCAAATGCCACCATCCTTCCCGGTGTTACCGTTGGGCTGAACGCTATAGTAGCTGCCGGTGCGGTGGTTTCTAAGGATGTGCCGGACAATGCAATAGTGGGCGGCGTGCCGGCGAAGTTTATTAAGTCGATTATTTAAACATATTTTACAATGTCAGGGTTGGCTTCCGAATCACACAGATGTATATGGCATTAACCATATTAAAAGCTATTATTTTACTGTGAGGTATGGGATTAACAGTGGCAAACTTCATCCCAGGCATTATCAAACAGGATAAGCCGAAATTAAAGAAAGCAGGTGAGTTTTTCCTGATAACCTGGGGAGCAGTGATTGTTATTACTGTCATTGAGTTTACTGCCTTTCTTTAATAGCTTTGGCTCTTGCAGGGCAGGCGCCTATATCGAAAGCTCTGACTTGAAGGAAGATTCGCATCTCACTTAAAATCTCAAAAGTTCATCCACAATAGCACCGTTCTCGTGCACAATTATTTTGTAGAAGCGCTTTTTCGCATCTTTTACAAATTCAAACTCTAAGTCGCGTTCTTTTACAAAAAACGTGGTTTTAGTTTCAGGATAGAGTATGGAGTTAAAACCTGAACCATCCATCAATAAATTCGAGCCCTTCACCTTGTAGTTGAATGTGCCGAATTTGGGGTTTTTGTAATTGCCTTCAAATTCTTTCAGTTCGCTTGCTGTAAGGGTTACTGTTTGCTTTTTGTTTTCGTACGGTGCCGGGCCATGGTCGTAACTTAAAATTTCTGCCATTTTCCACTCGTTGTTTTTCAAAAGCCAAAGCTGGGTGAATTTGGCCAGGCCTTCCCGCTTCTCGGGCTTGCCATTTTCTGTTACATAAAAGTAATGCTCGCCGGATATAATGGCACCGTAAATAACGTTACCGTTTCGCATTGGGTATACTTTTACCGTTCCTGGCACAGCTTCTCTCCGGATATGCTGGTTTTGGTTGCCGCAAATATTGTTTTTGATGCTCATCACCAGGGCATCTTTGCCATAAGTAATACCACCTTTATCGTGGTAAAACTTCACATCATCCGTTAAATACTGCCCGCTATGGTCTGTATCGCATTCGTTGTAAGTATTCCAAAAGAGGCTATCAAGGTGCAGGATGGTTGATGTGAGTTTTTGATTTTCGGTATCGGTTGATTGGGCAAATGCTGTGTAACCAATACCTGATAACAGCAGTATAGCGACAAGTATTATGATTCTGAATTTTTTCATTGCCTTCATTTACTTATTGTTTATTATTCCGGTTCTCTATCACGTAACTGCCTATCAAGCCAAGCCCGCCAAAAAGGAACATCATGGCTATAAAAGCCCCCTGGCGTGGTACATCAAAATGATTGGCAGCAAAATTTCCTAACAGGATGCCTATAGATGTGCCGATAAGCAATAAGCCGAAACGAAGCGTTGCCGATTGCACCGCATGTTTATTGTTAAAATCTTTTGGTGATAGGCCTTTTTCCATCAATGCCATCCGCTCTTTAAAACGGCTCATCAGCACAACGTACAGTATTACAAAGATGGCCCCAATTGTCGCAATCGAAACCAAACAATCTCTTAAAATCTCATCCATAATTATATTTTTTGTTTTGGCCGTATGACAGGGGCCGCATTACATCGGTTACAAAATTTAAAAAATAGGCGGGACTGTTGATCTCGGGTTTCGGATTTTCGGTTTCAGCTTTATTTAACATGCCAAAATAGCCGTCAAAATATATTTTGTAACCGAAAGATAGTGCACACTGTCTCATGTACGAATGTACACGCAGGACGAACAAACGTATATAAACAGGGTTTTAAAAGGCGATGGCTCCGCTTACCGTTTTCTGGTAGAAAATAATAAGCGGATAGTTTTTTCTATTGCGTTCAGGATATTAAACAACAAAGAAGATGCGGAAGATGCAGCGCAGGAAAGTTTTATAAAGGCCTATAATCAACTGCATACTTTTGAAAGGAAATCGAAGTTCTCTACCTGGCTTTATACCATTACTTATAGGATATGTGTATCAAGGTTGAAAAAGAAATCTTTAGATATAAATACCATCGACAACGACATGGTAGAAAACTATTCGGACGATGCCAACACCCCGCATAAAGAACTGACAGAAAAGGAGAGCCGGGGCATTGTAAAAGCATCGATAGATAAATTGCCCAAAATAGATGCCCTGTTGGTTACATTGTACTATTTTAACGAGAACTCCATTACCGAGATTGAGGAGATAACAGGGTTAACGGCCTCGAACATTAAAATAAAACTTTTTAGGGCGAGGAAAGTATTGGAACACGAACTTAAATTCCTGGTTTGAAATGAACGACGATAAATTCAAAAAACTTATTCAAAGCATCGAGTTAGAGGAGCCGGGCGCTGCTTTTACCGATAATATTATGAAGATGGTGGAAGCGCAGGAGGAATTGAATTTAAACCCTGCTTTGTTAGTTGCTATAAAGCAAGAACTTGTAGCAGAACCACCTGTTGGCTTTACGGAGAATTTAATGGATCAAATCCAACCGGCAGCAAGTAAAGCGCCCGAAGCCGTTATGACCCCGAAAGTTAAATTGATTATTTCGGGTGTCTTTATCGTTTTGCTGCTTGTTGCTTTAGTTAATTCGCGGTACACCTTAGGCCATTTGCAAAACAACTCTTACTTTTCGGGCCTGAATTTAAATTTTGCAGGCACAGCTATGGGGGTGGTGAAAATGGCCGTTAGTATTTTGCCATATTTAGTTCCGCTGAGCGTTTTATTTCTAACTGATTATTTTTTCAGGACCAGGCAAAAATCGATTAACCCGCAGAACGCATAGCAATTAAACTCAGCCCTCATATCATTTCTCACTTCATCACGACATTAGATATTGAACTACCCTCTACTCCAACGATTCCCCCTCTTTCAGCATCTTAGGCAACTTATCATTCTTCCCGCCGCTTGCTTTAAATTTTTGCAGGCTGCTTTTAACGTACTGTATTAAATCGTAATCGCTTAGTTTATCCAGCGTGGCCGCAGCAGGCCGGTAGCTGCTCATGAAATTCTCCAGCGAATCGCCCACTAACCTGGTGATATCGCCCAGCAATGTTTTGTTGAACCGGGCGCTTACGTGGTTTTCCCGCTCATCGCGCAGCAAAATCTGCTGTAATTTATAATCGCGGCTGTGCTTTTTTGTTATTGCTTTAAACAACATACCAACATCTATGCTCACTACGGCAAAGGGCACATATTGAGATGGGCTGCGAAAGATCTCGTTAAACTTTGGCCCCCTGAAATTGAAAGCCTTAGCATATTCCTTCCGCAGGCTTAGAGAATCTTTATAATAATTTTTCTTCGCCGTAATGGTTACTTCGCCCAATTGCTTGTAGCTTGTTTCCAGTTCGATGATGCGCATAAAGCCTCCCCAGTCGGCCGCTGCCAATTTAAAAGATTTATAAACCAAGGTGTTTATGCGGATTGTATCAAAATTTTTACTTATTTTTAGCGTAAATACGCCACCATCATCTGTGCACGCTACGCCGAATTTGGATGTGACTGGGATGTGTTTTACGGGCAAGCCCGTTTCTTTATCTATGAGTTTACCGGTAATTACCTGCGCGTCGGAACAACTAAATAAAAATAGCAGCGTTACTAACAACAACGATAGTTTCATTTGCGTATAAAATTAACGCTCAGGTAACAGTACAAAAAAACGTTTTAACATACTTTAACAACAAAAAAATATTTAGCCGCAAATAAACAATTTGTTTAACTGATGGTTATTAAGTTACCAGTCAGGTACAAAAACCAATACCGGCCTACAATATGAAAACAACATTTATCCATAAACGCGGCTTTCACCCCCAGCTATCCGACATTATGTATATAATAATGTGCGTGAGTGTGCTTATAATCTTTATTCTCCCTTTATTAATTTTGTTGCTGCATAATTTGTTTACCAAGCCACTAAAATTTGCTGCGCGTACCAGCGTGCCGCGTACCCAAAGCGTACCCTTTTTAAAGCTTTCCGACCCGTTATAGGTGGTTTTCCCTGGTTCGGACTCGTGCTGAATAAGCATGATTTTTATTCTTTTTCTCTTCATATTTAAACAGGCCGGGCTAATCGTATAATTTCCCCTGTTTGAAGTATATCATTTAATGTGAGCTATGCGCTCGTTAATGCTTGTTTTATTGGCGGGTTAAAATTGCGTGCCGCCCTTTCACACTCATGTAAAATATAAAAGCAGTCTAAAATTTAATTTGACTTTAAGGCCAATAAACTTAGCTTTGCCATACAAAAATCAAAAAGCCGATGAGCGTTCTCGTAAATAAAGATTCTAAAGTTATAGTGCAGGGTTTTACCGGTAAAGAAGGTAGTTACCACGCAGAACAAATGATTGCGTATGGTACTCAGTTGGTAGGTGGGGTTACCCCCGGCAAAGGTGGCCAAAGCCATTTAGACAGGCCTGTGTTCAATACTGTAAAGGATGCCGTTGTTGCTACCGCTGCCGATGTATCCATTATTTTTGTACCTCCTGCTTTTGGCGCAGACGCCATTATGGAAGCTGCCGAAGCAGGCATTAAAGTTATTGTTTGTATTACCGAAGGTATCCCCACCAAGGATATGATAGCGGTTAAAGAATATTTATCAGATAAAGATGCACGCCTTATAGGGCCAAACTGCCCTGGCATCATCACCGCAGATGAAAGCAAGATTGGTATTATGCCGGGCTTTATCTTCAAGAAAGGCAACATCGGCGTCGTGTCAAAATCCGGCACGCTCACTTACGAAGCGGTTGACCAGGTGGTTAAAGCCGGCTTGGGCATCACCACAGCTATCGGCATCGGTGGCGACCCCATCATTGGTACACCAACTAAAGAAGCTGTTGAATTGCTGATGAACGACCCTGACACCCACGGCATCATTATGATAGGCGAGATTGGTGGCGGCATGGAAGCCGAAGCTGCCCGCTGGATACAGGCAAACGGCACCAAACCAGTAGTTGGCTTTATTGCCGGCCAAACAGCGCCTCCGGGCCGCCGTATGGGCCACGCAGGCGCAATCGTAGGCGGTGCCGACGATACCGCTGCTGCAAAAATGGCTATCATGCGCGAGTGCGGCATCCGCGTAGTAGAATCTCCTGCTGAAATTGGCGCTGCCATGGCAGAGGAACTGGCGAAATTAGCGTAAGCCCCCTAACCCCCTAAAGGGGAACAGGATAATATATTGGAAAGCCCTGGTTGAGAGACCGGGGCTTTTTGCTTTTCTGAATTCTTTTGATTCCTTCCGGAAAAAAGCTATTTTACTTCAAATTTAACCGATGCCGGAGATACGTATAAGTTGCCCTAGATGCGATTGGGAGCCAGATGATGCTTGCCGTTGGGTTTGTACGGTTTGCAATACGCACTGGAACACTTTTGAAACCCGTGGGGTATGCCCTGCATGCGGAAAAGTACACGAAGAAACGCAGTGTTTTAGGCGAAAAGGTGGTTGCGGGGAAGTGAGCCCTCATGCAGATTGGTACGAGGAAACGGAAGTCGCAAATAACCAGCCCTCTTCATCGTGGTCTTTTCGGTTTTGGGAGAATAAAGATGAACTCCCGGTTACGCCGGCGGATAAAGAGTGGACGGAGCGTGCACTTGTTTTGCTGTGCGATACCCTTGAAGGGGAATACGTGCAGTCGCTGCCTACCATTACGCCTGAGAAGAAATATTTCGACCGTAAATTCAAGGGGACAGAACAAGATGCGGAATTTATCTTTGGGCGAATGATAAACCTGATGGCCATTGACGCCTGGGAACTCGAACTGAAGTTTTACAGCAATAAGCCGGCACCTTTTTCTGAAGGAATTGTGGCTACCCCATCGCCTCAATTACATGGCCCCTGGGTAAACCCTACTATGGGTTATGTAGACAATGGCTATGGGCAAAAAGAAGTGTGGATAGATATGGATATCCTGAATGATCCCGAACGCATGGTTGCCGTATTGGCCCCACACCTGGCTCAGCATAAATTGTGGTCGGTACACCGCATGGCCGAAAACGATAAGCTTTTGGCGGCACTTGCCGCAGTTGTATTTGGCTTTGGCATATTTACCGGCAATGCTTATTTCCATTTTAACCAGTGGACGTACGCTTCGCGCCGGGGATGGAAAATGAGACGTAGCGGGTACCTCCCCGAGCAAGTAATTGCCTACGCTATGGCCTGGCTGGCTGTTTATAAAGGTGAAGATATAGCATGGAAAAGCCATTTAAGCCGAACTATAAAAAAATACTTTGAACAGAGTTATAACTATATCCAAAGCCACTGGGAGGATTTTTTCGGAGATTGATTCATCATGTTTTTTCGGATAGAACAGTTTGGGTATTTCCGCCTTTTACCTAGCAACCTTTCTTCTCATCCCATAAATTCCTGTAATTCGAGTTCAGACATTTTTTCCTAAATTCGGCTATCATCCAACATCACTATGCGCAAATTCATCTGCCTCCCTTTATTCCTCCCAACGTTAGCCATCGCCCAATACAAACCGGCTGCTTTTACAGATCCGGACCGGCTGAAGAAGATACAGGCCACCTTCCCGGTTATCGACCAGCTATATAAAGACTATGCCGAGAAAAACCACTGGCCCGGCACCGCTTATGGTATTATTGTAGATGGCAAATTGGTGCATACCGGCGGCATTGGTTATACCGATATCGCCAACAAGATACCGGTTACGGCTACATCCGAGTTCCGCATTGCCAGCATGACCAAGAGCCTGACCGCCATGGCTATTTTAAAACTGCGCGATGAAGGCAAACTAAAGCTTGATGACCCTGCCTATATGTACATCCCCGAAATGAAGGGGACCAAATACCTCACTAAAGATGCCACGCCCATCACCATCAAAAACCTGCTTACCCATACAGCCGGTTACCCCGAAGACAACCCTTGGGGAGACAGGCAACTGGCTGTTAGCGATGCGCAACTGATTGCTATCTATAAAAAAGGCGTGCAATTTTCAACCAATCCCGGTCTGGGTTACGAGTACAGCAACCTGGGCTTTGCCACGCTGGGCTACATCATCAAAAAAGTAAGCGGACAAACGTATCAAACTTACATCACCAATAATATTTTAAAGCCCCTGGGCATGCTGCATACGTATTGGGAATACACCAAAGTACCCAAAGATAAACTGGCCCACGGTTACCGCTGGCTGGATGGGCAATGGGTAGAGCAACCCCTGCTGCACGATGGTGCCTACGGCGCTATGGGTGGATTGATAACCAGCATAGAAGATTTCAGCAAATACATGGCCCTGCATTTGGATGCCTGGCCACCAAGGGATGATGTGGATAAAGGGCCGGTTAAGCGAAGCTCGGTGCGCGAGATGCAATACCCATGGGATGTGAACTATTTAACGGCCAATGCCAAAACACCAACCGGCAGGCCCTGTCCCAATGTTACGGCCTACGCTTATGGGCTGCGATGGATGAAGGATTGCGATAACCGCATCTATGTGGGCCACACCGGCGGCTTGCCTGGCTTCGGCAGCCAGTGGAATGTAATGCCCGATTATGGCGTGGGCATCGTATCCTTCGGCAACGTAACGTATGCAAGGGCAGCGCCTATCAACAACGCCGCTTTGGATACCCTGCTGATGCTCTCAGGCATCAGGCCGCGCGTATTGCCGCCATCGGGAATCCTTAACCGGCGCAAAGCCGAACTGCTTAAAGTCATTGCTGATTGGAGCACGGCCAAAGCAAGCGGCATATTTGCCGATAATTTCTTCCTGGACTATTTCCCCGATAAACTGAAGATAGCCGCCGCCGATGCATTTGCCAAGGCAGGCAAAACGGTAAGCATAGGCGAAATTGTGGCAGAGAATCAGCTGCGCGGCTATTTCATCATCAAAGGCGAGCAAGCTAATATCCGCGTGAGCTTTACCCTCACGCCCGAGAACCCGGCGTTGATACAGGAGTATCATTTGGACTTGGTGCAGTAAAATATAAGAATTGTCATTGCGAGCGAAGCGCGGCAACCTCATAGGACAATTAGCAAACTTGCAATGCATTTACGCTTGTCCTATGAGATTGCCACGTCGCCCCCTGTCACTTTCCCCGGCTGCGACTCGCAATGACAATTTTGGCGTGGGTTTATTCACCCCACCCCATTCACCGCAAAGCTCATCACTGTATTGGTATTCAAATTTATTTTGATGTTAAAAAAGCAGGGGCCGCCATCCAGTATCATCACTACGCCTTTGCGCCAGTGCCGTTTTTCGTAAGGGGTGCAAAAGCAATTTATCCATACTTCTTTCTGCCCGCCGGCATTGATGGCCGCTATGATTTGCTTGTAATATTGGCGCGGATTGTCGATGCCGCTTTGGGATTGCTTATTGCGCTCGGCAACGGTTACGGATATAATTTTCTCTATCATTTTGATTTCTTGCAGAAACCGTTGTGGTTTTAAAATATTGGTTGAAGATGAAGCCGTCGCGGCCGGGGTTAAAAAGCAGCACGGCATAGCGCGAGGTATCTATTTTGGCTGTATCTGCCATTGCCGTCTTGTGCAGGGGCGGATAGGCTTTGAGTTGGGAGGGTAGTATGAAAGCGAGCAGCAGTAATAAGTTCATTGGTCTTGTTTTACCTGTTCAACGCATTACGCGCTTTATTGTTGCGGCAATGAAGCGGAGCACCCCTTAGTACTTCTATATCTTACCCGCGATACCGTTATATATCATTTGGACAGCCAAAAACGTAACCACAATTGCAAACACCCAGCGCAGCCATCCCGAAGATTTGGTATGCACCAGTATTTTGGAACCGGTGAGTGCCCCTAACAAAACCCCAATCACTACCGGCATGGATATACCGGGTTCTATATATCCCCTTTGCAGGTAAACCACAGCACTGGCAGCAGCGGTAACGCCTATCATAAAATTACTGGTGGTGGTTGATACCTTGAACGGTATCTTCATGATGGTATCCATAGCAATAACCTTCAACGCGCCCGAGCCGATGCCCAGCAGCCCGGATATTACCCCTGCAAAAAGCATCATGAAAAAGCCGCCGCCAACGCGCGTAACGCCATAAGGTATTTGGTTGCCGTCGCCATCGGGGTAACTGCCGCTGAGTTTTAGTTTTTGAGCAAGCGGGCTGGGTTGCAATACGGTTGCTTCGGCCTTTTTGCGCAGCGACATGATGGCCGAAAAGATTAGGATCACCCCAAACAAAACAGCAATATACTGCGTAGGAATATAGATGGCCAGCATAGCCCCGGCCAATGCGCCGCAGGTTGTAGCTATCTCCAAAAACATGCCCAGGCGGATATTGGTGATACCTTCTTTAACGTACGCCGCCGCAGAACCGCTGGAGGTAGCGATAACCGAAACCAGCGATGCGCCGATAGCATAATGGATATCTACGCCCAGCAAAAGCGTAAGCAAGGGAATAATAACCACGCCCCCGCCAAGCCCGGTAAGCGAACCCAAAAGCCCCGCAAAGTAGGCCCCAACAAGAATAATCAGCGTAAATAAAATTACCGACATAGGGCTGATAATGGTTTACGGTGTAAAAGTAATATAAGTTTTTACAATGACTAAAAGAAGTAACCCTACCTGTTTACTTATCTTTTTTGCTGATTAACCATTTTAAATAACCTAAACTGCTCTTTTACAACCAATTCATTAAAACCATGCGCTGCGTTTTTTATTACAATAAACTGCTTGTGGGGTGCCTCTATTTTATCGAAATATGCTTTGGAAATTGGTAGCGAAGTTAAAATATCCACTTCGCCCTGTATGAGGTAAACCGGAATCTTAAACACATAATGGTCCTTAGCCAAATCAATGGTTGCCGCCATAGGTTTTACACCCATTTTCGTATCGCCTACAAAATTCAGAAAAGAATAATCGTCACCGTCCTCCCGGTGTTGGTTATCTTCTTTATTATCATACCCGGTAGCAATTTTCCACCAGGCTTCGGGTGCCGGCGTAGAGGCCAAACGCTCGTACTTTTTAATGATACGAAACAGTTTACCTGCATTTTGGGCCTTTTCATAAGGTGGCGCGCCGATGGCCGACAGTACATCCAGAGATTGCTGATCGTTAGCCGCTTTTGATAGTTCAGCTACTTTTTGGTAGGCTTTCATGAAATTAGCGGCGGGGTCTACCACCTGCGAATGCCCTATATAGGCAGTGAAAAGGTCCGGCCGTTTTACAGCCATCTCCACAGCTATAACCGAGCCCCAAGAGGATCCGAAAAGTGTGACTTTGGGCTTGCCCAGATACTTTAAAAGGTATTCTACCAAACTAACGCCGTCATTGGTTATCTGATCTACCGATAAGGGGTGCGATGCCAGGTAAACCGGGCTTAACTCCGGCGGGGCGGCGCGGCCAAAAGTTTTACCTGCGCCGCGCTGGTCCCATTGCACCAGCACAAAATCTTTCTCCCATCCTTTGTAAATAGCATCAGCATACGGGCTTAAGGGGCTCCCCGGCCCGCCATGCACAAATAATATTACAGGTTTGGATATATCGCCTTTAATGGTTACCCATTGTTCTATCCCGTTGATTGTAATAAACCGTGCTTCGTTCAGTTGTTTGTTAGGTGTAGCATGCGCTTCAGCACCAAATGAGGATATGATCAAAACAAGCGCGGATATCAGGTATTTAATGTGGCGGCACTGCATAAGATGTATTTGCGGTATTTAAATATGAATGCGAAGATGCAATTTAGTTACAATATTATGTGGCACCCCACATAATCTTCCGGTTCATTACTTTTGCATGAGCCTAAAATCCATTATTCTGTATCTTTGAAGCCTGATGGCATACAAAAGTTTACAGGACTGCATTACCGATCTTGAAAAGAACAAGCACCTCATCCGCATAAAAGAAGAGGTTGACCCATACCTACAAATGGCGGCAATACACCTCCGCGTGTTCGAGCACGAGGGACCGGCTATTCTGTTCGAGAATGTGAAAGGCAGCAAATTCCCGGCGGTATCAAACCTCTTCGGCACGCTGGATAGGTCGCGGTTCATCTTCAGGGATACGCTGGATAAGATAAAAACCCTGGTTGATATCAAAAACGACCCGATAAAAGCCATCAAACATCCTTTTAAGTATGCCAATACCGCCTTAACGGCACTATCCGCACTGCCCATGAAGGTTGGCAAAGGCGCGCCGATAAATTTCGGGCGTACTACCATTGGCGAACTGCCCCAGATAGTGAACTGGCCGAAAGATGGTGGCCCCTTTGTAACCATGCCGCAGGTTTATACCGAGGATGCCGATATGCTGGGCATTATGAATGCCAACCTGGGCATGTACCGCATACAGTTAGGCGGGAACGATTATATCCCCGATAAAGAAATAGGCCTGCATTACCAGCTGCACCGCGGCATAGGCGTACACCAAACCAAGGCCAATGCCAAAGGGCAGCCGCTTAAAGTGAGCATATTTGTGGGTGGGCCACCTGCGCACCCTGTTGCGGCCGTGATGCCCCTGCCCGAGGGTTTATCAGAGATGACTTTTGCCGGTGCTTTGGGTAATCGCCGCTTCCGTTATTTTTACGATGCCGAGGGTTTCTGCATATCTGCCGATGCCGACTTTGTAATTACCGGCACCGTAATGCCCATGGAAAATAAGCCCGAGGGCCCCTTTGGCGACCATCTGGGTTACTATAGTCTCGTTCACCCATTTCCGCTGTTAAAGGTGCATAACGTTTACCATCGTAAGGATGCGGTGTGGAGCTTCACGGTAGTGGGCCGCCCACCACAGGAAGATACCAGCTTCGGCGCGCTGATACACGAGATAACGGGCAGTGCCATCCCTAAGGAAATACCCGGTCTGCATGCCGTAAATGCCGTTGATGCCGCTGGTGTTCACCCCTTGCTTTTTGCCATCGGCAGTGAGCGTTACACGCCTTACGTAAAGGAGCGCCATCCACAGGAAATTATTACCATAGCCAACCATATTTTGGGCAAGGGGCAATTGAGCCTGGCCAAATACCTGTTCATCGCCGCCAAAGAAGATGACCCCACATTGGACGTGAACGATATAGGTGGTTTCCTGAAGCACATCCTGCAGCGGATAGACCTCGGCCGCGACCTGCACTTCCAAACCAAAACCTCTATCGATACACTCGATTATAGTGGCGAGGGCCTCAACAGCGGCAGCAAGGTGGCTCTTACGGTAGCCGGGGATATAAAACGCGAACTTTGGAGCGAGATGCCGGCATCGTTCAGTCTGCCCCGCCCATTTGTAAACCATAAAATGGTGATGCCGGGTGTACTGGCGGTAGAAGTACCCAAAAATATCCGCGCCAGCGATATGCCCCTGATGCTGGAATTTATGCAGGAACATTTCGGCGAAATGGATCTATCCGGCCTGCCGCTGATGGTACTTTGCGACGATGCTGCGTTCACCGCCCAAAACATCAATAACTTTGTATGGGTTACCTTTACGCGTAGCAACCCCTCGCACGATATTTATGGTATCAACAGCTTTACCGAACACAAACACTGGGGCTGCCACGGCCCGCTGATGATAGATGCCCGCATAAAGCCGCACCACGCCCCCGAATTGATAAAAGACCCGGAAGTTGAAAAACTGGTAGATGAGATGGGCGCCAAGGGTGGGGCTTTGCATGGTATCATATAAACCGGTATAATGGAAATCTTTGAACTCGAATCAACCAAATTAGAGAACGAACTGTTAGCATTGCAGTTGTTGCACGAGCGGGATTTCGACATATTATTCGAGGTAGCCTCCGACCCGCTGATATGGGAGCTGCACCCGGTTAAGGACCGCTATAAAAAGGAGGTGTTCCAACTTTACTTTAATGATGCCGTGGCTTCGCAGAGCGCTTTCCTGGTTATCGACAAAGCAACCGGCGATATTATTGGCTGCACGCGATTGTACGATTACCGGCCTGCGGAATCCAGCGTGGCTATCGGCTACACTTTCCTGGCCCGTAAGTATTGGGGCGGAGCTTACAACTCGGCCATGAAAAATTTATTGATGGAGCATGGATTCAAAACCGTAGATAATGTGCTGTTCCATATCGCGGCTACCAATATCCGATCGCAAAAAGCCACGGGTAAACTGGGCGCTGTTAAAGTAAACGAGGTAGATTTTGATCATTACGGCACAAAGCTATTGCATTACGAATACCTGATAAAGAAGAACGACTATTATAAATAGCCGATAGCCTGCATCGGCCGAATATCAAGATTCGAGGATTTTTAAGTTTGGTAATTCCTATAGCATAAGAGTCAGCCGGAATTTAGCCTTAAGCAAAAATTTATCTAAGCGATGCCATATTGTATTATGCTGCCAATTGATATCGAATAATCGAGCGCTGCTAATACCGGCATAATTAGGACGGTGTACTTTACAATGTAACATTGGTGTGTCGTTAACTACTTTCTCAAAGTACTCCGGGTCGAGCGATGATTTAAGATAATAGCGAACATCAATGATGGTAACGGGTTTTGATGCCTTGTATATGCATAAATTGATATCATAAAAATCAGGGTAAAAGGCGTTTAAATCAGGCATTATACCCTCCAGCTTACGTGGCTTCATGGTATTATTGCGGAAATTAGGGTCTTTATCATCAATCTTGATTTCCGAATGGATATACAAACAATTTGATGAGATCTTATTCCAGGCCACTTCCCGGGCCATATCAATTAAAATTGGCGTCAGTTCTTCTAACTTAGTTTGTAAGCCGGCTGCCGACAATTCATTTTCCATGTTACATAAAGATACTATCAAGATTCGACAAATTTAAAAAGTTATCGAATCAGATTCCTTTAGCCCGGCTCCTTCCCTTTCGCAATCACAGCACCCTATTTTGGTTTGTGCTTCTTTTATTTAACTTTGCACCCTATTTAAAAATAAGATGAGCAAAGCAATAATCAAAACCGAAAAAGGCGACATGACTGTTGAATTTTTCGACAAGGATGCACCTAACACCGTAGCTAACTTTCTGAAGCTGGCTAAATCCGGTTTTTACAATAACGTTATATTCCACCGCGTTATCCCTAACTTTATGGTTCAGGGTGGCGACCCAACAGGTACCGGTGCAGGTGGCGCTGGTTACAAAATAGATTGCGAGCTAACCGGCGAAAACCAATACCACGATCGTGGCGTGTTATCAATGGCACATGCTGGCCGCAACACCGGCAGCTCACAGTTTTTCATTTGCCATAGCCGTGCAAACACTGCGCATTTGGATCGCAACCACACCGTTTTCGGTAAGGTAGTAGAGAACGTTGACGTAGTTGACGATATACGCCAGGGCGATAAGATTTTAGGTGTAGAAGTAATTGAAGAATAGAGAGTAGTTGATTAAGTGAGTGGAGAGTAGTTACCTGCAAACCGTTCACTTATAAATCGACAAAATAGTGAACGGTTGATTAGGTAAATGGAGAGAGCTTGAACTCGGAAACCATTCACTAAATCAACCTAATCAACCAATAAACTAAAAAATGAATTTACAGGGAATTGTTGCCGTATCGGGCAAGCCGGGTTTATGGAAAGCGCTTGCGCAAAACAAAACCGGTTACGTTTTAGAAAGCCTTGATGCGCAAAAAACCAAGCTGATTGTTAACCTTAGCACTGCTAAGCTTGCCGCATTGAATGAGATAACCATCTTCGGGCTGGATGAAGACATTAAATTGGTCGACGTATTCGAACGTATGAAAACTGCCGCAGGCCTACCATCTCTTAAAGATGATGCAAACGTAATGCGCAAGTACTTCCGCGAAGTTGCGCCCGACCACGATGAGGAAAAGGTGTATGGCAGCGACATGAAGAAAATCATCAGTTGGTTCCTGATACTAAAAGATATGCCTTTGTTCAGCGAAGCATTGCCAACCGCGCCCGTTGCCGAAGAAGCGCCGGTAAAAGAGGAAGAAGTTGCAGTGGCAGAAGCAGTAGCAGAAACGCCTGCCGAAGCACCGAAAGCAAAAGCTAAAAAGCCTGCGGCTAAAAAAGCATAAGGAATTTTATGAGTACAAAAGAGCCCCGTTAGCGAATGCTATCGGGGCTCTTTGTTTGCGCTCCCCTGTGTCATTTCTCCCATCGTCATTGCTATTACGCGGTGGAAAGAGGTTGGAAACCTGCGGTAGCAATCCCCATCATCTTTTCGAAGCGTGGCAATCTTTACGCAGGACAGGCCGCCTTGCAAATTCCCCCTGCAAATCGGGAGATTAGCTTCGTTCCTCACCATAAGTTAGTGGATAGTAAGCGGCGCCCGACTGTGTCTCGTCAGCATTATTGCCAACTTTTGGCAGGTCTAAGTGGTACGCCAATAACAGCGACCACGGGCTAATTGCTCGTGAATCAATACACGGAAATCATTAGTGCTTTTCATTAATTTTATCGCGCTCACTTTTAACTACTCCAGCTATGGCAGCCTTTAAAAGAAGCTTTTGACTATCGTCGAGTTGGTCCTGCTTATCGTTTCCGTTAAAACTATAGGATACCCCACCCTTAGTGTCGTTTTCAATTACAATTTTTTCGTCATCATGGGTGTAACTAATAAATCCGTTTTGAGATAACCGTTTTATTGCCGTACTGTCCTGGTTAAATGTAACGGTACCGCTATAAGCTAACTGTACTCCAGTTTCATGGCTGCATGAAGAGTTTAATACAGCGAGAACGATAGCAATGGCGACTGATTTTATTTTTTTCATGTTGATAAGGGTTGATGTTTAGTAATCTGGTGAACAAATATAACAAAAAACGGCCCTTAGGACACCGTTTGGCCTTTGGCTGGTGTTATAGCCAATCAAGTTTAATCAGCTTGCATATTTCGAGGTGGGCAATTCCGCTTATCGTGATGTCTCACCGCAACGCCCAAAGCTCAGTTGCGACGACATCGCCTCCCGGGATATTTTTTAAAACCGGTACCCAATCCTAATATTAGCGGGCAAGCTGATGGTAACATAATCTCCGGGGCGATTGGTTATTTCGTAAATATTCCAATCGTGCGGCAGCATTTCTATGGCGTTGGGGTTGCTAAGTCCGGTACGTTCAACCATTTTATGTTTTATACCGATACCTGCGCTTAAATCAAGCACGAACCTGCTGAGCCGGATTTGTATGCCGCGCTTGATGTTGAAAGCGAGGGTGCGTTTGTTGGTATGGTAAGTATCCGTGTAAGCTTGTGATGCCTTCGCTGTATCCTTGCGAAAAGAGCCTTCATAGTCGTAATCAGCGTTCAGGTAAACAGCATCAATCGCCCAGTATATTCTTTTGCGCTTAGTGGTGGCGATGAAGTACTTCTGCTCGACTGCGAAACGCCACCCATGGTAATTATCAAAAGAAGTTACGCCAAGTAAGGGCTTCATATAGCCAACCGCAATCTGCGTGGTGAATCTCTTGCCATAAATCCGTTCGTAGCTCAAATCAAGGCCGGGGTTTATAAAATCCACCAGCCTCAAAGGCGATATCATGATTTGATTGGGAAGGTTTTTTTTGCCAACCTGCGAAAAACAGGGGTGTGTGATGATCAGTATGGCAAGGTAGCTGAAAAGTTTTACAATGTTTATCATAAAGCTATTGCATAAGGTTGAAGAGGAGTACGGTCCCGTCATAAATATGCAAATAAAATCGATATATGATATCCACAGACTTATCTTTAATTCCGTAGAATCAGACTTTTATTCAGAAACGTGCTGTTATTAAAATCGTATCACCGTTATTTGCGTATATACATGTAAATTCACTAATAAAAAACAACACCATGGGATTAGGAGCACCGGAAATCATTTTAATATTAGTTGCCATTTTGCTATTGTTCGGCGGTAAAAAAATACCCGAGTTAATGCGTGGCCTGGGCAAAGGCATGAAAGACTTTAAAGAGGCGCAAAACCAAGATGCCGGCAAACCCATACCTGTGCCGGTTAAAGATAACAACGCTTAATACAATTTACAAAAGGCCCCATCCGGGGCCTTTTGTATTAAACTCCCTTTAGGGATTGATATTGGACTTTGAAGACCCTCGCAGTTAAACTTTTGAATTATTTTTCTTCAAAATCAAAATAATTGCGTTAATTAGGCAATAGTATTATACAACCTAATCACGCAAATGGCCTGCCAAAACAAACCGCGCACAAAACGTTGCGTAACTATCTTTTCCCTGGTTTTATCCGTGTTTATTTTTTTTAAGGCCGATGCGCAAACACGCGGCATTAATGCCGATGGCGATGTAATGAGCGGCAGTAACCGCAGCAGTGGCGGCGCAGTACGGCAGGATGGCTGGCTGGTGGCCTTCAATGGCGGGTACGAATCGCCGATGGGCGATTTAAAAGATAGCTACAAAGGCTCGCCAACTTTCGGGTTTAGCGTAATGCGCAGGATGGACCACCTGCTTTATTCGGGCACTATAGATTACCGCAGCTATAAGCCAATAGCCGACACCATGCTGATAAGCTACGAGGGTACCGACTACTACGGCGCAACTTTTAGTAAATACAAAGGCATTGGCGCGTACCTTGGCATTGCCTACGAACTATCGGCCGGCGACATTAACTTTTATGGCGGCGTAAACGGCGGTTTTGTATTGGTAAGTTACAAGGTAACGGTAGACGATGCCAATTTTTCGAGTAGCGAAGAAGTATCGAACGGCCAAACCACTTACATAGCCCCTAAAGTTGGGCTCAACTTTATGCTGAGCAAAAGCATTGGCATAGCGCTGGAGGGGCGTTACAGCCTGGGCGTAGTTGGCGGCAGCTATAATTCGCGCTCGGGCGGCAGCACCACCAAGGGCTTCAACTCGGTAGCAGGCAACATATTCCTTACTTACAGCTTTTAAACAACAACGGCATAATTGCCTTAGGATAATAAAGGCCCCGATACTGCAAAGTATCGGGGCCTTTTACGTTTGTGTGATAAAGAAAGCCGAGATAATCCCGAATTTCGGGCCAAACAAATCTCCCGGACTTTTCGGTCTTTCCGTCTTCCGGATTTTAATAAAATGATTTCCGCCAAACACGAAATATTACATTGCGAGCGCTGCGAAGCGGCATTTGAATGCAAGGCAAACGCCTACACCAAATGCCAATGCAGCACCGTACAACTCAGCATAAACGAAGTACAGTACGTAAGCGAGCTGTATGATGGCTGCCTCTGCGCCAATTGTTTGCTGGAGCTGCAGAAGGAATACCAGGAGAATTTGTAAAACTTCAACCCTCTAACACCTTCACCGGTTTCTTATGTTTATCAATCGCTACAAAGGTAAACGTGCCTGTGATGGCTCTTTGGCGATTAAAGCTGTACATCTCCTCTACATAAATTTCTACCAATACTTTTAAGCTGGTATTGCCAATGTGCGATACCGTGCCCACTAACTCGATGATGGTACCCGCCGGGATAGGTTGGTTAAAGTCGATCCTGTCGGATGACACGGTTACCATGGTTTTGCGGGTGAAACGGGTAGCGGTGATGAAGGCCACCTCATCCATCAGCGCCATGGCGGTGCCGCCAAACAGGGTATCGTAATGGTTGGTGGTGTTGGGGAAAACGGCTTTAAAAATGCGTGTTTCGGCGGCTTGGGTTCTTTCTTGTACGGTCATGCGATAAATATAAAACCGCCCGGTTGTGCGCCGGGCGGGTAGGGGTTTAATTAACGGTTTGTTTGCTGAAGATTTCCCTCGCGACTTTTGCAGCTTCGACCATATTGCTTAGGGCGGCTTGTGTTTCGGGCCATTTGCGGGTTTTGAGGCCGCAATCGGGGTTTACCCAAATATTGCCTACCGGCAGCAATAGGGCAGCTTTCTCCAGCAGGCTCACCATTTCGTCGACAGCGGGCACACGCGGCGAGTGGATATCATACACGCCGGGGCCAATTTCGGCAGGGTATTCAAAATCGGCAAAGGCTTCCAGCAGTTCCATTTGCGAGCGCGAGGTTTCAATGGTGATCACATCTGCATCCATCAGCGCAATATGTCTGATGATATCGTTAAACTCGCTATAGCACATGTGGGTGTGTATCTGCGTTTCGTCGCGCACGCCGCTTGCCGATATGCGGAAGGCTTTCACTGCCCAATACAGGTAGCCATCCCAATCTGCTTTACGTAAGGGCAGGCCCTCGCGTATGGCGGGCTCATCTATCTGTATCACTTTAATGCCTGCCGCCTCCAGTGCAACAACCTCATCGCGAATGGCCAGTGCTATCTGGTTGGCCGTTTCTGAGCGGGGCTGATCATCTCGCACGAACGACCATTGTAAAATAGTTACCGGCCCGGTAAGCATTCCTTTCATCAGTTTTTTAGTATTGGCCTGGGCAAAGCTGGTCCACCGCACGGTCATATCGCAGGGGCGACTCACATCGCCATAAATTACAGGGGGTTTTACACAGCGGCTTCCATAGCTCTGCACCCATCCGTTTTTAGTGAACAGAAAACCGTCGAGCTGTTCGCCAAAGTACTCCACCATATCGTTGCGTTCAAACTCGCCGTGTACCAGTACATCAATACCAATGTCTTCCTGCCAGCGGATGGCCCCTAAAGTAGCCTGCTCAATTTCGGCATCATATTTCTCCTGCGATAAAGCGCCTTTTTTCAATTTGGCCCGCAGCTGGCGGATGTCGTCCGTTTGCGGGAATGAACCAATAGTGGTTGTGGGGAACAGCGGCAGCTTAAAGTTATCCTGTTGAATTTTCTGCCTGGCCGCAAATTCGCTTACGCGGGTGGCATCTGCATCGGTTATGGCCACCACACGTTGTTTGATGGCTTGCTTATGTATCAGTTTTGAAAGGTTGCGGGCAGAAAGGACCTTCATATTCTCTACCAGTAAAGCTGTATTGCCTTCCATAATTTCTGCCAGTTCCTTCACCTCGTTTAGCTTTTGTTTGGCAAAGGCCATCCAGTTTTTTATCTCGGGGTTTATGGTGGTTTCCAAATCCAGGTCGAACGGTGTGTGCAGCAATGAGCAGCTTGGCGCAATCATTACACGGTCGGCACCAATGGCGGCAACTGCTGTTTTAATGTAGCCAACCGAACGGATATAATCATTCTTCCAAATGTTGCGTCCGTCAACCACGCCCAGGGAGAGGGTAAGTTGTTTGGGAATTAGTTTTAATACCTCATCTAATTGCCCGGGTGCACGCACCAGGTCGAGATGCAGGGCACAAACGGGTAAACTAACCGCCAGGAAGGTGTTTTTGTGAAGACTGTCGAAATAGGTAGTAAGCAGGGTCTTGATGTTTGGGCAATGCTTTTTTATTTCCGCGTAGGCGTAAATAAAGGCGTCCTTTTCTTCCCGGGACAGGTCCATAGTAAGGAAAGGTTCATCCAACTGCACCCACACGGCACCCTGATTTTGCAGTTTTTTAAGGATATCGATATAAACCGGCACCAGCTTTTTGATTAGGCTGATCTTATCGAACCCCGGTTCCTTTTCCTTCCCCAATAAAAGATAACTCACCGGGCCTATCAATACCGGTTTTGGCACACTACCCAGCGCCTGTTTAGCCAGGTTAAATTCTTCGAATACCTTTTCAGAAAAAATACGGAACTGCTGATTGGCGGTGAATTCGGGCACGATATAATGGTAATTGGTATCAAACCATTTGGTCATTTCCATGGCGGTAATGTCCAGCCCGTCTTTTTGATAGCCGCGAGCCATGGCAAAATACAGGTCGATTTCGCTGTTTTTTGAATTTTGAGTGAGCACAGGATTGTAACGTTGTGGGATAGCGCCCAGCATCAGCGAGGTGTCCAGCACCAGATCGTACAGACTGAAATCGTTACAGGGGATGAGGTCGATACCGGCATCCTGCTGCAGCTGCCAGTTTTGCCGGCGGATGGCCTTGGCTGTGGCAAACAGGTCATCGCGACTGATTGTGCCGGCCCAGTATTGTTCACTGGCCTTTTTAAGTTCGCGGTGGGCCCCTACGCGAGGGTACCCGAGGTTGTTTTTGAGCATACGCATAAAACTTTTTTGGTTAAACATTAATGATGAGTTAATGCTCCTTACGGTTTTCGGTATGCTTTCGTGGGGAGTGGTAATAAAAGACGAAACAGCACGGAAGGGCAGAGCCCGCTATATCTGTTTTTATCTCTGACTACTGCTTCATAACGCGAAAGCATTGTCTTAAAACATGGGGCAAGTATCCTGGCTTGTAACGTTATTGCCGCCCTTCTCATACCGTTTTGGTGGTACAATGGGCGATAATGGCAATAACTTGGTGCGTTACTTACAGTTGCGCGACAGCCCGTGATTTACACACGGTTCCTTATTAATCCCGGTATTACCCGGGAACCTCAAGTTTGAAATAAAGTAAAGAACTGGGGTAAATATAGGGATGATGTTTTAATATGGGTAAGAGGACGGTTTTTGTTGCCTTAGGGCAAGAGGTGAGGGATAAGGTAAACGTTGAAAACATGGTTTTGGGCGCGTGGTGTTTTGTCCAGGATTATTTTATAGAAATGTCAGCAAATTCGGGTGAGATTTGGCTGACCAGTGAAAAGCATACACGCCGGTTTGTTGCCTCTTTATCGAGCCTGAATTTGCTAAAACGCCTAAAAAAATCTGTGTTTTTCCTGCGTTTTTCGGTGTTTTTCTTAATTTTTAGGTTTTTTTCTAAAAGTGTGAAAAGGGCGAAATTTAGACGGAAGCGGGGTTTTTAGTTAAATTCCGCATTTACGGGCATCAAAATAATTTCTAGTTTTTTCCAGCTTTTGAGCGGATTTCAGCTATGATTTTCCAGGAAATTCCAGCCTTGTGGAGTCAACCAAATTCGCTGGTAACTGCGGGTTGAGCCATTATACCTTTTGCCAATCATCCCTAAATCTTTTTATCTTTAACCTCATAAAACCAAGTTTCAATGAAAAAAATCATCTTCCTGCTGTTCATTACGACAGTAGCAATCCGCCCTGCATCGGCACAAGTATTAACCAAATACGGCGATAACGTAAGCACGCTGGATGGCATCATGAAAGCCTATTACGATGTGGTAACGGTAAAGAAAGGCGAGAAGCCGGTTTACCAACGCGATAGCAGCCTGCATATCCCCGATCCGCGCTGCGGGATGGTGCGCACCAAAAAAGATGGCAGCAAAGTGCTGGAATATATGACGCTGAAAGAGTTTCACAAGCGCAGCGACGAATTTTTAACCAGCGAAGGTTTCGTAGAGAAAGAGATAGGCCGCAAGGTGGAGCAGTTTGGCAACATCTACCATGTTTGGAGTACCTACGAGAGCCGCAACACGCCTGATGGCCCGGTGATAGAACGCGGCATCAACAGCATAGAAATGTATAACGACGGCAAGCGTTTCTGGATAATTGCCTGGTATTTCGATGAGGAGAGCAAAACTAACCCGATACCCAAAAAATACCTGGGGTACTAAAAATGGGGGAGAAGTTTTCATTACCTCTTGAGGATAAGTTATTGCACCGCTTGATAAGCGAGGAAATAGCGGCTAAAGATTTTTTGAGCGCGCTTTTTGGCGAAAGGAGCAGCCGAAACTATTGGATGATGCGCGAAGGACTGGTAGCTTACCACAATAAGGAAGGCGGCTCGCCGGAGGTAAAGGCGTTTGAGGTAAGCGATAGCGGGTTCAATACAGAAAGCCGGACGGGCTATTGCAAATGCAAATTCGGCATCCACTTTCATTATACCTGCTCTGATGTGCACAATGATGCAACAGATACCATCCGATGGGATTTTGAAGTGGATGAGGCAAATAGCAAAATTCATTTCGCGGGAGAAGAACCCTGGGTGAGAGACGCGGAGTGAGTTAGCGGTTAGTTAGCAGTGCAAAGTTTTCATAGTGCTTACCTTTACAGATTTGCGAACTGTGAACCGCCAACTGCGAACTGAAAACTGCCAACTGCAAACTTTCCTAAAATTCCGTACTTTCGCCATCCATAAACTCATACTGAATTATGAAATTGTTAGAAGGAAAAACCGCGCTGATAACCGGTGCATCAAAAGGTATAGGCCGTAAAATAGCCGAGAAATTTGCCGAACACGGCGCAGATGTTGCATTCACTTATCTGTCTTCGGTAGAAAAAGGGCAAGCGCTGGAAACCGAGCTGCAAAGCTTCGGAACCCAAATAAAAGGTTATCGCAGCGATGCCTCAAAATTCGATGAGGCCGAAAAATTGATCAACGATATCGTAGCCGATTTTGGCAAGCTGGATATTGTAGTGAACAACGCCGGTATTACCAAAGACGGCCTGCTGATGCGCATGACCGAAGAAGCATGGGACGAAGTACTGGATGTGAATCTGAAATCCATCTTCAACGTAACCAAAGCAGCCTCAAAAATAATGATGAAGGCCCGCAAGGGGGTGTTCATTAACATGAGCTCGGTAGTAGGCGTGCAGGGCAATGCCGGTCAGGCCAACTATGCAGCATCCAAGGCAGGTATCATCGGTTTCTCAAAATCCATAGCCAAAGAATTAGGCTCGCGCAATATCCGCACCAACGTGGTTGCCCCGGGCTTTATCCGCACCGAAATGACCGACGTGCTGGATCCTAAAGTAGTAGAAGGCTGGGCAGCAGCCATCCCCCTGAAACGTGCCGGCGAAGTAGAAGACGTGGCCAACGCTTGTGTGTTCCTGGCATCAGATATGGCCGCATACATTACAGGGCAAGTAATACCTGTCGACGGCGGGATGTTGTAGACGGTAGAGACGCAATATTTTGCGTCTGATAAGCATATAAAGCCAAAAGTTGCGGAGAGCGGCTTTTGGCTTTTTTTGTAGCTATCGGCCCAGTGCCTGCTTTAAAATACCCGGGTGCGTATCTCTAATTAGGATAAGGGGAACTTTCTACCAAAATTTCCACCAGGGCTTTGCAGCGGCAGGTGGCGATTGCCTTAGCGATTCAAATTTTTGCAATTCCTTTTCCAATTCTTCACTATAGCCCAATTGTTTCAAAGTAATATTTTGTGCGTGCCCGTCATCAAAATTGATCCCTAATTTGTTTGCGAGTCCGGCAATCTCGTCAACAAAAACCCGGGCATTGATATTTAATCCGTTTTCTTCAATCATCGGTGTTCCGAAGTTGTCATCAACAACACCTCCACTTGAAAAAAATGAGCGCAATTTAGTGGCCTTATATTTTGCAAAGCCAAATGAACCGGAAGTTGTTTGAATTACGAAAGTGAAAACCTCGGCATCAAGTAACGCTGAAATTTCACTTAAAGCTGCATCATCAGCAAAATCAATAGTTTCAGGGTCAAAGATGATGGTCCAGGAATTACTTAGCCAAATTCCGCGCAAGGTTATCGCCCGGTCTGAAAAGCTAACCACATTGGATGAGCAGTACGTGTACAAATCTTCTAAGTTTTCAAAATTTAGATCATTTGCTAAGTCTATATATCCAAAAGTTTTAAAAACTTCAGCAGCGCGGTCAAAATGGTTGCCTTTAATTGCTATGATGCTGTTTGTCATAAGGTCAGTGTATTTTCAAAAATAACTAAAAATTTATAGCGCAGAAAGCTGCCGGATATAATATGCTCCATCATCACCTGGCAGGCAATACCTGTTGACGGCAGGATGTTGTAAAAGAACGTAGAGACGCAATATTTTGCGTCTGACAAACATATAAAGCCAAAAGTTGCATAGTGCTGCTATTGGCTTTTTTTGTTTTATATTGGTGCTAATTATAAACCTTATGCGCCAAACCTTATTTATCATTTCCTTAATGCTGTTTAGCTGTTTTGCTTTCGGACAAAAGAAGCGCCACAGCGAACCTTATATCTACAACCCCACAAAAGCTCAGGAGAAGCTCATTAAAAAGCACGAGCAATGCACCAACCTGCATCGTTATACAGCCGGGCAGCGCAGGGCGTTTTTCCCATTCGGGCAGGCGGCAAGTATCAGACTGATATCTTACGAATCGCTCACCCCTAACCGTGACATTGTGTTGGATGGTCAAGAGCAGCCGCCCGTTGCTCCAGAGGATACGGTAATGGAAAACTTCATTCCTATGGGTATCAATAATTTTAAGGTTAACTATCGCCGCGTTGTTGAGTTAAAAGACCTTTCGGCGGCTGGTATCGATTCCCTAACAGATATTTTATACAATGTAGGTTTTACCCCTGTTAAAAATGTGCCTCGTTACGCAACGCCGGGGGCTAAGTGTTATGAACCCAGGAACGCTATCCTTTTCCTGGATGCAGAGGGTAAGGTGATGCAATATATTGAGTTTTGTTTTGCGTGTGAAAAATACAATTACAGCTCACCTAAAACAAAACCAATTGACTATTGCGAGCAGAAGTATGATATGCTGAGGACGTATTTCTTGAAACAAGGTCTCAAGTATGGAACGGAGACAATAGAGGAATAAATAGAAACAGGCCGGCAGATTATCCAATCCACCGGCCCATTTTCATTGCAGCTAAGCTAATTACTTATTATAAGCCGCCGCAAACTCCACTGCAAAATCTTCCAGTTTGGTTTTGCTGAATTTGGGTTTGTGTTGTAGGTAATCATCCCACAGGATGCCATCACGCACTGCTGTACCCATTTCGGTGTAGCTGCGGGCAAATTCTTGCGGCAAGCCGGCCTGCAGCATGCCTTGTAACGATTGCTCGTCGGTAAATTCTACCCATTTCAAATCGGGCTTTCCTATGGCTTTGCCTAAAACGGAGGCCACTTCATCCAGGGTACGTTCGTCGCTGGCGATGTAGCGAACGGTTTTGCCGGTAAAGGGCTGCTGCAATTCGTATGCGGCAATTTCGGCGATATCGTTGGGGTGCACCATCACATGCAGTTTGTTGCCGGGGTAGTTGGCGCCGATGATGCCGGCATGTTTAATCAGTTCGATATTGTGGAAGAAGTTGTAGTAAAAGAAAGTGGGGCGGAGGATGCGGAGATCAACCCCATCCAGTTTATCAAATGCTTGCTCCACATCGTGTATGCCCGATATCGGCCCTGTGCCGCCATCAATGTGGGCGCCAAGACTGCTTAATAGTACCACCTTTTTAATGCCGCTGGCTTTAATGGCTTCTGCATATTTGAGGCCTACGCCGCCGATATGTTTGCGGAAATTATCGGACGAGAGGTCGTTCGGTATCATGGCGTACAGTGCATCGGCGCCGGTAAAGGTTTTGGTGAGGAAGTCTACGTCGCTAACCGAACCGATGGCTGCCGTGCCGCCAAGGGCTTCTATTTCTGCAGCTTTATCAGCACTGCTGCTGATTACGGTTACGTTATGGCCTGCGTTGATTAAGTTGATGGCCAGGGGTTTGCTGATATTACCCAATGAGCCTGTTACGATTATTTTCATGATGTTTTTATTTTTTATTTGTTGAGACAAAGTTATATTTGTACTTACTTTTATACAAGTACTTACCCTTAAGTAAGCAGTAATCAGCCATGACACAGATAAAAGAAAACTCTACCTGGAACTTCAATAAAGAGCTAAGCATGCAGGCATGCCCGGTAAGCTTTGTAATGAATAAGATAGGCGGGCATTGGAAACCCATCATTCTTTACCAACTGATGAGCGGCCCCAAACGCTATAGCGAACTTAGGCGCGCCATCCCCGGCATTACCGAAAAAATGTTGATACAGCACCTGAAACAATTACAGGCCGACGATCTGGTTAGCCGCAAGGCCGAGGCCGTTGTGCCGCCGCATGTTGTTTACCAGTTCACCGCCAAAGGAGAGAGCCTGCAGCCCGTACTGAAAGCCATTGCCGCCTGGGGGTATGAGCAATGGAACATCGATAATATATAGCCTGCAGAGATAAGTGCAGTTTTTGTTTTATATTGTGGTGATTCACGTATGAGAAAATATTGCATAATTGTTTTTTTAACCCTGTGTATGCCGGCTCTGGCTTCGGCCCAGCACAAAAAGCATCATAAAAGGGTAGCCTACAGTCAAGCTGTAGAAGATTCTATATATCGCAAGCATTTCGAGTGTTTTTATAGTGCCCGATATACCGCCGCTCAGCGAAGTGCTTTCTACCCCTTTAACAAAGCTGTAAAGGTTCAACTTATTCGTTTCAGTCAACCTACTGATGTTGGTAAGTGGCCCGACACCATATCCGCCGAAGAGCTTAAGAAACAGGCATATCTTCCCTTATCATTGGGTGGTTTCAAGGGTACTACAATCAGGTTACGGGAAACCCTGTTTTTAACGCAACCGGGAATTGATACTCTAACCGATATCCTTTATAACTACAGTTACACGCCCGTACGTAAAACCAACTCAAACCTCATTGATGAGCCAACATGTTACGAGCCAAGGAATGCCATTTTATTTATAGATGCAGATGGCAAAGTGATAGCATGGATGGAATATTGCTTCACTTGTTCGGGCTACAGGCACAGCTCTACAAAAATCAATTACGATTTTTGTAATGAAAAATATGAGATGCTAAGAAAGTTTTTTTTCGATAGAGGGCTTACGCGTATTACTCGTCTTGAAAAATAAGGGGTTTGTGCAGTGCGCAATTCCATCAAAAAATTAATTAAACCCATTCCACAATATTTTCGCATTTTGCGGGTATGGTTTTTATGCTTACCACTCACCATTCACCACTCATTACTAATTACGCATGTCTATAAGCTGGGGAAGTGTTTCGGGGTGGTGGCTGCCTGCTTGCCTGGCGATGGGCTTGCTGTATGCCTGGCTGTTGTACAGGCAACCGGTAGTTTTGGCTAAATCCGCGCGGTATGGGCTGTTTGCCTTGCGGGCGGTTGTGGTAACGTTGTTGGGTTTGCTATTGGTATCGCCGTTGATAAAAACGGTAAGCTACCAGCCGCAAAAACCGCTGATATTGATTGCGCAGGATAATTCCGAATCGGTGAAGCTGTTTAGCGCCTCAACCCCTGGTGCTGCTCTTGCGGCCCTCAAATCCCAATTAGGCGATGCCTACGAAGTACACGAGTTTAACTTCGATAAAACCCTTCACGATGGCCTCTCTAATACTTACGATGGCAAGCAAACGGATATCGCATCGGCCCTGCACCAACTGAACGAGCGTTTCGTAAACCGCAACATTGGCGCGGTAGTGTTGGCAACAGATGGCCTCTACAACCTCGGTGCCGACCCGCAGTACGAGGCCCGTAACATCAAAACCAGCATTTACACCATTGCCCTTGGCGATACTACGCCCCGCCGCGATTTGCTTATCGGCAACGTTAACTACAACAAAACCGCCTACCTGGGTAACGATTTTGAGGTGGAGCTTTTGGCCGAAGCTTACCAAAGCGCAGGCGAAAATATGCGGCTTACGGTTACCGAAGACGGTCGGCAACTCAACACCCAAAACATCAGCATCACCTCTGCCGCATTCAAAAAGGTAATACCGCTAAAACTGAATGCCGATAAAAAAGGCCTCCGCAAATTTACGGTAAGCCTTGCGCCTTTAAAAAACGAGCTATCGGTACAAAACAATACCGAAACCTTTTACGTGGAAGTGCTGGATGCCCGGCAGAAGATACTGCTCTTATATGATGGTCCGCACCCCGATATCAGCGTTATCAAACAATCCATAGAAAGCAACCGTAATTTTGAGGTAAAGGCGAGTGCTATGGCCGATTTCGGTGCGCTCAACGCTAATGATTACACGCTGGCAATATTGTACCAGCTATCTGCCGCCAGCTATGGCAAAGTACAAAATATACTAACCGGCAAGATGCCTTTGTGGTTGGTTGCCGGTACGCAGGCAGATATAAACGGATTTAACCGCTCGCAGAAAATGGTTAAAATAAATGCAGGGGGTGATGATGCCCAGGAGGTTTTTGCACAGCCGATGCCTACATTTACGGCTTTCACCCTCACAGACTCTACCCAAAACAAAATTGCGAAACTGCCGCCCTTGATGGCAGCCTATGGCACTTACGAAACGCAGGCCAATACCGCTGTTTTGCTGAAACAGAAGATAGGCAATGTACCCACGGCTTACCCCTTGCTTGCCTTTAACGACGAAGGCGGCGGCCGCACGGCCGTGCTTACCGCTGAGGGCCTTTGGCGCTGGCAACTGGCCGAATACCGCGAGTACGGTAACCACCACGCGCTGGAAGAACTGTTTAGCCAGTCCGTTCAATATCTTACCGCCAATGCCAACCGCGAACGTTTTAGGGTGTACCCATCCAAAAATATATTCGACGAGGGTGAGAACGTGCTGCTGAACGCCGAACTGTACAACGATGCGCTGGAACTGGTAAACACGCCCGACGTAAGCATTGCCCTAAAAAGCAGCGAGGGCAAAAATTACAGCTTCCTGTTTACCCGCAGCGGGCAAAGCTACCAATTGAATGCAGGCGCGCTGCCTGTGGGCGAGTATAGTTATACCGCCACGGCCAAAAACGGCAAGCAACAATTTACCGCCCATGGGCAAATCACGGTAAAACAACTTAACCTGGAAGCACGCCAAAGTACGGCCAACCATCAATTATTGAATGCCATTGCAACGCGCTCTGGTGGGCAAATGTTGTTGCCTGCGCAAATAGATAAACTGGCCAACCTTATCCGCAAAAACGATAATATCAAAACCGTGGTATATGAAGATAGGCGATACAACGATATGATTAGCCTGAAATGGATATTTGGCTTGCTGATTGTGTTGCTGAGTGCCGAATGGTTCATGAGGAAAAGAGAAGGGGAGGTGTAGCCAGTTGGCAGTTAGCGGTGGGCAGTTTGTAGTTGGCAAATCTTTAGTTTCCCGCCTTCACTTCCGTTGGTTTTAACCAACGGAAGCGAAGGCGGGATTCCCGCTGCCGCGAGTTTTCAACTCGTGGCTTGCACGATTCAGCTTTCAGCTGACGAAAACTTCCCAATTTAAACCAATCGGCACTAAAGTCTACCTAACATAATCATAACACGGCGCTTTGCAGGTTAATGCCGATGATTTGTAATTTTGACCGATAAACATCTACCATCATGAAAATCAAAATCTTCATTTTCCTGCTACTGCTCACAGCAACTGCTACTTTCACAGAAGCGCAGCAGCTCAATATTGCTACCTATAACCTCCGCTACGATAGTAAGGACGATTCCATCGCCGGCAATGGCTGGCGGGCAAGGTACCCCAATATTGCCAAAATTATCCGTTTTAATGATCTGGATGTTTTTGGTACGCAGGAAGGTCTTTACCACCAGCTAACGCAACTGAACGATAGCCTGCCGGGCTACAAATGGCTGGGCGCCGGTCGCGATGATGGGCAGCATGGCGGCGAGCATTCGGCCATATTTTATAAATCAGACAAGTTCAAGGTTCTTAAATCGGGCAACTTCTGGATGTCGACCATTACCGATAAGCCCAACAAAGGCTGGGATGCCGCCTTGCCGCGCATCTGTACCTGGGCGCAATTCAGGGAGCTGAAAACCGGCCTCGTGTTCTACTTCTTCAACCTGCATATGGATCATATCGGCATCGTTGCCCGTCGCGAAAGCGCTAAGCTGGTATTAGCGAAAGTAAAAGAAATGGCGGGCAACGTACCCGCTATCCTCACGGGAGATTTTAATGTAGACCAAACCAACGAGAGTTACACCCTTATCAACACCTCGGGCCTGCTGAAGGACAGTTATGAACTGTCGCCCGTTAAACTGGCGCCATCAAATACTTATAATGCTTACGATGTAAACACCGCAGGCGATAGCCGTATCGACCATATTTTCGTTACCAAACGCTTCACCGTTTCACGTTACGGCATCCTCACCAATACCTATCACGGTCGATTGCCGTCTGATCATTACCCGGTAGTGGTGACGGTTACGTATTAGTAGTCCATGGTCGATGGTCCGTCGTCCATAGTTTATCGTCCACAGACGATAGTTAATAGCACATAGAAAAAATGTAGCTGCCATGGACCATCGTCTATGGACTAATTTCATGTACTATCGACTATTGTCTATGGACTAAAAAAACTATCTTCGCTATCATGTCGCCTAACGAAGCCCAACAACAGATACAGGCCCTTACTGCCGAACTTAAACAGCACACTTACAACTACTATGTGCTGGCTATGCCCACAATTACCGATTACGATTTCGACCAAAAACTGGAGCAGTTGAATAAGCTGGAAAAAGAATTCCCGCAGTTTTTGGATGCCGATTCGCCTACGCAAAAGGTTGGAGGCGATATCACCAAAGAATTCGTTACGGTAAAGCACCGCTGGCCCATGTTATCGCTGGGCAATACCTATAACGAGCAGGAACTAATAGATTTTGACCAAAGAGTGCGCAAAGCCATCGGCGATAATTTCGAATACGTTTGCGAACTGAAGTTCGACGGCCTCTCCATGAGCCTTACCTACGAGCATGGCAAGTTGGCCCGCGCCGTTACCCGTGGCGATGGCACCCAGGGCGATGAGGTAACGACCAACGTGCGCACCATACACACCATCCCCAAAAAGCTGGACAAAGGCGATTATCCCGACCTGTTCGAGATACGTGGCGAAGTATTTATGCACCTCAAAGCTTTCGAAAGATTGAATAAAGAACGCGTAGATGCCGGCGAAGTGCCATACGCCAACCCGCGCAACTTTGCATCGGGCACCATGAAACTGCAGGATTCTGCGGAAGTGGCCCGCCGCCCGCTGGATTGCTTTTTGTACGGATTATATACCGAGAAAACCCTCTTCAAAACCCATTGGGAAAGCCTGGAGGCTGTAAAGAGCTGGGGCTTCCATATAGATAACCATAGCCGTTTGGTGAGCGATATTAACGGCGTTTTGGAATTTATCAACCACTGGGATACCGAAAGGCACCACCTGAGTTATGATATAGACGGCATCGTTATTAAGGTAAATAATTATTCGCAGCAGCAGGAACTGGGCTTCACGGCTAAATCGCCGCGCTGGGCCATCTCTTATAAATTCAAGGCCGAACGCGTAGAGACCGAACTGCTTGCCGTAACTTACCAGGTGGGCCGCACGGGTGCTGTGGTCCCTGTGGCCAACTTAAAACCGGTATTACTTGCCGGTACCACAGTAAAACGCGCCACCCTGCACAATGCCGATGAGATAATGCTGCGCTTGCAACTGCACGAACATGATACGGTTTACGTGGAGAAGGGCGGCGAGATTATCCCCAAAATCATCTCCGTAAATTTAGACAAGCGCAAGCCGGATGCCGAGCCGATACAATACATTACCCACTGCCCCGCTTGTGGTACCGAATTGAAGAGGCAGGAGGGCGAAGCCGCCTTCTATTGCCCCAACGATGAGGGCTGCCCGCCGCAGATAGTAGGCAAGATGCAGCACTACATCGGCCGCAAAGCCATGAATATAGATGGCCTGGGCGATGAAACCATCAACACCTTTTACAACCGCGGGTTGATACGCCACATCAGCGATCTTTATACCCTGAAAGACCATGTAGACGAGTTGAAGAGCCTCGACCGTTTCGGCGAGCAATCTATCAATAACCTTTTAGACGGCTTAGAGAAATCAAAAGAACAACCGTTCGAAAAGGTGCTTTTCGGTCTGGGTATCCGCTACGTGGGCGAAACCGTAGCCAAAAAATTGGTGGCCCATTTCAAAACCATTGATAACCTGATGGCGGCTACGGCAGAGGAGCTTATTGCCGCAGAAGAGATAGGCGGTCGCATAGCCCAAAGCATCGTGGAGTATTTTGCAGACGAGAGCCATCGCGAAGAAATTGAGAAACTAAGGGCGGCAGGCCTGCAGCTGGTGGCCGTGGAAAAAGAAGTAAACCTGGCCAGTGATAAACTATCGGGCCAAAGCTTCATCATTTCGGGCGTGTTCGAAAAGTATTCAAGGGACGAACTGAAAGATATCATCGAGCAAAACGGCGGCAAGATATTGAGCAGCATCTCCGCCAAGCTAAACTACCTGGTAGCTGGCGAAAACATGGGCCCGGCCAAACTGGAGAAAGCAAATAAATTGAATATCCCTATCATCAGCGATGAAGAGTTGTTAAAAATGCTATTATGATGATTACACCGATTTATACGATTGCACCGGTTATGCTATCTGTCCAATCAAAACCAAATCAGTGTAATCAAAACAATCGGTGTAATCGGTGACTATAAAATCGGTGAAATCAATAAAATCAGTGTAATCGGTGCAATAATAAAAAACATGAGTGTAATAAAATGGGGCATTATCGGCTGCGGCGACGTTACCGAACTGAAGAGCGGCCAGGCCTACAACAAAATAGCCGATAGCAGCCTGGTGGCTGTAATGCGCCGCGATGCAGAAAAAGCTGCCGACTACGCCTGCCGCCATAACGTGGCCAAATGGTATAGCGATGCCGAACTACTGATGGACGACCCGGAGGTTAACGCCGTATCCATCGCCACGCCGCCATCATCGCACCTGGAATATGCCAAACGCGCCATTGCAAAAGGGCTGAATGTTTACGTAGAAAAACCCGTTACCCGCAACGCCGCCGAAGCCGAAGCAATGGCCCAGGCAGTAAAAGAAAGCAATGCGAAACTGGTAGTGGCCCATTACCGCCGCGCGCTGCCTATGTTTTTACACGTGAAAAACCTGTTAGATTCGGGCGCTATAGGGGATGTGCGCACCGCCCAGATACGCATGTGGCAACACCGCGAACCAACGGTGCCTACATACCCAGGCACCAACTGGCGGCTGGATCCCGAAGTATCGGGCGGAGGCTACTTCCATGATCTGGCCCCGCATCAGCTCGATCTGATGCTTTACTTTTTTGGCGAGCCGGAACATTACACCGGGTACAGCCTTAACCAGGCCAATACAAGCCCGGCAGACGACCACGTTTGCGGCCTCATCGTGTTCAGGAATAAAGTGGTGGTAAATGGCTCATGGAGCTTTAATGTAGCCGAGGGCGAAACCATTGATGCCTGCGAAATAGTAGGCACCAAAGGCAAAATAACCTTCCCTTTCTTTGGTAAGTTCGTAACCCTAAAGACCGAAGCAGGCGAGGAGACGATTGATTTTACCCACCCTATGCACATACAGCAACCCATGATCGAGAAGATCGTGGCTTACTTTAAAGGCGAGGGTCCAAATCCCTGCACAATAGATGAGGCCGTAGTGCTAATGAAAATAATCGACTCGTTTACAGGAAAGTAACATACAATTATTATTTTAGTGCCCAGATTGGTATCATGCGAAAGTCCCTCGTACTCATTTTGCTGTTGTTATTGTCCGCAAGCTTCTCCGTCCTTGCGCAAAGCTATGAGGTGCCTAAAAACTACGTGCTGAAAACTCGCGACGATTACGCCCGCTACGAAACCGATATTATCCGCACTGCCGATTGGCTGCAGCAAACCCCTTGGAAAGCGCAGCCCCCAAAAATGGAAGAAGCCACGCAATTTTTTCTGAAATGGATAAAAGGAACGCCTGCAGTGACGGTTAGGCTTACCGAAGCGGTGATGAATCTCTCCGATAAGAACCCCCAGCTGGGTTTTGTATATATGGCGGCTTTCTCCAAGTTTGTATTGCAGCACAAAACGGGTTTTGATACAGACAACGCCAATATCATTGCAGTAAGGGCGGTAATAGATAAGTACAACGCCGAACCCGCCCATAAAACCGATGAGGATATAGAACACCTGATAGAACTCGACAAAAAAGGCGAGCTGAATGATTGGGTGATATCCATGTTTTCATTGGACGAAAAATAGCCTTCTCTCGTTTTACAAATAACTTAGCCAAAAAACCTTCATCATGAAAAGAATTATCAAAACCACCCTATTGCTATTGCTGTGCAGCGCCGTTAAGGTCTCTGCCCAAACTTATCAAGTGCCGTCAAACTATGTTTTGAAAGCTAAAACCGATTATCCGCAGTATGAGCAGGACGTGGTTAAAACTGCCGACTGGTTGCTGCAAACGCCCCTGGCCGAACAGGCAGGCACCCGGCAGTCGGCTAATAAGTTTATTATGGATTGGGTATCGGGCAGCCCGAATGTGAATGTTACCGTAGGCAAAAAATTATTGGACCTTACCGACAAAAATCCCGATTTCATGTTTATGTATTTTGGCTTGTTTGCCAAATATTCCCTGGAACATAAAGATTCCACAATGGATAGCAACAAAGCCGATATGGAAGTGCTTACTGCATTAATAAACAAATATAAGAACGACCCTGCGGTAGTGAAAGACAGTGATTTAGACAAGCTGGCAAAACTTTACCAGGACGGGAAACTGGAAAATTGGATTGCCAAAGAGTTCCACAAATAAAAGTTGAAAGGATAATAGAAAAGGCCCATCCACGCACGAATGGTCGGAAGATTAATCTTCCGACTTTTTTGTTTAGAGATGTGTTGTTTTTTTTATTTAACTATCTGATTGTCAATTATTTATTTGTTTTTATCGTTGATTTTAAGTATATTAATGCTGTAAATCAAAGAGATATGGCCATTTTCAAAGATCATAGTATCACCGTAAAACAGCTCTTAGGCTTCATTCCCGAGGCCTTAATAGCAAATTTGTCGCTTACAACTAAGATCGATCATTACGC
>NZ_JBFUEA010000020.1:0-79090 GCF_056404435.1 Mucilaginibacter sp. P2_D11
AGATGCAGGGAGATGCAGGGAGCGTTGGCGATCTTCACAGTTAATCTTAAAAGAATCATCAAACTAATCGCCTAACTCTGTAAACTCAGAGAAAAAAAGACTCAAATTCTTCCATTCAGCCCTTTTTGAACACCCGCTGATAAACAGCTAACCATCGCGAATGCAGAAATAAAAAAAGCGACCAAGTAAAATCATGCCTTACTTGATCGCTTCTAATTATTGCCTTTATGAAAGAAGGTGCTTTTTCAGTGCCCTCCATGTCTGCGGGGGCTTTTTTTTGTGCCATAGGTTTTTACGATTGATGGTGGTGATAACAACTGATCAGTCCGAAAAGTTGGGGGATGGTATATTTGCGCATATATTTTAGCAAGCCAGAAAAGGAAGAAACCAGTATCCCTTACACCTTTTGAAGTTGCTCTGAAATAACTCAATTCAGTCCTGATAAAGTTGTATTTCTGCTGATTTTTCGAGGTCTTGAATCCAGTTTCGGATATAAGCATACAGATCCTTTCGTTTCGGCGACGATTTTAATTCGCCATGGGCGCCGAACACAATGAGGCCGAGCGCGATACAATGTCCGATATCGAGTTGCAGCAGCACACCAATACTGTAGCCGGCGACAAAGTTTTGCCGGGCATCTGAGGCGATTTCTATACTATGATCCACCTTCTTTCGGGAAAGAACAAATTGTTGGTCATTAGCATATAATATCGCGTTGTTCGTCGAATAAATCAGGAGCCGGGAAATATTCATCGTTCTGAAAATAGAGATGTACTTCTTTTTCAGATCGGCGGCAGACTGCTCAACAATTTCTGTACCCGGTTGTACACCATTTAATATCATCCATAACCGGATAGCTTCATTTTCGTCCAATGCAAACGTCACTTTTCCATGCAATGAAAAGGCACTGATAATATCAAGGGCTTCATCTACCTCAAAAGAAAGCTTTTTGGTAGGGTCGCCCAGGTAGAAAATAAATTCCAGATCGATTTTACCAAGTGGCCTGATGACATCTCTCAGCAGCCCGTCCCACAAAACAGAGGCCCCGCTTATTGTTGCCCAATCATCAAAAGCAATGGTGCGGCAATTGCTGAAGATCGATTGAAGGGCTTTGATCATTTCACCATCCTTAAAAAATTCCCGCACAAGCCTTTCCGTTGCGGGTGCCGCGGCATTGAGCCGGGAAAGCGTCTCCAGATGCTGAACGGAGTTTAAAGTGAGGCTGCGTATTCCCAGTATATTTAAAATATCGGGTAGCGGCGATTCCTTGATATCAAATGCGCTTAACGATGAACCGGATGATGCCGGAGTTAGTTGTTCTGCCGATGTTATGCTAGTTACATACACATGGTCTGCAGCATTAAAGCTCTGAACTGCGCTTAACAAGTCCGTTAATATCGGACCCGGATTCTTGATTTCCATATTGTAGGTTATCATGGCTATTTTCTTTGAGGTTAACGATAGATGATTTGCGCGGGGCCAAATATAAGTTGGCTCTAAATCCTTTTAAATATTTCGATCAAAGGGCTGCTCTACCCTTCTTAAGGCATCGTCCATATACTCTCCGCCTTCGCTTAAGCTTTCCTCATTCGGTTCGAAATTTTTTAGGATTTCCTCATCAGTTTGCCCGTTCTGGTTAGTTTTAGGATCTGCGTAAGACCCAAATAAAAAATCTTTCATTTCGTTTGATTTTAATAATTCATACTCGTACCACTGAAGATTCTTTGACAACCTGCCATCTATCCGATAAATATTCCCAGATCACTGTAAAGAATTTTCTATTCAATTTTCCATCAAATACCAATTCACGGGTAATCACCACCATCCCCATATTTTCGTCGGATACAGCGTAGTGATACTCAGTTTTAGTAGAAAGGGGCTCCATGTTTGCCTCTTTATTCCCCCGGACGAAGCTCATCAGCTGTTCCTTGTTCATGGTATCTACCGCGCCATTTTCGTCTACTTTAACAATCAGCAGCTTATCTGAATAAATTTGCTCCACATAAGGCACGTTAAAATGTGTTGCATTATAGATGAGCTCTTTGGTTAATTCAATTAATTGTTCACTGTTCATTTTTAACTTTTTGAAGGGGGTGTGTAATTAGACCGATTGTTGTCTTTCCAGTTTTATAAATAGGCTGAAGGGTTGGTCTGCCGCCTGGTAACTTGCCGTGTTGTTGACCGGCTTTCATTAGGATCATGTGCCGGCGTAAGGATACCCTAATGCACGAACAGGTAGAAAGTGCATTCCCATTACAACCGCCTCGGCAAACTGGCACCTGTCATCTTCGTTTAACAGCCAGCAGACCAATTTATCTCAGACTTTTTGTAATTGGTTACTCCACCATTTTTCAAAGTTGATGGCCCCCAGTTCTGCCTGTCCGGCAGGCACTAACGCTTTATGACTAATTTCTCCGCCGTAGTATGATGGCTTACCGTTAGGTACTACCTTCCGCGGATCATTTGCATGCCGCAGATATTGGGCCACCACTTCATACATGGCAAAACGTTCCGGACCAGCTATCTCTACCTTGCCATTGAGGGGCGTCGCCAGGGCATATTTTGCAACGAAGGCCGCTACATCGTCTGCAGCGATTGGCTGGAACCGCACGTCTGAAAGATGTACTTCGTTCCCGTCGGTGGCCTGGTCGGCGATGCCTTTCAGAAATTCAAGGAATTGGGTGCTACGGATGATTGTATAAGGTACCCCCGACTGCTTGATAACATCTTCCTGGGCTTTTTTGGCCCGCATGTAACCGATGTTTTGCATAATGTCGACGCCGACAATCGACAGAGCCAGGTGATGTTTTACGCCCGCGTTGATTTCTGCCGCCAGCAAGTTGCGGCCGGATGTCTGGAAAAAATCCATGACAGCCTGGTCTTCCCAGGAGGGTGAGTTGGCAAGGTCAACAACAACATCGGTATCGTTCATAGCTTCCGCTAAGCCTTCTCCGGTAATGGTGTTGATGCCTGTGGCCGGAGAGGCGGCAATCACCTGGTGCCCTGCCTGACGAAGATGGGCAACTACTTTGGTTCCAATGAGGCCGGAGCCTCCAATAACTACGATTTTCATAATTTATTTTTTTTATTGTTTTCGGCGCTATTAATTCAAATGCGATGCCAATCAATTAAATAATTGATAATCAAATAAATATGAAAATTGAGAGAGTCGTTTTTTCACTGTATTTAGTGAAAGCACTACTTCTTTCACCTTATAAAGGGAACAATACGGAGTATCGCAGGCATAGATTAGCTAAAATAATCCTTTTTGGTGATGGCTAATTTCTTCAATTTGGAGTGCAATGTATTGCCGGGGATCTTCAATATTTCGGCGGCGCTGCCGGGGCCTGAAATTTTGCCCGAACAACGCCTCAGTATTTCAATAATATAATTGCGTTCAACCTCTTCAAGGGAATGGTTTAAAAGATGGGGTAACTCCTGTTTATCTGTAACGGTATTTTGCGGGATATACACATCATGCAAAATATCATCGGTGGTAAGTAATATGCTGCGCTCTACCAAATGCTCCAACTCCCGCACATTGCCCGGCCAGGTATAGCTACGCAATTGCTGTATCACTTTTGGTGCGATCTTCCTGATCTTACGGCCTGTATTCCGGCTATACTTCTTTACAAAAAAATGTGTAAGTGGTTCAATATCTTCCAGCCGCTCACGTAACGGAGGCAGATTGATAGGAAATACGTTTAACCGGAAGTACAAATCTGCGCGAAAACGGCCCGCCTTTACTTCTTCTTCCAGGTTACGGTTGGTAGCAGCAATCAAACGCACATCAACTTTAATGGTTTGTTTGCCCCCCAAACGTTCCAGTTCGCGTTCCTGGATCACGCGCAGCAATTTTGCCTGCGCCTCGGGCGGCAATTCGCCCACTTCATCCAGAAACAGGGTACTATTATTGGCCAGTTCAAATTTACCTATGCGGCGGTCTATGGCACCGGTAAATGAGCCCCGCTCATGACCGAATAATTCACTTTCTATTAAATTGGCAGGTAAGGCTGCGCAGTTCACCTTCACCATCAATTTTTCATTACGCGGCGATGCGTTATGGATGGCCCTTGCAATCAATTCTTTTCCCGTACCTGTTTCGCCCAATATCAAAACCGTGGTGTTAGCCCCCGCCACCAGTGACATGAGCCGGTACACCTCCTGCATCTGCTCACCGTTGCCAATAATTTCCGAAAAATTATAGATGGTTTTGATCTGTTCTTTCAGATAGTCATTCTCTACCTCGAGCTGCTTTTTATAGGCCAGCAGTTTTTCGTTGGCTTGTATATTAGCAATGGCAATGGATATCTGTGCACAAATGCCTTTTAGCATCAGCTTGCTCAGCCGGTCTGCCAGTAGCCAAATGGTGCCGATATTTTTGTTGCCAACCCGCAATGGTAAGCCGTACATATTTTTTAAGCCGGTAGTTTTCCATAATCTTGCGTATGTGTTGCCGGTTTTTAGCTCTTCCTCTATGTTAAATACTATCCCGTCTTCACTGGCAAGTACTTCTGCTGTATAAGCATCTTCAATAGTGACGCGGTTGGCAAGTAATTCTGCGAAATGTGTTTTTGCTGTTTCAAATAACGTTTCATCATACATAAACGCCGACAAGTTATAGTCATCCTCGTCTATTACCCGGATCATTGACAATTGTGTATGCATGGTTTTGTCCAGTACCCTAAAAATAGCTGCCTGTAGGTCCAATTGGGTTTTTACCTGTGCAACGTCGCTACTGAAATCGAGCAAAAAAGCCTGCTCTTCCTGCTTTTTATTGATTTGCTCATTGGCCATAATATTGGCGAGGGCGATGGATATTTGCGAACAAATGCCCTGCAATAACTGAACATTGATCTCTTGAATGTCCAGGAACAAAATTCCATGATTCGTTTCCCCGTTCCGCAAACGTATGCCCACAATTTCTTTGAATCCCATCGCCTTCCAATACTGTAAATAAGACGAGGCGATGCCGCGCTCTATTTCCCTGTCTACGTTGAACAATAAAGGGATAGCGCTATTTAGTACACGGTCCTGCAATCCGTCATTAATAGGATACCTGGCTTGCTCCAGCGCATTTATCACCTTCGGATCATGCGTTTTAGTAAGATCATAAGCATAGGGGCTCATGGTGGTATTATCTTCATTTACCCTGCGAATGACAAAACCACCCGGTGGATTTATTTTTTTTAACACGGCGCGAACGGCCAGGGCCAGTTCTTCTTTCGTTCTTACGGTTGCGATGTCATTACTGAAATCGAGGAGGAAGGATTTCTCCTTTTCCTTTTTAATTATCTCTTCATTTTTGATGATGTTGGATACAGCACCCGATAACTGTGGTGCAATACCTTTAATAACGTTTCGGAATTCAATGCTGAAACTATTAGGTTTATCGGAATAAATATGAATAAAACCCATTGGCCTCCCTTCTTTCATAAGCCTGGTCATTAGTATTTCCTTTACGCCGGCTTCATAATTGGCCCGTAAAAAGGAAGGGCTTTGCGGCTGGTCCATAATATCTTCCAGCAAAAAAGAGATGGGTTCCTCTGCACGCAATGCGGCTTGAATGAATGGCTCGTTCAGTGAAAAATGCGCCTTTATCAATTCCGGGTATATCGCGTGTGACCGGATGGGAGAGGATTTATGATCGAGTAGGAAGGGGGTATAGGTTTCATCCCTGGCATCGATGAGGGTCACGATCGTATGCGTAAAATAAAACAGGCTTCTGATCCGATTTGAAAAAAGGATAATCAGGTCATTTTTATCCCGTACCCCGGTAATATCGTTGCCCAGGTCCGATAAGATTCTTCTTTCCTGTTCAAGTACAGCGAGGGAGGGAACTGAAAGCCCCGGATCCATATCTTTTACCCTTTTCATGAAGTGTTATAAGATAGCTTGTTGAGCTGGCAATTTAGGGAAAATAAAGGTGAGTAGGGCCAGGGCTGGTCAAAAAGTAAATGGCATTTATTGGCAATCCCGGTTTTAAGTGTCAAGTTAACAACTGACTATAAAAGAATGATATAGTAGAAATAATAGTAATTCATTTGTAGTAATTTTTCAATGAATTGGTTCGAAAAATGCCCCTGTGGGGAGCCAGAATGGGCAAGCATAAGAAATCGGTCGCTTGCTTTCTTTTACCTTTTATTTCCCTGTTAATCAAGAATAAATTTCACTCATAAAAGCGGTTTGATATTGCAATTCTTCGAGGCAATTACCCGCGAGAATATCGACAAAATATCATCTTTGTGTTTATCAGCTTTATTGTATATTCCGCTCAAAATCAAAGATTTATTTGGCTTCATGAAAAATATCTACTACGGCTGGTTTATGCTGGCGGCTTTAACCCTAATGTATGCCACCACGAACGGCGTAGGCGCTTATGCCTTAACGGTGATGCGGCCCTTGCAGATTAAGTCCTTCGGGCTGGATGCGCAAAGCGCAGCGTTCCTCCCTACGCTGTTGTTTTTAACAATAGCTACTGCATCTCCTTTCATTGGCCGCATTCTCGACCGGTACAACCCGCGTAATGTTATTGCTATTGGCGCTTTCGGGGCCATAGTTTTGATATTCTCGCTGGCATATGTTACCAGTTATACCGCTTTGTGCGTGTTTTACGTACTGTATGGAGTTTGTATGGCGCTTGCGGGCATTATGTCTTTCATGTACCTGATCAATAAATGGTTCGACCATTATAAAGGACTGGCAACCGGCATTATGATACTTGGTTCCAGTCTTGGAGGTATGATCTTTCCGCGCATTGCAGTAATGGCAGGGGCCGACTGGCAAAGATCCTGTACGTATTTGGGTATCGTGTCAGCCATCTTTCTTCTGCCGGCGCTATTATTGATCAAACCCGAACCGGCTGTAATAGGAAGCGTTCCGGATGGAGCATATTTTCCGCAAAGGCCCGATGCAAAACCCGCCGGGCCCGACCGTTCCCTTAGTGATGCTTTACGCTCACGTACATTTTACATGGTGCTTTTAGTTACCGCCATATTGTGGTTTTGTATAAAGGGCTACCATCAAAATCACGGGTTTGTTATAAAGGATCTTGGGAAAACTCCCGCTTTTTCGGCCAAGCTGTTGGGCTATTTTTCCTTGACGGCGATAGTTGGCAAGTTATTCTTTGGCTACCTAAGCGATAAAATTACTAAGGAGTATATTATCGCAGCCGCCATTGCGGTAATGGCCGGCGACTTTTTTATCATGCAAACCTTAAGCACCAATCCCTTAGTGTTAACCGCATTTGCCCTGATTGCCGGGTTTGGTTTTGGCGGGGCATTCACCCTTATACAGGTATGGGTTGCAAGTATTTACCGCGGCAAAAGCTACGGCTCGGTTTTAGGCATTGTAATAATGGTTGACGAATTGGCCGGGAGCGCGGGCATGTTAGTGCTCGGAACCCTTAGAAAAGTGAGCGGAAGCTTTAAGAGCGGGTTTGATTTGATGCTAATTTTATGTGCGGTTGCTATTTTAAGCGCCGTTATGGTGCGGCGCTTCGCTCCATCTAATACTTAGTTGAACCCGTAGTTTTGTATCAAACCCTGCAGGATGCTCCTCTATTTATTGGCAAGTGTACCCGCCATCTGCAGCAATCAATGCCCCGGTGATAAAAGAGCTGTCATCCGAGAAAAGGAAACGAACAGTGTTGGCAATTTCTTCCGGCCTACCTACACGCCCAAGGGGTTGAGCGCTATCCAGCGCAGCATATACGTCAGATGCTTCTTGCCCTGACTGATTAACAAACTGTTTCACCGCATTATCAAGTAATGGTGTCTGAATTGTTCCCGGGCAAATACAGTTTACTCTTATATTAAATGGAGCATAGTCGATGGCTGTGCTTTTGGTGAGTTGGCCTATGGCTCCCTTCGTCATTCCATATACAGAGCTGCTGGCTTTGCCAACGAAACACTGATCGGAACCCATCAGCACAATACTGCCTTTTTGCTGTTGCCTCATAAGCGGGAGCACTGTTTTTAACAGGTAGAAAGTACCCATCAAATTAATACCTACCAATGTTTCCAGTTGCTCATAACTGGTGTCTTCTATACCCGCGAAAAGATGCCGCCCGGCATTTGAAAACAGAAAGTCGATTCTTTTTTCTTTATCGTAAATCCTTTTGATGGCTTGCTCCACGCCTAACCGGTTGCTTACATCACAATCAATAAAATAAGGGTCAGGTTGCTCTGGTGGCGCGTTGTCAAGATTGTACACCAGGCTGCCCTCATTTCTTAAGAGTTGCAGGGTGGCCCGACCAATTCCAGAGGTGGCACCGGTAATAACGGTAACCGAATTTTTCCATTCCATAAATCTGATTTTTATTTACGGCATAAGGAGGATTGAAGGTAACGCCCCGGAGCCTGGCACTTGGCGATTAAGACAAATCCGTATGCAATATAACCTGTTGAAGTGAATATTCGTCTAGCTTTGCAAAGCTTTTGTTAGATGTATTGACGGGTTTGTTCAGTATGGTATACAGCCCGTTAACCGCAAAAAAAAATGGACAAAACGTGATTTTCAACCTTGTCCGATTAGGTAGCGGGAACAGGACTCGAACCTATGTCCGCCTTCTGGCGGATATGAGCCCGACGAGCAACGAACTGCTCCATTAAAAATAAATGCATAAAAAAGCCTCAAATCTTTCGATTCAAGGCTCTTTACTTTTCAGGTAGCCCCAACAGGACTATTATCGAACCATTTTATAAGTGACTTGAGATTGTTCGCTTCAATTTGACCTATGATTCGAATCTAATAGGGTTCACCTCTTGGGACAAACGAAAAAAAACATCGTTTGTCCCTTTTTTTTGCCTTTTTAACTCACTGTTTATCAGGTAGATAAACTG
Organism: Mucilaginibacter sp. P2_D11; assembly: GCF_056404435.1. Lineage (NCBI taxonomy): Bacteria > Pseudomonadati > Bacteroidota > Sphingobacteriia > Sphingobacteriales > Sphingobacteriaceae > Mucilaginibacter > Mucilaginibacter sp. P2_D11. Next base: position 8,844 of record NZ_JBFUEA010000020.1, read on the forward strand.
AAATACTTCCCCGATTTTTCTGGTTCGAACTTTCAAATCCTCAAATGTGAATTTTTCGGGGTATATCGAACCAATTAATTTCCTTTTTGCATAACGGTCTGACTTATTGTAAATTGTACGAATTGAAGTAAGCTTCAGCAATGCTGAATCAAGGGTTTTCTCGACCTCACTCAAGCTCATGTTACCGCTTCCCAAATCGCTTACCTTGCTTTCCAGCACTGCAATCTCCCGCTCAACTTCCATTTTTACTGCTTTGAAATCAGCAGCATCTATTGCATCATTCAAAAGCAGCTCCCTCGCCTTTGTTACCTTGTTGTTTAACGCTGTTATACGGGCTATAAACTCCTTTTTGCTGCTGAATGTAGATTGATGCTCACTTTTATAAACGTCCAGTATAACCGCTTTAAACAAGACAGCTGCATCCTCATTCAGTGCATAATCGTTCAGGTGGTTTTCAAAGATAATATTCGCTTCCTCTGCACGTGTCCTGTAGCCACAAGCCGAATTGCAATGGTAGTAATGGTAGTGTGCATTCCTTCCTTTTGAGGCGCTTCCTGTCAATACCTTCCCGCACCTGGGGCAGCATATAAAGCCCTTTAAAGCTAACATATCCTGCGTTACGACCTTTGTAGCTAATTTCCTTTTGCGCCCTTCCAGTACATCCTGTACCTCGTAGAATACATCCGGTTTGATTAGGGGCTCATGCAAGCCGTCAACCATATAGCTTTCTTCCTCTTTCAATTTGGGGATAACGATTTTGCCGATATATACCGGGTTGCGTAAAGCATGCCAGAAGTTGTTCTTGCTGCACGGCAAGCCTTTAGCTTTTGCCTGCCTGTATATCTCTATTACGGTATTCTGCCCCAGGCTCAATTCGCTAAAGGCCCATTGCAGGGCGGATGCTGCCGGCTCGTAGGGTACGATGGTCTTCCTGCCGCCATCCAGTGTCCTGTTTTTATATCCCAACGGCGCAGTGGCCATATAGCGCCCTTCCTTGCGTGCCCTGCGCATCCCGTAAAACACGTTCAGCGCCCGCCGGTCGTTCTCGATTTCCGGTGCGGTCAAATAGATGGCCAGCATCATTTTGTTTTCCGGTACCTCCATGTCGAGCGGCTGCTCGATGGCCTGCGGCTCCACCCCCAACTTTTTTAGGGTGGCTATCATCTGGTAAGCATCCGGTGCATTCCGGCTGAAGCGGTCCCATTTCGTGAACAGCACCAAATCTGTCCTGTTTTTCTGCTGGCGCAAGAGCCCTAGCAGTTTCGTCCATTCCGGGCGTATGAAAGTTTTTGCGGAATGGTCTTCGAAAATGGTTTTACGCACCTGTATCCGGTTGATCTCGCAGTATTTTAATAATACCTCTTGTTGGTTCCGCTGGGAGTAGCCTTTATCTGCCTGCTCATCGGTACTCACCCTGATATAAAGGTCTGCTGTTCTCATGTTATATAATTATGGTGTTAGCTATATATCCCTATATAAAATCAATTGTTAAAGCTCTGATTTACAATCAATTTAGCTAAAAAATACATCAATTCCAAGACATCTGCGGCTTTTTTTTCATCCATTTCCACGCCATTTTTCGCCAATATTTTTACAGCGTCCGCAGGCGTAATTTTCCTCTTTCCGGCGTCCTCTTCGTTCATCGTAACCTATTAAGGTTACAATGATGGTACAACGTACATACATTTATAGGTATCACAGAGGGTTGAGACCTACAATTAAACGAATGAATAAATTAATGGAAAAACCAAAACGGCACACACCAACCCATTGCAATGCGTAAACAACCGGCAGCAGCAAGCAGCGAGGTTGTCAAGGCCGGGCCACCGCTGGAAAGCGATTGAAACGGCCCGCTTGTATAGCCTTGACGACCTTGCTGCGATGCTATCTTCGTGGCAGCAGTGCAGTGAGTAATTCAGATGGGGTACTTTCTCAACGTCCGCTATTGTGAGCGCAACGAACATTAGCGCCCGCACCGAGGCTGACAGCGGAATGGAGCCCGGAGCGGCAGCGCATGGCGGAATGCAGCTGCTTGCCGCAGGTGCTTATCCATCAGCCTAAAATTTTCCTGCAGCAGTCGTTCCAAGCCGCATCATATAATCGTCATAGGCTTTTTGCCCTGCCCGCAATAAATCCACCGCTAGTGCATCTAATGCAACCACCGTCCTTTCATCGACCTGGTAATTACTGATATATCGAGTATTGGTATAAGCCGATCGCAGTACTTCGAAAAGTTCGCTGCCGTTTCCTGTATCCAGCTGCAAGGCATCTTTCAAATCGTCCGTAAACATCAAGGATATCCGGAGCATCCTGGACAGGTTATGCACGTTGATTTTATAGCCTAACACGGCTTTGATGGTACCGATGAAAATGCTTTCGACCGCCTGGTGCAGGTTGAATGCAGCCAGGTTGTAGTTTTTCAGTTCCTGGTAATACCTCGCTCCGCGCAGGAAATCCTGCGCCTGCACGTTCCATCTATTGAAATCAAGATGGGCCTTAGCTTTTATTTGTCCTGCCGATAATGCCGGCAGCGATGGCATCGTAAAATCTGCTGCCTGGTAAGCTACTTTTCCTGCAGTCAATGCATCAATAAAGAAACGCCTTTCTGCCTGCAAGGCTTTCTTCAAGCCGGACAGCTTGTGGGCGAAAATAAATACATTCGCCAGTGGCTTGCATTTCTCCTCTATCTTGTTGGCTATCTCATGCTCCTGTAACGCTTCGCTGGATTTGACCAATACCAACAGGTAAAAAGTGAACGGTTCCCGGCAAGTATGTAAATGCACGATAAGCTTTACCGTGGGCATTTCCTTGACGATCAGGCTGGTTACCTGTTCCAACCCCAGCCCTTCAGCCCAGGTAACCTGTCCATTAAATTGCGGCACAGCGGTTAACAGCTGATTATCTCCGGAGCGTTTTGCTTCTTTACCCGGTGCATGATTGTTTATTGGCTGAGCGGTTTCCTCATCTTTCAAGTCCGGTTCCATCCCGTTCCGTTGAAAGATTATCCAGGCAGCTGAATACAGACGGCGCAGGTTATCGTAAATACCGATTATTTCTGCGGGGTCCATCCGTTCTGCAGTCGTACGCAATGATAGCGCCTCCTCAAGCCATTCATCCAGATGGTCACGGTATTGTGGCAAGGAAAACGCTTTGAATATCTTCCTGACCGCTTTAAATGGTTCGAGCAGTTCCTCCTCCGAGAGGTTTTTAGGGTACCATCTCCAGGCTGCCTTTTCCCTTGCCAACTGCTCGCCTATTACCTTTTTCGGCGGCCATGCAGATTCATTCTCCAGCAGCAGCAGGAACATCGCCTCCAGTAAATTCAGATTGATTTTGTAAGTGAACAATAAACTGGCCGGCCCGAACCTTTCGTGGCAATAATAGTTGTCACCGATAGCAAACTTCCGCCATTGCTTTAGTTTTTTCCTATGCCCTTTAGGTGTATCGGCACTAAAAAAATCAACAAGAACACGGAAGGGGTTTTGCACCTCATAATGGCGCAGGGTTTTAGGGTAATGGTCCCATGGAGCATAATCGCCGCTATACATAAACATGTGAATTATTACCAGTCTGCATTAACCGGCAACACAAAAGAATGGCAGCGTGAGCGTCTAGAAAATTCGGATGGCAGTCTATCGTATTCTAACCGAGGGTAATTTATTCCTTACTCTACGATATAATTATGCGTGTATTGATGCACTGAATTTGTTACCTTTGTTATAAAACATCCATAAGCCATGAATACAACTTCAGAAAAACCACATATTCATCAAGGCAGGAATATCAAAAGGTTCCGCGAAATGCTCGGCTTAAAACAAGAAGCCCTTGCACTTGAGCTGGGTGACGATTGGAGCCAAAAAAGAGTCTCGATAGTAGAAGGAAAAGAAATAATAGAGGAAGATTTATTGCGCGAAGTTGCAAAGGCTTTAAAAGTTCCTGTCGAATCCATCCAAAATTTCGATGAGGAAGCAGCTATTAATATTATAAATACTACGTTTCATAGTAGTGACAACTCAACGTCAATCGCTTATCAATCTACCTTCAATTTCAACCCTATTGACAAAGTAATTGACCTTTTTGAAGAAAACAGAAAACTTTACGAGCGGTTATTAGCCAGCGAGCGAGAAAAAGTTGAATTGCTAAAACAACGCAAGGATTAAAACCCCATCTAATTAGTAATCATGTACAACGGCTGGATCATTAATCATGAACAGCCGTTTTCGTTTAATCTAATTGGATTAAGAATGGTTGATTGCGAGCATGTATCGGCAAGAAGGCATATTCAATTATTCCTTCTATGTGTTACTTTTCCTTTGCCGCCTGAATTACCCAGATAAATTGGAAGGCCCCAAAGGTCACATCTCTAATATAGATTATTGAACATTTTGGTGGCGTTTTAAAAGCATAACCCCATTATGCAAAATTCTTAAGAGGTTATTTGAATAGTTTGAAATGCAACTTAGGGGGAGGGAACAATCGCGAAATTCTTATATTCTCTAAGTCAGTTATTTATAAATGGTGTTTATGTTAGGTCGCCGAATAGGGTCACTAACCAAATAATTCAAAGAAACAAGATATGCGGTGCTCTTACACGGAAAGGCATATTAAACCACTACATTATAGTTCTCCTGGTTTGCTAAAGACCATAAGCCGAATTCATATTAAGTGAAATTAGGCATTAATTATACACAAATAAAACGTCAACCGAATCACTGGAATTCCAAACCTTTTCTTGTTTTTTTTGACCCTGCGCTTTATATAGATGGTGGTTTCAAGTGCCGTCATGGCTTCCTTATCTAAAATCATGATTTACAGGTTATTATATTAAATAAAAAATTAGACGTGGTTGATATGATTGCCAGCGGTGAACCTCACGAAGATGCAAAATCAGACGATTGCAAAAAATGCCGCTATCGTTCCATCTACACAAGCGGATGTCCGGTTTACCGTGTTAACGGCAAAGATCCGCAATGCGGCTTTTACCATCGATTTATTCCCAGGTATTACGAATTACAAGCAACAGAGCGTTTGAAATTATTGGGCAACCTGATTTGAAAAGCCTCATTGAAATAAATTGAACGATGAATTTTCGGCCTGTATCTTACTTTTTCTAAAAAGAAGTATGTGTTTTTTATTTTGCATTAATTTTCCTCAGAAAATTATTAGAAAGAATTTCAAAAAGTGAAATTTTGTTTATAAATTCAGCGAGTAATTCCTAATAACCTTTTATCGCAATGCTATGAACAGACTTTTTATTATTCCGCTCGGTAGTTTTCAAGCCTTCAAAATAACGCTAAGCGCATAGCTGTCCATGACAGCATAACTCCCGTACATTCTTTTATTTTTTTAAAATCCAACCTTTATCATCGTATGAAAAAGATTTTCATTTCGGCGTGCCTGATATTTGGCTCGTTATATTCTGCAAATGCCCAATGGACCGCGTCGGGCGCGAATGCCTATTTCAATCTTACCGGTAACGTAAGCGTTGGAACAACGACTTACCCGGCAAAATTCACCGTTTATCAGGCGACAGCCTTGGGGGCCGTCGCCAAGAATGCTACCTTATTGACGCGCGTTAGCGGGTTGACGAGCAACGATTTCCAAAACAACTTATGGCTGGTCAGGAACGCGGCAGGCAGCGACTGGTTCACAGCACGGCTGCACGACGGGATTTCTGTCGACAACATCTACGTTAGCCCACAAACCGATACCAAGACGTGGTGGGAACGCGACCCTTATGCGGACATACAGTCATGGGGTACCGCTGCAAACACTTATTTCACCGTGAAACAAGGCAGTTTCGGCATCGGGACGGTAACCCCTTCAGCGAAATTCAGTGTAACCAGTTCCGGTATTTCAACTTTAACAGGTTATGAATCAGTAGCTGATTTTGTAAGTGCTTCTACTACAGGTCGCGCCAGGATAACTATTGCCAATAATTACAATAATGCATCCACTAAAGCCTCAAGCTCCGCAATTTTCTTTGCAGGGTACAACTTGGCCGGAACCGCATTGGAGCCTAAATGGGAGTTTGGCACCGATTATTTAATGAATGGCGGGAAGAACTTTTACTTTTTCAATAGCGGCATCGGCTCCGCCCCCCTGTTCCTGGATGCGAACGGCAGCGTCGGCATCGCGGCAACTACGCCAATATCGCTTTTCCAGGTCGAGGACGGCTTTGAAAAAGCCTCCCTTGGCCCAGCTTCGGGCGCCGGCTTATTAGGTACCAGTTACCTTGGCTTCAACGCTGCAAGGAACGGCACTAACTGGACGATCAACGCGGACCCAAGCCATAACGGTGGTGGCGTGATTTACGGGGACATTTACGGTAATATCAATTTTGCGGCGATAGGCGACATCGGCAACACGACTCAAACGATAAACGACGCCACGCTTAAGACAAAGGTCGCACTTCAGCTCACGGCTACCGGCATCGTCCGGGCGAAGAAGGTGGTCATAGAGCTTACGGGCTGGAGCGACTATGTGTTCGACAAAGGGTACAATCTCCCTTCGCTGCAGTCTGTGAAAACATACATCGACATGAACCACCATTTGCCGGACGTGCCATCTGCGGCTGAAGTGGTAAGCAACGGCATGGACGTGGGGGAAATGAACAAGTTGCTGATGAAGAAAATTGAGGAGCTCACCCTGTATCTGATAGATAGCAACAAACAGAATGCGAAATTGACGCGGACAGTCCTTACTCAAGGGCAAAAGCTAAAGTCGCTAGAAAAAAGACTGAACTCCTTGCAAAGGAAAAAGTAACCCAATCGGACTTCCCAAAAAACTAAATCATGAAACTGCCCAAGTATTTATATACTACATGCCTGATTGCCTTTAGCTTGGCATTCACAGTTCGCTCCCATGGACAAGGTCCGTTGCCATCAGTGTCGCCTGTAAAAACGCCCGAAGTGAATGCATTCAACCGGCGTGTCGAGACTCCCGTTTCCTATTACACCGGGGTGCCAAACATTAGCATCCCATTGTATCAAGTATCAATCAACGGCGTATCTGTGCCTATCACCCTGAGTTACCACGCCGGTGGCATTCGGGCCGACCAGGAGGCTACTTGGGTGGGGTTGGGCTGGAATTTGGATTACGGGGGCTCGATAAGCCGTAAAGTACGAGGGGCTCCCGACGAAGACTATTTTATTAAGGCTGGAACTGTTTATGGCGGCAGCGTAGATTATTTCAATTCATTGCCAGTTGCTACTAATAACGACCATAATATTAGAATGGATTACGTAAGAGTGGCTAAGTATCAGGGTGCGGATTTTCTACCAGATGAGTTTTATTATTCGGTCCTAGGACAGTCCGGCCGCTTCATGTTTAGCCAGCGTCAGAATAAATTCATCTTATTTCCAAAAGAAGACATCGCAATCACGCAATATAATAGCCCGCCAAATCAGTATGGCACAATTACACCGTTGTATTATTGGACGCTTAAGACAGCAGACGGCACAGCCGTCGACTTCGGGAAAGATGCGACTACCGCTACCAGGGATAATATAAAAACCGTAAAAAATTCCTGGCAAATACTCAAGATCAAAAACAGGTTCAATGACAGCATTAGCTTTAGCTATGATACGTTGAGCTACAGGACTTATCCAATGTCCGGAGTCAAAGCCAGCTTCTACCATCTTCTGGCTGCTGGTGGCAGCGGAATGTCTATACCGCCCAACGAAATTCCAAGTGCAATGGCTTTCTCGGCCATAAATAATTTTGATTCGAGGGTTAAATCGATCAGTTTCCCAGACGGCAGCGTCGATTTTTTTACCATATCACGCGTCGACATGCCCACAAAGGCATTGAGCGAGATACAAGTAAAGGACAAGAATGGCAACCTAATCAGAAAAATCAAGTTTATTTACGACTATTTTTACGGAAGCGCTTTTGATATGCTCCCATCGCAGAATTCGGCATTGGCCAATTCCTACGAGCCAAGCAATTACCGCTTCACGCGCCTTAAGCTGAATGCTTTAGAAGTAACGGGGAGCGACGGAAAAATACAACGATACAGCTTCACCTATAAGGAAGATATAAACCTCCCATCCAAATATACTTTTGCGCAGGACCATTGGGGGTTTTATAACGGGATTGCCAATACGACGGCAGCCTCATTTATACCAAACGTCGCCCCTGGCTACTTCACGGGCGGGGACAGAAGCGTAAAACCGCAAAATTCGAGCGCATTTTCACTAACGAGCATCACCTATCCCGAGGGGGGCAAGACCTCGTTTGAGTACGAGAGCAACACCGCCCAATTGGCATCGATACCGAATGAATTGCTCCAGATGTACCAGGACGATAATATTCCGGAAGTTAGCCAAGGAATAAACCTGTCGAGTTACAGCAGGAGGAGCTACCAGACGACTATCGACAGTACAAGCGGAAGCAGCGTATTTTTCTTGAAGAAGTTCACCGTCGGCAACAATGGTTTGATGGCTACGAATCTCGGATTTACATGCTCTACGAATTACGGGATTTCGACGCTTGAGCAATATACGCCGTACAATGCCGACAATGTCGAATTCTTTTTGAACAAAATCGAAGCTAACGGAACCAAGACACTGGTCAGGAACTTCAACACCACCGCGCAAAATCCGGACGCAAACGGCGTTTATCAACGCGTAGGGACATTTAATACCGGCCTGTCGCTGACGGCTGGAAAATACGAAATGGGCGTTAGGCTTACCTATTTAAATGGGATAGGATCGGCCGCCGAAGCACAGCCATACAACCTTTATTTCAATGTAAAATATCGCGCCTTCGACACCACGAAGATGATGATAAATGTCGGCGGGCTTCGAATAAAAAAAATAAAGTACTCCGACTCTGATGGCACGCTGAAGAAAGTCAAAAGCTACACTTACACGAATCCAACCCCATCGATACCGACGCTGACCTCTGGCCGAATCGTGTCCTTGCCCAACTATTTCCAGCGCACATCACAGGAATATTGGAACAGTAACGTAATGTGGGGTACAATCGCCGCAATAAATTTTTCGGCCAATTCTATAACGCCACTAGAAACCACATCTGGATCGTATGCAGGATACGAATACGTCGATGAATTCGATACCGATACGATCAATAACAATAATTTCAGGACGAATTACAGATTTAGCTTCAATCAGCCATACTTATACAGCTCAACGTATCCACTCATGTCGCTAAGGGCTTACGAGCCCAATGAGTGGGAAAATGGCAAGCTTTTAGCGAAAAAAGTGTTTAAAGCGAGCTCCGTTATATACAAAGAAGACTATACCTATTATTCGATTTCCCCACATCTTTCGTCCGGCAATCAGGAGGAATTTGTCCAGGAAATCAATACCGACTTAATAAGCTTACAATATTTAGCCACGGCCATTTCTTCAAATTACGACTTCGGGCCTTACGACGGCGGGCCGTCAATTACGACGATATATAACGGCAATTCTTTCGGCCATACTGACAATTGTGTAACATATTACTATGGTGCCAGAACCGGAAATTATAACCCTGTCGTTACAGGTTATGGCGCGCTATTATGCCCCGGCGTATATCTAAACGTCCCTTATTTCCAGCGCTTCACAGCCATTACAAAACCCAAAAGCAAGGTCGTTACCACCTACAATAATGGGCACCCCATCGTTCAGACCGAAAAATACTACTATCAAAAAACACCGGCACTCTATCAGTTGACGGCCACTAAAATTGCAACGAGCACGAAGGACACTATTGAGACAAGAATAAGCTACCCAATAGACTCGAGCTCGGTGAGCATCTACGCCAAGATGCTGTCGCGGCACATCGTAAACGCGCCTATACTTCAGGCAGAATATTTTAACGGCGCGTTCATGCAGTCCAAATACACGAAGTATAAGCAATGGCCGGATACCGTGATTATTGCACCCGTGCAGGAATTCGGAAAAGTCCGTTCTGGGCCGCAGTACCTGAAATTGAACTATTTGGGCTATGATAGCAAAGGTAACGTTTTGAGCGCGCAGAGGCCGGGCGGTGGCAAGGTGTCCGTAATCTGGAACAGCACTAAAAGCTACGTGCTGGCCAATGTGTCGAATGCAGCAGCAAACGACGTGTTTTTGGAGACGTTCGAAGAAGGAACGGGAAACAGCACAGACGCGAAGACCGGCATGTATAGCCATACGGGCGCGTACGCAAAGACAATTTCGGGGTTGGATAACGGCAATTACACCTTAAGCTATTGGAGAAAGGACGTCGCAACGAACACCTGGGCCCTAATCAGGTCGGCAGTGACCGTTACGGCGGGGAGCACCACTTTTTCGACCAGCTTGCAAATCGACGATCTTAGCTTGATCCCAATCGACGCTCAAATCACTTACTATACCTATGAGCCGCTGGTTGGCGTGACGAGCATAACCGACCCTAAAAGGCAAATCTCATATTACGAATACGATGGATTGCAGAGACTTGTAAATATGCGGGACAAGGATAGGAATATCATAAAGAACTTCACATACAACTACGGCAATCAACCGTCTGGCGCATCAATTCCGACCCTATCCTTGGATAATACGTATTATACCGCAGTAACGATTCGCTGTATGACAACGGCTGATCCAAGTAGCGGATGTTATTTGAAATATACGGACCTGAGCAACAATCAGGTCTATCAGACAGCCATCACCTGTAACGCTACGACATCGCCCACGGTCGGGGTTCCTGCGCAGGGACGCAGCTACAAATTCGAGGTCTATCAAAATTTAACCGCAGGAGGCCAGCTTGTCTCTTCTCCGCTAACCATTTATGTACCTTAAATTAAAATCCAGCCCATGGCTCAGACATGCAACAAGTCAAGCATTAAATACTTAGGCTCCCTGTTATTTCTTTTAGTATTCCTTTTGCCCGCAACGTCTATCGGGCAAACATGGAATAAGAATTTCATACGCACACGAGTTCCTAGAAGAGCGATCCAGTCCACAATCAAGCTCGATCAGCTCACCGGCAACAAAGATTCGGTAATGGTTACGGTCAACTACGTCGACGGGCTGGGCCGTCCGAGCCAAACAATTGGGCAGCAGGCATCGCCTGCCGGGAAGGACATCGTACAGATTTACAGTTACGACCAGTACGACAGGGAGGTAAAAAAGCTCCTTCCATTCGCGTCAACGGGATCGGCCGGTAATTTTGTTTTGAATGCCGACTCAGAACAGTCCGTTTTTTATAACCCGTCGGGCGATACCCAGCCGCAATTGTCCAACGGCGTGGCGCGCAACAAGTTTCCGTACGCTGAAACCCTAATCGAGCCGTCGGCTCTCTCAAGAGTGCTAGACCAAAGCGCGCCTGGCGACAATTGGCAGTTTGCCGGAAAGCCAGGAGCTATAAATCCGGGGCATACCGTTAAAACTGATTATGGTGCTAACAACGGATCCTTGGATACCGCAAGCGGAACTGCGGTTGCACTTTATAAAGTAACAATAAATCCGGACTTTTCAAGGACGCTCACAAGGGCGCAAAGCAATTCTGCCTTGTATGACACCAGCCAAATCAGCGTAGTTGTAAGCAAAGACGAAAACTGGAAAAGCGGCCGCACAGGAACTGTTGAAGAATATAAAGACTTGCAGGGGAAAACTATATTAAAACGGGCATATAACTACGCTAATGGGGTACAAATACTCTCCACATACTACGTTTACGACGACCTTGGAAACTTAAGTTTCGTGCTGCCGCCCGGTGCCAGCCCAGACACAACCGCAGCAATCACAAAGCCCGTGCTGGACAATTTGTGCTACCAGTACCAATATGACGACAGGAACAGGCTAATCCAAAAGAAGCTCCCCGGCAAGGGCTGGGAGTATCTGGTTTATAATCAAATCGACCAAGTCGTCGCGACGCAGGACAGCCTTCAGCGCGGCCAAAATAATTGGCTGTTTACCAAGTACGACGCCTTGGGCAGAGTGGCTTTGACGGGCGTCTGGAACAACAACGGCTCCGCGATAACAAGGGTCGCGCTGCAAAATATCATCAACGGTCAAAGCAGCCTGTACGAGTCGAGGACACCAACTGGTAATGGTTATAGCAACATTGCGTGGCCAACATCTTTTGTAACCACCACTTTAACGCTTTCTTTTTACGACGGCTACGTGGACATACCGGGACTGCCAGCCAATTTTGCAATTCCACTCAATGTTAACTCCAATCCCGTCGGGCTGCTAACAGTGTCACAAACGAACGTTTTAGGCACCAGCAACATGCTTTGGCAGGCTCAATTTTACGACGATCTTGGCCGGACGGTAAAAGCCATGAAGCAGCATTACCTTGCAGGAACAGTGAACGTAAACAACTATGATTCTTACTTAAACAGTTATAGTTTCAATAACGAAATAACGGGCGTGCAGAGACAGCATTTTACAGCCTCGAATACCTCAAGTCCGGCATTAACCATAAATTCAACGTATTCTTACGATCATACTGGCAGAAAAAAAGACAGCTACTCTTCCATAAACACCGCCACGCAGACCTTGTTGTCACGGCTTAGCTACAATGACATCGGCCAGTTATACGTTAAAATTTTGAACGGAGCAGGAAATGGGTTAGTGGCGGATACGACGCTTGGGACCAGCAGCGCCATGACTTCAGGACAGAAAACAATTATTGCGTCAAATAGGATTACGCTTGACAACGGCTTTAGCGTAACGGGAACGGCTCAGTTTACCGGCAGCATAGCAGAACCTTCGCAGACAATTACGTACCTGTACAATGAGCGGGGCTGGCTAAGCCAGGCAACGTCCTCGTTGTTTTCGGAAAAACTGCAGTATAACGAGGGCATTTCCCCACAATACAACGGCAATATCGCCAACCAATTATGGGGAGCAAATTTGAACTTTAGCAAATCATATGCGTATAAATATGATAAGTTGAACAGGCTAACCAGCGGCGTAAGCAGCGACGGGTTTGCCGAAAGGGGGATAAGCTATGACAAGCAAGGAAACATTATCTCGTTATCGCGCTTGTACAACAACGCGCTTATTGACAGCCTGAGTTATTCTTACCTAAGTAACTCCAACAAGACAAATCAGTTGCAGGGCGTTGTGGACAAATCGCCAGACGCGGGACTTTTAGGCTATAAGGCTGGGACGGGCACGTATTTTTACGATGGGAATGGAAATATGAAACAAGATGGCAGTAAGGGGATTACAAGTATCAGCTACAATATCCTGAATTTGCCCACAAGTTTTGCTGGCAAAAATACAACTTATGTGTATGACGCGACTGGCAATAAATTAAGGCGAGTCGTGGGAACCACCATTACGGACTATTTAGACGGGATACAGTATGATGGAGGCGGCCTGTCGTTTATACAAACTGAAGAAGGCAGGGCTTTTTCGACGTCAAGCGGATACAGGTACGAATATACAATCAAAGACCACCTAGGCAATAATCGTGTAAGCTTTGATACGTTCGACGGCTTGCGAGTGACCCAACAAGACGACTACCTGCCTTTCGGAATGGAAATCTCGCGAGGAACACTCATCAGTCCGAAGAACGAGTACCTTTACAATGGTAAAGAGCTTCAGGAGAATCTTCAATTGTACGATTATGGCGCAAGGTTTTACGATCCGGTAGTCGCGAGGTGGACGAGCGTTGACCCGTTGGCGGAGAAAGGGAGGCGACTTTCACCTTATACTTATGCGTTCAACAATCCCATCCGGTTCATAGACCCCGACGGGATGTGGGGGGATATCTTTAGTCATGACGGAGCTTGGCTATACAATGACGGTAAGAAGGACCATAAAGCCTATGTGCTGGAAGAGGATTCGCGTTTATGCGGTGGTATTGGTGGCCCAACATTGACCGAATTAAAACTCACTATAGAAGAACTTGTTGATATGGCAGCGATAGCCTATGCAGAGTCTTCAGGCAACCATGATGAAACATTTGCTTTTTCAAACGTGGTAGCCAATAATATGGGAGATAATTTATCTGAAGCACAAGCGACTTCAGGCAATTTTTCTTATGAGAAATCAAACAATACATCTAGATATAGTGGGTTTAAAAAAACGAGCGATGAAAAACGAAATGGAACGAAAATGCAGGAAGCAATGGCCGGAGCTATAAATGCGGTAACGGGAGGAAAGGATTATTCTAATGGCGCTAAAGGATGGGATGGCGTTGATGTTTTGCAAGGCTCACCTAATTCACATAAGCCTAATCATCACAATAACCCGGAAGATCATTATAGACAACAGTATGGAGGCATAACAGACCCCCTTAATCTAGCTCCTACCTTTTATAACAACGCGCGTAGTTATATAGGACAAAAATTTGGAGTGGGCGGACGCGAGTACAACGCAGTTCAACCCCTTATTTTAAATAATGCAGTGCCTGATAAGAATCCTTATAAAATCGTGGCAACTCATGGGGGCACAGTTTTTTACGATCACAGATAAACATAAGTTTGTATATGTTAACTTTAATTTTTCTTTTGGGATACGCTTTTAGGATTGATGCAATTCAGAGGGATTTTTCTCCTAAAAACAGGGACGTGTTCAAGCCAGATTCTATTATACGCGAATACAAAATATCTTATAAAGGTAATTCACCTGTCGATACAACACTAATTTCAACGGAGTACCGTGACCCTTTTTTAAAAAAAATAAAAAAAATAGAATTTTATAATGAAAACGGCAGTGTTTCAAAAAAAACCTGCTACTTGTACTTAGCTCCATCTCTGCCTAAATTTTGGCTGGAGAAAATGGATCCCGATGTAAACTATATCTTTCAATTACCTAATGTCAATAAGGAATATTATAATGGTAAAATCATTAGTGAAACATTTTATAATCAAAAAGGAAAAATTGGGAAAAGAATAAATTATTTAAGCAATAATAAAAAAGTTATCCTAACGTACAATTATCGCTATCTTAATCGAAGGCGAATCGGTTCAGAGCGATTTAGTTATAATAATAATATAGTGTATGACGCTGTTTACCGATACAACAAACTAAAACAGCTTGTTGCAAAAAGGTTTATTAATAAATCGTGCTGCCAAGGGAATCAAAAATACCCCCCAGATAGAATTGTTTATACCTACAATTCTTCAAACAAAATAATTTCGGAGACAGAAGTTATAGACTGGACAGAAAATGAACAGTATAAAAATGATAATGAATACTTGAGCCAAATTACTATCACAGAATATATATATGATTTAACCGGAAGGGTATGTAAAAAAATCAAATATCGTCCAATTTCAAGTGTTGGAAAGAGCCGAACAATTAAAGAGCTAACTGGAACAATTAAAAGTATAGATGAAGTATCTTTGTTTATATATAATTGACTACTAACCTTTCTGGCTGGCGTGAGAGCGCAGGCTTGCGTTACTAGGTGCTTGCCATTGTAATAACGCTTAAATTCATGCCCTCCAATGTAGATTGCAAGAGCCCTTTTTTCGAGAAAAAAATCAGAAAAACGCCCTCACAAGGGAGGACGTTGGGTGCAGTAATGGGGGAGTTCACACCATGCATTTTCAATCAGCGATTGGTATTGGGGGTTGCAAATGCGCCTGCCCGACTCCCATCGGAGGATAGCGTTTTCGGAAACCTGCAGGGCCTTTGCGCACTGCCCAACCGTCATTCCCATAGCCGAGCGCACTTGTTTCAGCTTTCCGCCCACACTCTCAACTTCGTGGTCGAACGGATAATACTCCAGGAATTCGAACAGCTTTGGGTAGTGCCGCCGCTGCGGCGCAGCCCGCCCGTTCTCCCAATAGGTAACGGTGTCTTCCGATACAGAAAGTATGCTGGCGACTTCCCGTTGCAGCAATCCCTTGTCAAGCCTTTTGTTTAATAAATGCTCACCGAGCGTTTGCGGGGTGACAATTTTCTGCCTTTCAAAAGGGTTTTTCAGTACCTTGGTGCATGAGAGAAATGTTCTCGCCGCCATGCCCCTGCGGCTATTACAACCATCCCGAGAAGGAATGCATCTGTCCGCCGGGCACCGTGCAGAAATACCTCAGCAAAATATCCGGTCCGTTGCTGGACAGGATAGACCTGCACGTAGAAGTTACCCCGGTAAACTTTACCGAGCTATCATCAGACCGCCTGGCCGAGAAAAGCGAACACATCCGCGACCGCGTAATCAAAGCCCGCGAACTGCAGATAGAACGTTTCGGCAGCAAGCCCGACCTGCACGCCAACGCGCAGATGAGCCCCCAGATGGTGCGCGACATTTGCAAGATAAAGCCAGGCCGGCCAAACGCTTTTAAAGAAAGCCATGGAGAAACTGGGCCTCTCCGCCCGTGCGTACGACCGCATACTGAAAGTATCGCGCACGATTGCCGACCTTGCAGGGAGCGAAGAAATACTGCTGGAGCACCTCGCTGAAGCCATCCACTTCAGGAGCTTGGATAGGGAGAGCTGGGCGGGTTAAATGATTTGGCCGCAATGAGGGCAATCTACTCGCCTTTTCGGGTCGGTTGCCTCGGTTATCCGGCAGGGGTTCATGGCAGCAACGAACAAAAACCCGGCTGGGAAAACGTTATTGTAATTCGCGCGGGAGATGGACACCAATCTTTCTTCCAGGGGTTGTCGCAATACCTCTAAAGCCTTTCTTTTAAACTCGGGCAGTTCATCTAAAAATAAGACACCCTGATGAGCCAAAGATATTTCGCCGGGTTGCGGGGTAGTTCCCCCGCCGACTAAAGCGATGTCCGATAGCGTATGGTGGGGACTGCGGAATGGGCGGGAAGGCATTAGGCCCTCTGTCTGCAAAAGTCCAGCGACCGAATAAATACGCGTCACTTCCGGGGCTTCGTGCAAATCCATGGGCGGCATGATGGCGGGCAGGCGGCAGGCGAGCATGATCTTGCCGGAGCCTGGCGGCCCGATCAGGAGCACATGGTGATTGCCGGCAGCGGCAATTTCCAAAGTGGGCTTAACTCTTAGTTGTCCATTTACTTCTGGGAAGTCAACTTTAAAGTCGGGTTCTTTTATAAATAGTCCACGGGTATGATGGGTAGTTGGCTTGGCTTTTTCGCCATTTAAAAACCGGATGACGGAGCCTAAATCTGCAAATCCGTAGACGTAAATATCGGAAATGATGGCGGCTTCTGCAGCATTTTCAGCAGGAAGGATGATGCTTTTGAATCCATCTTTTTTAGCGGCGATGGCTATAGAGGGTGCGCCTTTGATGGGGCGGAGTTTGCCGTTAAGAGATAGCCCGCAGGCGATCAGAAAACTTTCGGTTGGTGGTAGTTGCCCGGACTCACAAAGAATTCCCAGGGCGATAGGAAGATCATACACGGACCTGACTTTCGCAGGCTAGCAGGTGCCATGCCGGAAGGGTAGGAAAAATAAAGATCCTGATCATGGGCTGCCTGAACAACACTTTGTGCAACGGGCGCAAGGTAAGCCGAGAATTCATCAGCGTTCATATCAAAGATATCCTTTTGGCTAAGCTCGTCCATCAGCTTGTAAAGGTCGCTTGCACGGTTTATGCCATGTTTAAGCTGTTCCCATTCATCGAGCGGAAGGAATACGCCTTGCGGCTTTTGATCATGATCCAGGACAATTTCCATACAGCATATCTTTATCAGATATTCAAATTTACTTAATCTTAACAACATTTTATACCATTTAGTTCTTTACCTGGTGTTGGTCCTCGGCTTGCTGCGCCGCCTGCGGTTCCTGCCATGTATGGCCTCGTCGTCAACATCATTGGTTATTTGAATATTAATACTGCCACTAACCCCATCATGGCCATCATCATCGGGATGAGCATAAACATGATTATCATCCGCAGCTGTTCCGAATAGCCCTTCTCCATCTGGTTGAGCTTCATTTCCATTTTCTCCAAAATCAGCTTGTTGGATTCCGTCGATTCCAGTATCTTCCCTATTGCCTGTAAAAAACTCAGAAGCTCCTCGTCCGCTTTGCCCGGTGGATTGTTGTTGGCTTGTGAGCTGCCCGTATTTTGCTGTTGTCCGCTCGTTTGCCTCGCTAACCGCCTGGCGGTCTCTGTCTTGCTCATAGTCAATGTGTTTGATCAACTCCGCCCATTTAAACCGGTTACCAAGTGCCTGCCCTTTTGCCTTAAACTCATTATGGAAATAGGTAATGCCGCTTATATACCCTGTGGAAGCCTGGTTGAACAGGAAATAGATTCCTTGCTCTTCGCCCCTGGTGATTAGTTGCTGTAAAGTAATACCCCCTCGTCCGATGATATTGTTAAGTTTTTCCTGTAAAACCATTTTATCCGAGGGTTTTCCGGTACGTAAAGCTTTTTCTATTTCATTTTTTTTAAGCGCCTTTTGAGATACATGGCTATTCCGCTCTACTGTTATATGGTTATCTCTCTTTGTAGCTTTATATATACTTTGCTCTAAAGGTATAAGGTCATATTTAACCTCAAGCTGCCGTACGACAGCTTCGCTTCGTTTATAATTATTGCTGTCGGTGACGACATTGCCGTCGAAGCTTACCCGGTTAACCAAAAGGTGCAGGTGCGGATGGTCGGCATCATAATGACGAAAGATGATGTACTGGTTATTGTTATAGCCAAGACCGTCCAGATAATCGTGGGCGATGGCTAACAGCTTATCGTTTGACAACGAATCAATTTCTGTTTTAGAAAAATTAAGGCTGGTATGGTAAACATACCTGCTTAGGTTTGGGCGGAGCAGCCGCACGGCATCCACCTCGGCCTGAATGATATCATAATTAAACGATGCGAAGTTACTATCCAGGATCTCAGCCCTTTGCCTGATGTCGGGATGGTCGATCTTGTTGCAGTTATATTCCAGTGCACCCATAAAATCCCTACCTATTACCTGGCTGGCTATCACGGAAAAGTATTTGAGCGATGATGACTTCCTGTTGCCTTAACAGCTGCATCAAAATCTTAATAAAATTCATATCTATCCTGCCGGTATGGGCAAGCTTCGTAAGCTGGTTAAGGTTGACTCCGATTTTTTTTAACTCAAGGTAAGTGTTCAACTCCAGCCGGGCAATCCTTGCCTCCGGAAACTTACCCTTAAACAGCTTATGCCTGATTAACTCTCCGGTTGCTTTGCCGCAAAGCAAGGCCGCGTCATCAAGCTGCCCAATTTCCTTAGCTGTTAAGCGGATAGTGAAGTTAACATTCCGTAGTTTATCAATATCTGCTTTCGGCCTGCCCATATTCAGCACCAAAGGTCAGAAACAGGGCGAACGCAAGTTGGTACCCAGAAGGGTGGCAACCTAAAAAAATCAAAAATTTGTTGAAATGATGTGCTGAACAAAGTGAAGTATATCGGGTCCGGGTACCCCGGCAAGCCGTTTTCGCAATGCGAAAACATGGCTTGCTTCACATTATCAGAGCTATTAAAATACCCGGAACTCAAAAGATTTATGTATCCAGCTCTATCGTATTTATGCGGCCATCGGATGTTGCAAAATCTGGGTACGCATCTGCGGGTACACGATGTCAGCCGTCAAATAACTTTGTTATCGACGGGCATCAGCATGTCTATGCGCAAATGCATTTGATCGTTAGCCCCCGTGTTATTTAGCGCTGAGCATTGAACAAATGGAGTTGATGAAAATGCYGACGGCTATTCACAACTGATGTAAAGAAAATTCAATACATTACCGCAATGGTATCTAAAACAGCAAGATTTAAGGTGTTTAGCATCCGCAAAGACTTCATAGATGGAGCTACTGATTCGGCAGCATTAGCTTTGAGGCTTGGACTTTGTACAACAACTATAAATAAATATCGCAAGGAGTTTAGAGAAATTGAACGGCTTTATCCCGGGAAGCTGGATGATTTCAAGTTCCGACTGCCTAAAATAAAACATGTAAAACCGGCAGATCCCCGTTTGGCTGAAATGATCAGCCTGCTTCCTTCTCTAATGGAAAAGTCTGTAACGTTGCAGGTGCAATTAATCCCGCTTTGGAAGGACTATAGAGTCATCCAAACAAATGGTTATAGCCTACAACAGTTCACAATACACTATATCGCATGGCGGCGTAAGACAAAAGCCTGTATTTATACGCACCGACGGCTCCGGGAAATTGAACCAACCGACCTCCTTGAATTGGAAAAGTGGCAACGCTCTAATCAGAATAACCGATGGAAACGGGCAACTGTTTTATTGGGATCATTGAATAAACGAAATGTCCATGAAATGGCGGCCCAGGTGGAACAAAATGTAAGAACCATACAGCGCTGGATCGATCATTATAGGAAGCACCGTCTAGCTGGTATTATCCCTAAGCCTGTTGGTATTAATGCTGCAATTGAAGAACGTATTAAAATAACCCGGACCAACCTTGTTAAGATATTGCATGAATCACCTGCATTGCATGGTATAAACCGAACGTCCTGGCGCCTGGAGGATCTGGCTGCGGTTTACGAAAAAACTCATGGGCAATCTATTGGTGCAATGACTGTATCAACACACCTGAAAAACCAAGGTTTCGGCTTTCGAAAATCAAGAGAAATTTTGACGAGCCCTGATCCCTTATTCCGGGAGAAATTAGACTATATAAAAAAAATACTTGCAAATTTGGGTGAAAACGAGAAGTTCTTTTCTGTTGATGAGTACGGGCATTTTTCAGTAAAACTCAAGGGCGGCCGCACGTTCACTAAAAAAAACGTAGTTGTGCCGCAACTTCAGCGCAGCAAAGGCTGGCTAATTGTTACAGCCGCACTGGAATTATCAACCAATCAGGTTACGCATTTTTATTCCCGGCATAAGAATACGGAGGAAATGATCAAACTAGTTGATATATTATTGATGCAGTATGGCAATCAAGAGAAAATCTTTTTTTCCTGGGATGCGGCCAGCTGGCACGCCTCTAAAAAGCTTTATGCTAGAATAGAGGAAATCAACCTGGACACCACTACCCCACAAGTAGAACTTGCCCCATTACCAGCTTCCGCCCAGTTCTTAAATGTCATTGAGTCGGTTTTCAGTGGTCTGGCAAAAGCAGTTATTCACAATAGCGATTATGATTCTGTTGAAGCTTGTATGGTAGCTATCGATCGGCATTTTGCGGAACGAAATCAATATTTCCTAGCGCATCCAAAAAGAGCGGGAAAAATGATTTGGGGCATGGAAAGGGTTAAGCCGATTTTCGATGAAGCAAACAACTGTCGTTACCATAATATGAGGTAATCGTCATGCCCGGCAGTTGTTGGCTTTGCTTTTTTATATAAAAGCTTTTAGGTATTTATGGATAACGATGAATATCTGTTTAACTTTATCAAAACCAAATCGGTCACCTGGATAATATTATTTCAGCAATTCCGCTGTCAGAACTTTCCAGTAAAGTTGTTCAGGTCATTGAGACGGAATATAAGTCTAAATCATTTTGGGTAAACTCGGATGTAACTGCACATCCCCGCGTGCTTGACAATAGTGTTCCGTTAAATTATGCCAATTTCAAATATTAAAATCAACAGGTTAAGCATCGTCAAGATTTAATGGAACGCCTTGAACTCTTTTCAGGAACGCGTTGATCAATGGCCCCGGAATATTCAGCGTGGTAGTGATTTCTTAGATAATGTTCAGTTATCCTTTATTGAATAAAATGCTAGAAGTTAATTTTTTATAAGGTGGAGAACCCAATATTTTAATTGTGCTATATCGTTCGACAAATTGATACGCAACCGTATTAGCAACTAAGTACGAAGTGCAAAACACTTGGTTGACCGTGGGCTACACAGTGTGAAGCGGGGCATGAGCGTTTATATTGCTTTGCTGAAATATTGCCTGATCATATTGCGGAGTTCGTGCTGCTGAAGCGGCAGGTATATAAACACTCGGTCAATCTTCCGCATCAGGTCTTCTTCCAACAGCCTTGGTGGGAACAGTTTGCATAAGGTGTTGAGGGTAGCATGTAGCAGGGTTTGGATATGATTGATGTCACCAGAGTCGAGGATCACGGTTAGCTTTTCCCTATAGAGTTTGTAGAAGAATTTAACCGCTTCTGCGGTCTCAAAACCTTGGAGCATCAGTGGCGCGATCAACCCGTTGACGGCGACGTTAAATGGGAATCCTGTGGTATATTTCGATTTTGTGGCGGCCAGGTAAAGGATATCAGCGTCGACGGGGATGAACTTATAGTTCATCCCCATCAAGTGCAGGGTTTTGTCCCGGAACCTTCCTGTATCGATCAGCTTCAGGTCGCGGAGCACCCGGAGCAGGATGAACGTCGCGCAGCCGTTGACTTGGTAATTCACAAAGGCAAAGCCGCGCAAGGGCATTTCTTCGGCATAAAGCACTGCATTTTGATCCTGGGCGGTCAGGATGCTGTCAACAAAACTCTTTCCCATCTTGCCGTCGAGGTCCTGCTTTTTATGGGCGTTCAGTTTCAGCGCCGCAGTCACCGGCACGACCTGGCAATGAGTGTTCACCCAATCCGCCAGTCCCTGCAAGTGGCTGACTTGCGCCTGGATATTTTCCGGGCTGAGCACCTGTTTAAGATACTGTCCGTCTGCATAGCCTACTGTAAAAGTGCCGCTCTGGCTGCTGCGCTGCTGCTCTTTGAGCAGGTCGTAAAGTTCTTCCAGCGTAGAACGGGTAACGATCTTTTGATTGGGAAGCTTGTTCAGGTCGTCCAGCACGTCAAGACTGGACAGCGTGGTGATCGCCAAGATGTCCAGCACCAGCGGCTTTCCTGCACGGACCAGCCTTTCGGCGATAAGCAGTTCCTCATTCGGGCCTGTCGTGAATACGCCGAGTGCCGGGTCTGCCATGTAATGTGCCCAAGAGCGGATCGGCGAGATCCTTTTAAAACTTGCCGCCACGCCAATAGGTAGCTTTCGCTCGCGGTAGATGGCTTCAATATACCGGTCGTCGTCTACGCCGGATCTCAGCGGTGCGAAAAACGCTTCCAAATCCAGTTCGCCGTTTTCCTTTTGCGAAATGGTGATCTTTTTGGTCTTGGCTTCGCCGACGAACTTAGTGGTCAGCAGATAAAAGCTTTCATTGAAAGCAAAGCTGAACTTGTCAGCGATATGGACGATCTCATATTCCTGTTGTAGTCCGTCCTGCTCCAGTACAAATGCTTCACCGACTGCTTTTCCCATAAGCGCGGCACCCATCGGGCTCTGCGGGCTTATTTCGCCCCGTGTCTTGAAATAATGATCCCTGTCTTCAATGAGGTAAGTAACGTGGGCATCGTTTAATTTAACGGTGACAGCGGTATGCAAAGCCGCCTCTACTGGTTTGCTGGCTGGCGCCTCATTGGGCGTGAACTCGGTAAACATCGACACAAAAGTATCATGCGCCTGTGCCTGCTCGTAAAAGTTGCGGCGCACTTCATAACTGAATTTTTTAAAGTTCTTCAGATCGCCTATGTATTCGAACATCCGCGCCAGTTTGAACTGGGTCTCCATGGGCAGGGTCTGGTCGATATGATCGATGGTGGCCAGTAGTTTAGCAAGGTTTTCTTTGCCCAGTTGCCGGTAATATACGAAGGCCAGCCTGGACTGAATCAATTGGTCTGCGGGATAGATCTCCAGGTAATCCGTCAAAACTTTGACCGCCGCGGGAAGGTCGTCCAAACCTTCGTAGGCCCAGGAGAGCATTTCGGTCACCATATCGATCGGCCCGTAAGCTGCCAGCAGCCCCTCACAGGTTTTGATCAGCTTCGCATGTTCGCCGGCTTCATAGTAGGCCAGCAGCAGTTGCCTGGTGATCTTGGAATAGATCCCGGGATTGGCGATCCGTTCCAAGAGCTTCGCCACGATCTTGCGCTCGCCGCTCAGATAAAATAACTCCGCCAGTTCGTGGATGTCACGGGCAGTAGTATCGTCATTGATCAACGCTTTCGCCTTTTCCAGACTTGCCCTGACTTCGTTGCTGCGTCCGGTCAGGTTCAGGAACTGCGCCTGCGTAATATAAGTGCGCACTGCATCCGGATGCTCTGTAACCATCTGGGCGATCAGTTTTTCGGCAGTTTCCGTATCGCCGGCCGTGCTGTACAGTTCGACCAGTTTGTTGCGGAAATAGATCGTTTCCTTTTCGCCGAGCCCGTTCTTCAGCATCCCTTCCATGACGGCGACACCCTGCTCCCGGCGCCCTTCCAATACGTCGACCTCGGCGATAAACAGCGTGGTCTGTGTCTTTTCATCCTCATCCGTGGCCGTTTCGCTCATGCGGGCCAGCGCTTTGTGCAGTTGTTCGAAATCTCGGACGTCAAGGGCAGCTACGGCCAGGTGCCGCGAGGTCCAAAAATCGCTGTTCAATTCCCAGGCCGCCAGTACGTCGTCGTAGGCACCTTGCTTGTCGCCGAGGAACTTTTTGGCAACGGCACGGTTGACCAGCCACCACGACCTTGAAGGCCGTAAGGTGGACGCCGCGATGGCCGCCCACCCCTCAGTATAATATTGCAGCGCAAGCCGCGCCTTATTTTTACCATCCTGGTCAACGATGCCGTTCAGCAGGAAGGATTCGGCATTGATGGTTTCCAGCAGCACGTTGGCAATAGCCGCCGTGAGGTCTGCCTTTTGTCCTTCCGTCTGATCATATGCGATCTGCAACCAGGTCAGCGCATCATTGAGCAGACCGCGTTCCCGGGCTACATAAGCCAGCGCGTAGGCGATCTCGTGCTGCTGGCGGATTGCTTCCGGAATGGCCGACAGGATCGTTCCGAAAGTTTCGCCCTTCAGCCCCATCGTGTGGATGACCGCCTGGTACGCATTGATGTCGAGCGGGTCCAGCACCAGCGCCCTGGCCGTCATTTCTTCAGCGTGTGCGCTGTCTTCCTTTATGGTGTAGCCGAGCGCCGCCAGTCCAAGAGCCTTCACCAGGTTTGGTTCGTGTTCGAGCGCCTCTATGAACAGGTCGGCGGCCTCCCCGTCGCTGTTGATTTCCAAATAACAAATGGCCAGGTTCGCCAGCGTGCGGAATTTTTCGTTCGACGTAAGCTTGTCCCAGTTATCTTCGCGGAATTTGGTGAAGAGATCGATAGCGCTCTGCTGATTGAACGTATCCCGCAGCGACATGATCCGGTCGATCTCGGATTTGAATGGGGAGTCTGCCAGCCCGGCCGATTGGGCCGTCACCAGCGCGGTCAGCTGTTCGTTTTGCTCGATCAGTCGGTCGACCTTAGCATCCGTACTCAGTACCGTCGTTAAGATCTGTTCGGAGATCTTTTTGATCTCGTCATAAGCCTTATCCACGGCCATCGGCGGGATCGGCACCTGTTTGTCTCTCTCCAGGAACTGGGCCTCATGGTCGCGTTTCATTTCCCGCAGCTTTTCGGTCGTATAAACAAAGACGTTATTCGTTTTCACGTGGTGCCGTAGGCACATCACCATCAGGTTCTCCTGCTTGCGGCGGTCCTCATTATTGGATTCCGTATTGAAGCGCTCACCTCCCGGCATCGCTGCCTCGATATGGCAGACCTGCGCCACCAGTTCAAAGTCTTCATCGAAGACCGGGTGGTCGCAGCCTGGAAAGGAGCATACGTTCCCCGATACGGCAAAAAGCCGGTTCAAGGTCTCTTTAGAAGGACTTAAACGTATCGGGGTTTCCTTCCTCGCGCTCATCTAAGCCGAAGTTAGCAGTATTTTTTTAACTTAGCTTTTTTACCGCCCGATCCACAACCAATAGCCAGCGCCTTTTCGCTGATACCACAATACGCATTTAGGCAGCATTGAAGAATATGAGCCACGGCTATTTAGAACTTAATATTATGTATTTTTGATACTCATTATTAACACCCTAATCCTTTTATATGAATGCAAATCAATTTATGCCCGCACTCTTGATGGTCGTCACAGACCTGGATGCGCAAACTACGCTGCTTACTGACAAAGGCATTGAAGAATCTGACCACAAAAAAGTTTACCACGATATCAATGCCGAAGTCTCAACGGTGTTGCTGAAGCTTTTTGCTGACCTGAATATCCTCGAAAAAGTACAGACGCTGGGTATGGCCGCCGGGGACAAAGGGATCATCAACAAGCTCTGGGAGGAACTCAGTGCGCGCGTGGCTGCCTACCAGGGCGACGAGTTAAATGGGACGATCGCCAAGCTATTGGACCTAAAAAATAAGCAACGGGACCTGTTTACTTATTTGACACCATTTACACGCATATAAATACGATGGATACACCTTTGGACCAGATCCAGCAATGGTACCTGAGCCGGGAAGCCACGCACCAGGATGATCTTGGGGCATTGGCCAGCCATTTCCTTCTTGACCCGGAGCCCTTTAGCGGAACGCAGCTATTGCGGATTACGAATTTTGCGAAGCAACTAGATAGCGATGGGATGGGCCCGAAGCAAGTGGTGCAGAAAACACTTTATATGATCAAGCTGATCGATTTTACCTTATCAGGCAGAGCTACCGACCAAGACTGGGCAGAAACGCTGGACAAACTCCTCTACATGCGCACCAAATTCACCGAACAGGGAGACCCGGGAGCCGTAAACCAGATGCTGGATAATTTCCAGGAACGTAAAGCAGGATGGATCGGCGTTGCCGAAAGCTGGGCATCGCTGACCAGCGGCAAGCTCAATAACAAAAAGATCGCGGATTGGTACTTTTTGAATATGGCCGGCAAAAAGGATAAATAGCTCATGGATAAAGGACAAAAGATTGATAATTACTGCAGGGATTGCTTTAAGAACACGAATCATACCGTAAAAGAACTTTTAAAGATCGACGGCTCGTGGCATTACCAGGTCGTTCACTATTATGCGATAGTCCAATGCGACGGTTGCGAAACCGTTTCCTACCGGACCACCACCGAGGACTATGAAATGATGTATTATGATCAGCAGGAAAACGACCATTTCCCGACAACGACCATTGACTATTATCCGCAGACCCTTGATTTTCACCGGAACGAACTGGAAACCGCGCTCTTGCCGGATAAGATCCGTATTGTTTATGAGGACACACTCAGGGCATTCACCGCTAAATCACATTTGCTAACAGCGATCGGTTTCAGGACAATAATAGAAGCCATTTGCATCGATCAGGGCATCAAAGTGAAAGAGATGGAAGACCTCAAACCGCAAATCGACAAAATGGTGATCAAAAAGCTGATTACGCCACGCGAAGCGGCAAGACTGCATACCATCCGCTTTTCGGGCAATGACTCCGCACACGACATGATCGTTCCCAAAGAAGCCGATCTGTACATCGTATTGAATATAGTCGACCACCTTTTGAATAACCTGTACATCATCGATCAGCAGATCAAAGGCGGTCTTGAAAAAGTGGTTACAGACTTCAATGGATTCCGAACCTTGCTCAGCACAGCCATGACCAAACTTACCGTTGGCGATTCACTTACCCTCGGCAAGATCCTCGGCAAATCGGCACGAAGGTTACACGACAAAGGCTCGGAGTTTGAACGGGAGCTTTTAGCAAAGATCGAGAGCGGCGAGTACACCAAGCTAGCCAAAGGCGAATTAAAAGAATCATCGGATAGGAAATTACCGCCTGTGCAATATTATACGATCGTAGATGTCGATTGGGATAGGGGTTCTGATATCTGACCCTGGACAATATGAACAGACATCCGTATTTTTACCTGATCCCTTAATTAAAACAGATTTGGAAGTATTGAAAAGAGATATTGTATTTATTGGTCACGCGACCCCGGAGGATAACGAATTTACGCTTTGGCTTCAATCCAAATTGAAAAATGAAGGGTATAACTGTGAATGCGACTTGTCTTTCTTACTGGGTGGGGAGGCCGATTACTGGAAGAATCTGCAAGACTTGCTGGAATATCAAAGCATCAAATATATACTGGTCGTTTCCGGTGTGACCTTTAATAAAAGCGGGGTGCTGGATGAATGGGAACATTGCAAAAGCATCGAACGGCAATACCAGTTAAAAGATTTTATCATCCCGGTGAAGGTTGATAACTCTCCCTATAATGCCCGTATCGGACTCAACCGCAAGAACATCATCTCCTTTGAAAATAACTGGGGCGAAGGACTCAAAAGGCTTTTGCGCAAATTGGCTTTTGACGAAGTGCCCAAAGTAGCGGCCAATACCAACTCTATTATGGATTGGTATGACAATGTTTACACCACCTATTCCGGCATAGAATACAAAGAGAAAGACCTGTTCTTTTCCAACTGGCTAAAAATACCGGTCCTTCCAAAAAAGATCCACTTTTATAAATTCTATAATGATGAACAGGCAAAAGCCGTCGTAAAGAATCTGGTTTATCCCGGCTACCGGCACGGCAACATGATCGTCACATTTCAAAAAACGCTCAATTATTTTCTGGCTGATGAAAATTTAGAAGTAAAGCCTATTGAGCAATTGGTAAAGGACAGCTCGGATGCGCTGCAATGGTACGAATCCGATTCCTTTCCGGAATATCACGACTTCCGGCGTTTACTGGTAAGGTTACTACGCGAGTGCTTGGAAAGCTACCTGAAAGAAATGGAATTGAAGATCTATGAACTGTCCAATAGTAACTGTTATTTCTTTGAACATAAAGAAGATAAGGCGAAGGGCCGGTTCATGCTGAACGGTAAGCCCAAAAACATCGGCGTATCCGGTAAGTATTATGATGGATTCTGGCATTTCGGCATCAGCTTCCGCCCAATGCTCTACCCAGAACTTTGTTTCAGTTTTAAAAGCCATATCATCTTCACTGATGACGGCATCAAACCCTGGATCGATAAAAAACAGATGCACAGCGCCCGGAGAAACAAAGGAAAAACAATGCACAATAAAGAGTGGCGCGACCAGCTGCTTGCGTTTTTGTCCCGCCTTTCTAACACGGAAGCCGATGAGATCGTCCTGACCGTCGCCGAAGAAGAAACGATCACGCTTTCTACCACCCCGATCACTTTTGAGGCCAAATTCAGCTATTTCGAGCCTAATGACGAGGAAAGACTGAAGCCGATCGACAGTTATTTGGACGAAGAAGAATTTTACGATGACGAAGAAGGAGGTAACAGTGCTTGAGCTCAAACATATTGCGGAACCTCTGCTGCTTTTCAACCACGATCAGAAAGTTAGTGATCCACGAGATGGCCTGACTTTATTTGGGCCATTCAACAAAAACAAGATCAATAACTTTTCTGTAGGACTGATCGGCACCGAAAAAGGCATCGCGCGGATGAAAAAATGGATCAACAAGTTCCTGAAACCCATGATGCCGCTAAAAAAGGATTACGCCAAGCCGTTCTATCCAGGCTTTGAAGCCATCTTCGGTATCACTATCAATCTCAATTCAACTGTTGAGCTCAAAGTAGACGAAACGAAATTGAATGAATATTACCGCTACACCGATAATCACGTCCGGGTGGCTAGCATGGTAGACCTCTATGTGGATTCACTGATCGAATATAAGACCGATGACGATCGGCCGCCCGTGAATCTCTGGTTCGTTGTCATCCCGGATCAGGTCTATCAGCACGGCCGCATCAAATCCAAGGGACTTGGCGACCCCATCAAGATCGGTATCAAAAACAAATACGAGCGTTCAAATCCCGGCTTATTTGATGAGATCGAACCGGAATATGCCAAACTGAAAAAAGCTTATGATTATGACAACAACTTTCATAATCAATTAAAACTAAAATTGCTTAAACACGAAATATTGACCCAGATTATCCGCGAATCTACCGTGGCATACCTGGAAGATGAGTTTCTTAAAAAAAACCGGGAACCTAAAAGGGACCTGTCGCATATGGAAACTGATGTGGCCTGGAATATCGCGACCTCTACCTATTACAAAATTGGCGGCCTACCCTGGAAATTGGGCGGCATCCGCAAGGATGTTTGTTATATAGGTATGGTCTTCAAGATCGACGAAAGACAAAAGAAAAGTAAATACGCCTGCTGTGCGGCGCAGATGTTTTTGGATTCCGGCGATGGAATGGTATTCAAGGGTGCGGTAGGGCCATGGTACAACGAAGACACTAGGGAATATCACCTGACCCGGGAAGCCGCCCTTGACCTGTTGACAAAAGCCATCCAGTCATTTAAAAAATCAAACGAACAGCAATTACCGAAAGAAATATTCATTCACGGCCGCACACATTTCAACAATGAAGAATGGGCGGGCTTTTGTGATGCGGTTGCAGAGCTGGAGATTAACCTCGTCGGCGTCAGTATTAAAGACGAAAAAGTATTTAAACTATACCGGGATAAAAACTTTCCAATTTTGCGGGGCAGCTACCTCGTGAAAGATGAAAACAATGCGTTCCTGTGGACGAAAGGCTTCATTCCCCGCCTCCAGCAACCCCTCGGCATGGAAACTCCAAACCCATTGACCATCCAAATCACCCGCGGAAAAGGTAACGTTAAAATTGAAACGGTTTGTAAGGATATCCTTGCCCTCACGAAACTCAACTACAATTCCTGCCGCTTTTGTGATGGACTACCTGTTACGCTTAAGTTTGCCAATGTTATTGGTGAGGTACTTACCGCAGGGAATTTAGATGGGCTCAAACCTGCCTTGCCTTTCAGATATTACATTTAAGAAGATAAACAGGTTAGCTATAAATACAGCCGCTCCACTTGCCTCGACCTGCAAATGATCAGTATATGATGCTGTTCGTCATTTAAAAGAAAGGTAGTGGTGTTTAATTTATCAAATCATAACTATGATTATAGGTTTGTTTCTAAGCCGATATACACCGCTTGCTAAAGACTAAAGTAAAAAGCTTCCGAATAATTTAATTAGAAATAATAATTGTTTCTATTACCTGAATGAGATAAGATATTTTTTGACTAGGGCAAAACGGTTTATAGGTATAAAGCCGGAGCTAAAAGATTTCATTTATTCCCAAGTTTTAAAATTGTAAACCAAACAAGAATAATGTAACACATAAACCAATAGAAGTTAACTATTTATTATCATAAATTGCCTTTTCAGCCGGTCAATCAATGATTTAATATTAAGTAAGGGATAGAGCGTCAATAACCATATTTGTCTTTCCGTAGTTTAAAGGCTTTTTCACCGCCTTCCATCACTGAAGTTATTTCATCTTTAACATTTTTTGAATCGATGGCTCCTTGGGCTTTAATTGTACCACGGGTTTGACTTCCGGTATCCCTATAATCAAAACAGACAACTAATTCTGCATCGCCATTAACAACCAAATTAGCATTATGACTAGTAAAAATAATTTGCCTGTGTTTTTTAGCAGCCCAAATATTTTTAATAATATCATCAATAGCTCTGTTATCAATATCATCCTCAGGTTGATCTATTAGTAAAGGCGCTCCGGGTTGATTTAGTAAAACAGTTAGCAGTGCCGTTGCCTGTTGACCCGCACTTGCTTCGGAAAATGCTATAACATCTTCCATTTCACTATTTGTGGTATACTTAAATTCTGGGGTAAATTCAATTTTTATGGTCGCGGTATTTAACCACATATCAGTTGTGGACAGCTCAGCGATTCTTGATAAATTCCCTTCATTTAATCCGTAACCGCTCAGTTTTGGGCATAATGGTGCGAATTGGATAGTATTGCCTTCAGCTTGCTTAAATTCCGCCAAAGGCCGTAATTCGTTAAGAATTGTTTCCCATTCGATTAGCGGATCAGCAGCGGAGGCGATATTTTCGACAATAGACTGTATTTTATCCTGGTTTATTCTCGTCCCCTGGAAAAATTTTGCCAACTCAGATTTTATCAGTTCTAAATCGATGTTTTTTTCAACCAGAACTTTTATTAGCCCGTTGGATAACTCGCTAAATTTCCTTGCCTGTTCAGTTAATAACACCAATTTTTCCCTGTGTAACGCCCAGTAAGATAAGCGATGAGTTGCAAAAAGTACTTCCGGCACACCTATTTCTATTAATTTAGCCAAACGATCGTTAACACTTTCGCGTAATTGGTTAAGTCTGGTCTCTATTCGCTGAATTTCCGTCAGTTGTTGAAGATTAGAAGTGGTACTGGCTTTAGCGGCCTCATATTGCCCATCAAAACCCCCTTTAACATGTTCCCATTGTTGTAATATAGCACGAATTTCTGTAGTGTTTTCAGCGTCAAAAACGGCTTTGAGTTGAATAATTAAAGTTTTTATTTCTCCAATCTTTTCACGTCTTTTAGTGTCCAGATCATTGATGATTGCTGCGTTTTCTAAAGTTATATTTGTTGGAATAGATTGAGGGTAAATATCTATCTGAGTACTCAACTCATTGATTTTGCTGCTTACAGTATTTAACTCACTCTTTATATTACTAACGATATTTAGTTCAGCATCAAAGGTGGCCTTTTTAGCAATTATTTGCTGTTGTGCGTCGCTAATACCACCTAATGAGCCCCTGAGATTTTGAACCTGGGTGTTTAAGGAATTGATTTCAAGATTAATTTGATCATTTTCTTTTTCGATTTCCTTCTTTCTGTTAACGTTCAGGTATTCAGATCGCGTTTGTTTATTGATTTCTGCCAATCGAAACTCAAAGCTGGACAGCTCTGTTGCAATAGGCGTTTCGATAAAACGCTTTAATTCTTCAGTTGACACACCAACTCCACTTAGCTGTTTTTGGCTGTAAGCCTGGATCGGGAGAATTTTTCGGACGTCCTCCTCAGTTACAATTTGGAAATCACGGCCATCGATTTTTAGCGTGGTCTCATTAGTGACAGAACTTCTTTTTATAATATGATTGATTCCATTCAATGTAAATGTAATCCTTACCTCTCCCTCGAAATCGGATAATGTTTTTTCTATTAATTTTTGCCTTCTTCGTTCAAGATCGTTCAAGTCTTCCGGATCGGAAGAGACGACAATTTGGTCACAAAGCCCCCATCTTAAATACTCTAATACAGTAGATTTTCCGGTACCTCTTCCGCCGATCAATGCACTATATTGTTTGTTAAATTCTATAGCAAACGAACCAAGGAATTTTGAATTCGTTACATCAAGTTTAGTGATAAATATTTGAGGGACCTGCGGTTCTTCCTGACTAATCCTTGACTGCCTGGCTAAACAAGCCTGCCTTAAAGCTTCAGCACTCGGTTCTGCCCATTTGACCCAGGTATAATGTAATCCCAGTTCCCGGCCGTCTTCAAACCGATTATCTGAGGTACTAAATAACCCTACTGATTTGTTTCCATAATTTATATCTCCGCCATTTAACTTATTTGTCCATCCGCTATCGTTTGTGGGGATGGCTTTGTCTACGTAGCCACCAACCGATGGCATTTTTTTATAATGGTCATGAGCTCCTGCACGTAATAGGGTTGACTGTCCACCATTTCCTAAATTGGGCAGTAATATATACCTGCCTTTTAATACAGGTTGTGAATC
This sequence comes from Mucilaginibacter sp. P2_D11, assembly GCF_056404435.1. Lineage (NCBI taxonomy): Bacteria > Pseudomonadati > Bacteroidota > Sphingobacteriia > Sphingobacteriales > Sphingobacteriaceae > Mucilaginibacter > Mucilaginibacter sp. P2_D11. The sequence continues at coordinate 42,044 of NZ_JBFUEA010000020.1, forward strand.
AAGTTTCCTATGCAAATGTTGAAGATCAGTAATTTGCTCATTGGGAATTCGGATAGTTTCAGCGGTGACTCTTTCGTATTCACTTGAAGGAATAATGCCAAACATCGATAAAGCGGAATCTAAATGCTGTGCGGGTAAATTTGAATCAAATATTAATAAACATTGGCAGGTGGGAATACTCAGTGTAATTTCTATTCCAGGAAATACTGTCACACAGAGCTCCGGTCGGTTGTCTGCGATAAATGCCAGATTTTCTGCATCTGCCACATCGCGAATTATTTTTGCGAAAACAACGTCGTGGTGATCTGTTATAGCGATCGCATTCAAACCTTTATCCCTTGCTTTCTGCAAGTATTCCTTGGCGAATTCTATGCGGCTATCAACAATTTCTTTTTGCTGTACATCGGTCAGAGCTTCAATTTCATCAGGATTTACACCAAATTTATTTCCTGTCCATCGAATGTCTCTCGGGCTGTGAACCTGAAAATCACATTTCTGATAATGCGCGCCTTTATCCATATTTAAAATTGTAAGGTATTGGTGGTTGTGCCATTAAACTTCAGTCCAAATGTACCCGTTGCGTATCAATATCCTTACGGTTTTACTCATTTATTAAATTTATTTATTTTGCCCCAAATGCCTTACTGAGCTATTTTGACTTTCATTTTTATTTTCCTTCTTATCCTCTTTCATTGGATTCGAACTACAATTGATTTGCAGCAAAAATCTGCAAGTCAATTGTCAAGCGGTCGACAACAGTCAGGTTGGGTCTTAGATTTAAAGCGAGCGGGAGGACGACTCAAACCTTATGAAAGATGAGTGCATAATGCCAAAATCTCCCAAGGTTCTTTTGCCTCTTTTCTTGCAAGAAAAGAAGTTCAGGTGCTTGAAACTTACAAAGTATTATGTTAAGTAAATTTCGATGAAACGTTTTACAATATTTCCATACTGTGCTTGATATCAAAATGTTACGAATAGTTAGGATGCGACTAATAGTCTTAAGTCTGCTAAAAGGGGTTCGAAAAGCTTCCCCTAGGTGCTAATTTAAAAATTTAGTCTTGGCCGGTAGCGGAACCAAATCGTTTTTAAGCAACCTTTATTTCATTTAAAATTTTCAATTGTTCAAGCAATTGGTTCGAATTATGTCCAGTTTGGGAGCAAAGCCCCGCATGGCCGCGAGGCTTTTTTTCCAATCCAAATTCTGCTACGACCTTACCGAGCATAAGGTAGCAGATTTTATCACGGAATGGGTACAACAGAGTATTATTGGGGAAATGCACGATATCGAATGCATTGCCTTCGGCATCTAAAAAGTTGCCAAACCACATTTTCTGCTTGTTTTTGGTATGTATGGTTTTCTCGCATACATTCGGGCCAACCATTCTCAACGTTTGGCCGACATGCTTGATTAGGTCATTCGCGCCAATTTCGCCCCGGTAATCGATGGCCAATAACTCGAACATGATCATGCATTAGGGAAAACCCAACAGGCATAATTCTTGGCCTCGATCTGGAAAAGTTCTGCGTTATTGTTCGATTTGGCTTTGGTTCCCAATCAAAGATGTTACGTACTGGAAAGGATTTTGTATACTGCAGTCGGAACTAAACCATCGAGGGCTCGACCATTCTGTAAACGCAATCTTAAACGGAAAACATTAAGGTGATTATTGTCGGCAAAATAATTACCTAAAGACGTATTAGTATAATTTGCGCTAATTGCTGCGACCTATGTGGGATTAATCCGCTGAAAATCCTGACTTAATATCTGGCTACTACAATTACATAGGCTAAAGGTGATGTTATAAATGTTGCTATACTTGCATGCTTTCTGCCAAAGTGTTCTAATTTAATCCTGCTCCCACTCAATTATAATAAGCAAAGGGGAGCAGGATCAAATTGCAAATCTTAGAATCATGGGCTAATGCCGAGAGAATTCACTTTTATCTGTTTATTTTGGCACTTAGGCTATCTAACCTATTACTCCCGATATTATTTGTTATAATACAAAATCGTTATACCCAGATGCCGAATTCGAGTTCCTAACTACATATTAAAATAAATCATCAGATACCTGAACCATCCGTATGGTAGGTAACGGTTGGATTTGATGCATTCGATTTTATCGTGATCGGTGAATCAAAGTATCCTTTACTGGTCGGCTTGAAATAAAGTATGATATTTACGATGCTATTTGCCGGAACGGTAACCGTTTGTTGCGATACGGAAAATGGTGAATTAACACCTATTCCTGTTACCGTTATCGGAGCCGCTCCCAAGTTAACCAATGGCAACGTGATCGATTTGCTAGTATTTGCGGCTACATTACTAAAACTTGTATTGGTTCCATTTTTAATGATCAACTGACCCGTTGGGGTATTCTTAGGATTACTCTTGAGAACTAGTAAACACATTTCCCCAGCATTCGGTCCTGATTTAATTGTGCCGGCTATTATCAGGCTTTTAAAGTTATTGCCGTCAGCATTTATTGATTGCTGAACATTATACAGATCCCAGTTTATCGCCGCCGCATCGCTGAATGATGTTAAGCCTCCGTCTACTTTGAATTTACTGACACTATAGGTAATTGCGCCAATATCTATCATATTGTTCAGACTATTACGAGTGGCTATAGGCATATCCCGCTTCGCGACCGCTCTCTTGGCGAGTACTTTCACAGTAGAAACGGAGACAACATCTGTTAGAGTCGTAAAAAATACCGGACAAGCAACTGCAGCTGTGGGTGGCGTAGCACATCCAACTCCAGAAACCGTTAAAATGGTATTAGTGACCGGGTTGCTCATCGCATCATCTAAAATATCCTGCCCTATTGAGTTCACCAGATATTTCGCGGTGTTAGCATCATATTTGGTGAAATTTTGTGCCCTTATGCCCAAAAGCAATTGTGCCTGGCTGATCGATTCGGGTGAGTTAATATTTAAAAACATATTTGCATGTCGCAGGTAATTGACAGTTGTATTTTTATATACCGATACCGTACTTATCAGGGAATTGCCACCGCTCAAAATAAAGCGGAACATATAAAAGCCAGAGGTTAAAAAGTTGGGCACCTTGCTTACATAGTCCAGAACACCTTGAGCATTCGTCCTTACTGTGGTGCAATAACCTAAAACGGGATCCTCAACACCAATCAGTGTATTTGGCACAACTACATTGCCAGATTTAACTACTACTCGGTGAACAAATGATTGTCCAACCGTGAGTGCCTTAGCCGATGTTAGAGTAACTGTCAGCGTTGGCACAGATGTTTGTATTACCGCCAAGGTGTTAGTTGATGATGTTGTATTTAGGGACTCGACCGGCTTTACAGTTTCAGTCGATTTGTTGCAACCATAGCCCGCAACTAGCGCGGCCATGATTAGCCATTTTGATATTAATTTCATGTCAATTCATTTTAATTATTTAGACCACTAGATGCTTTTAACACCCTTTCATATACAGGTTTAGGTTTTACGCGTAATGTTATCGCCGTGTAAGGGGTTTGTCTGGTCCTGGGATGGAAATCAAAAGGTGCAAAACCAGTAAGCCACGATGTGTAGCTCCCTACTTTATAACGATAACCCAAACATAAATCATCGTGTTATACATTACTGAATTCAATACTTATGTTCGGTAGATCTGTGAGCAACTCCAGTAGTCCTAGGAGTTTTTCTTTTGTCCTGACGGTTGGAAAGATCAGCGACAGCGTGTTAACGGTAGGATTTACAATTGCTTCATAAATTGCATGTTGGATCTCTTTTAACGATATCCCAACATTCTTGGCTACCCAGCCAAATGCATCAGGGTTTTCTTCCACCATGGAGGCGAATATGCATCCCGATTTTCCTTTTTTGAAAAAGCTGAACCAGTGGATTTTTGTCAGTTCAGTACTTAATAATGGTGCCTGATTTAACGCCTGGCCTGGCGATCTATCTCCGGCGTCGTCAGCCAAAGTTTGAGCGTAATGAACTTTCATGTTGCTTGAATTAGTTAATTAAAAATTCTTTAAGGACAACTTTCCAGTACAAGCGCTCGTTGTCGGTGTTATGCGCTTGTCTGTTTCAAATTATTGCGAGCCATTTATTGATTTTGTTTCTTATAATAAAGGTTCATGGCTAGCTGCTTGGCAAGCAGTTTATAGAACCTCTGTTATACTAATGGGTTAATTAACGATCATTAAGTTTTTGGGTTAAAGAATTATCATTGGTGAATGGTTACCTCCATTTTTAAAGTTTTGTTTAGGGAATATTCCTCTACAAAAATAATTGTTAAAATATCCCCATGTTTTCCATTACCATATAACCGATGATTTATCGGCATTTGGTAATGGTCAATTTTATTTGGTTAAATAGGGGTTTTGCCATCATTGGCATTTCATAAAAAAACGCAGTAAATCCGATGATTTTTTACTATCATAACTTATTTGAAGGCATTTATTGCCATTTTTTTAACCAAACTTTTCTAAGAGCAAAACCCTTATGAAAAAAAGTTTGAAAATGACACCATTAATAATATATTTAAAAGAATTTCTACCATTTACCAAATAAAATCCTATTTGGAAATGGTGAGTTGCCTTACCATGAAACCTATATCACAAATCGAAAGTCGTTTCCTCCGTAAAGCATGGTTTGTTATATTACAAAACATTGAAAATCAACTACCTAAATACAGGAAGGAACTTTCCAACATTTATAATAAGTTGGCACATGGTGATTTTGTTGACCCTGTAGATCTGAGCGCAATCACAATAATAAAAAATGATCCTATCGAATCCGAATGGATCGCAAATGGAATTAATTTCGAGGGGCAATTAATTAAAATTAAATATAACAATGGGTATACATTGAGAGGGGATATAGCTGTAGCCTGCCAGGCTATTCAGATAATCACCATTCAGTCTGTATTGATTTCTAAACCCAGAAAGACAGCCAATCCGCAGTCGACTGTTAATGAAAGAAATGAAAAAAGAAGGGGCGGACGAGTAATAAATAAAGAATTGCATCTCAAATTAGGTATTAACCGTAATGGCGAAAATCCTTTTTTGGAATTAACGACCTCTGAATTATCTAAAGAAGCCGCTTTATTAATTATTCAGTTGGCAATTGAATGGGCCAATAACAGCGAAGATAAAAAAATGCTGATGGCTATTGCGAATGAATTCAAAGCATTTCAAAGCAGTTCCAGTCGTGATAATTATCAGTATTTATGGACAAAACACAGTAATTACTGGAAACTGGGCATCCTTGAACCACATCTTTTAAATTCAAGGTGGTTTTGCTTTCGGCGGACTGATGCGTCAAAAACAAAAGGTAAAGGTTTGGGGATATCGATTAGTCCGGTAATTATTACCAGTGATACTGATGGCAGAAGCAGCCTTTTAATGATTAGTCAGTCCATAAATACCAAAGGCGACCCGCGAACTGTTATCTATGAAGGCCTGGCAACAGCTGACACGGAAACTAAACACCTCATTGCCGATCTTCGCCGCCCTACGGAAGAAGAAGTTGCTTCCATTGCATTTTTCACAATGACGATCACTTCTGACGTAACCCAAAACCTCGTGGTAGGGCACTTTACCTATTTTTCCGCGCTCTACGGCCGGTTCTTGACTAAAATGGCGGTATGGTTAAAGATGGAAGATTTCCACCCAAGTTTTTTTGCGAATAAGGAGTATGATAAATTATCGCAATTACAATTAACCCAATATGCAATTGACCTTACCTCAACAGGCCAAAGCAAACAGAAATTTAATGAGATACCGATATTAATCCGGAAATTTCTATCTCACAGAGACTTTAACCGAATGACGCAGCCCAGTGTAGGTATCAGCCATCTCTATGAAACTGATGACTCTTTAGAAAAATGGCTTAGCCCTAAGTTTGAACTCGATGTCGATGAAAGGCTGATGAGCTGCTGCGGTGAGTACGAGGTTTATTACTATTTCGGCAAAGATCCGATATCAGAAATAGATGATAGCAAAATTTTAAAAAATACTCGTGTCGATAAGTTATTCTTTAAGTATGACGAAAATTACACAGCTTTTTACGCAGTATATGAACACCGTCGTTCGAACACGGCCAAATTTACCGGTACGGCAAGCAGAAGGCAAGAAGTTATTCAAATTGTAGTCCAGGACAATGATAATGCCCCTTACAAGACGGTTACGAAGAACATAATTTACGTCGCTTTTGCTATTCCAACGGCAGATCCCAAGTTCTTTGCCGAAGAAATTCAAAATGTAACCGATTTTCATGGTGTTATAACTGGGGTCAATGATCGTCCACCAACTCCGATCTCTTTTAAAATTTACTTACGACGGTTAACAGATCAAAACCGGGCAGAAAATTTTGTTGCAGAAGATCCCGGTAACCCAACTACCGCTAAAGTTTTACAGTTTTTAAAAACTCACGATGATCAACAAAGGATCGATGTAAATCCGTACAATATAAACTAACCATCCGTATCTGTATTTAATCAGAGTAATTATGTGGGACGCAAATTTTCCTTCTTTTAAAAGAGCGTCAAGAAATGCACTCTTATTAATATATCCAAGCTTACATGCTAATGGCCGGACATCGTTAAGTTTCTGCGTAAAGGCAAAAAAAGGTCTTTGGGCAAAAGAGAACTAAAATTGGGGCTTACCGGGAAACCATTGAACAAGACCAGCTTTTCTCTACGGGCGTCGCGAAGTATATCGATTTTTATAAGCTGGGAATTCGCCTGCCGGCAATAGTCTCCAATGAATAGTTTCCCCATCCAGTAACACAAATACCTACAGATTGCACAGATCATTACAGTGAGCTCATCGCCAATTATTCAGCATGGCCAATAAGTGCACCCTGATTTCCTGCCAAACCATTTTACGAGCCTGTTCTTCCCGTGCACCCGGGTCCTTATCCAGTATATACTGGATTTTTGCATCAGCTGCTGCTTCAGCCGAGGAAGTCCACAGGTTCTCGATATCCATCACCTCCTCCACAGAAAGGTAAGCCGTCCTTCGCAAATGATAGCTTAAGCTTTTGTAAACTTTAAGCCTGTTTAGCAAGTCTTCCAGTTCCGTTTGCGCTTTTCGCCAATGGTCATTATCGGCCAATTCCCCCGCTGCTGCGTTTTCGTGCAATTGAATGATATCGGCCAGCATGGAGTCGTTGGCGAAAGGTTCAGGAATAAATTCTTTTAACAGGAATAGTTGCCAGGGGAAAAGCATTTTCGTATAGTCAACGCCCTGGCGGCAAGCCAGCAAAAATTCCGGATAATAGGTATATTCATAGCCCTCGTTCCTGAAATCAATGCCTGACGAACTATGGTGGTCAATGGTCCGGTTGAGGTAACCAAGCCACAAGGGAAGCCCCAGTACTTCCGGGTATCCCGAAAAATCTTCTATAGCAATGTCCGCCTCTTTGAACTCCCGGATGGGGTTAAAAATTGCATCGGTAATCTCGGCCGGGCTTTTGGGCTTTTTCCTGGTCTCCAACCAGCCGGTTGTGGCGGCCATATGTTGTAGTTTCTCGTTAAGTTCGCCATGAAAGGCCTGAAGCGAATGTTGCATAATAGACGGATAAGGGGGTCAGCTGTTTTGAAAAGCTGAACAATTCAAGAGCTAAATTTAGTTAAAAATATGAAGGATAGGATATCAAAAGACCGTTCGCTTTGCGATAATAACCAGGTATCAATTTTAGCGGAATCGGCAGCCTGTACAGCACCTTAAACCCTTCCGCACAACCATCTGGAATATTATTTGAATTTTGAATAGTTTTTTGTTGCGCCTAACTTTCCTTTTCTGTCAATGTGTTTGCAAATGTTTGCAAATTTTACAGCAACCAAACCGGGTTTATGATTTGATTAATTTACTTGATTAACAGTGAAATAGATAGAAAAAAAGACGGGCAAGCGACCGATTTCTCGTGCTTGCCCATTCTGGCTCCAGAGGCTGGGCTCGAATCATTATAACATTCCAGTGATTCGCTTTAAATTTTGCATTAAATGGTTCGAAAAAAGTCCTATAGGGTTCAGGCAAACAATTCTGATTGCACGTCTTGGTTATCGACCTCGGCGAAAAAAGAGATTCTTATGTCTCCTGCTAATAACACAATTGAATAATGGATCAAAAATTCACACTCATCGAAAAGCTTAAAGTTTTGGGCAGGCTTTTATTAGCTTATGGACGCGTAATCAACTTGATCCAAATCACGCCAAAATGTGCAAATCGTTGGTAAGTAAGGATGTCGTTTTGCTAAGAATTGTCACTTGGGCTGAAATTGGAAATAGTGGTTATCTTTACCACATGTTAAAACGATTACTACTAGTGGTTGCGGTATTTGTGTTGCTGAACGCTTGTAAAAAGGAATCTGCGGAGAGCAAATTACCCAGTATAAATCCGGTTCAGGGTACGGTCAAGGCTGACTGGGGGGATACGATTACGATTGCTGGAAAGAATCTGCCCGCGAATACCAGGGTCCTTTTTGGAGATAATAATGCAGCTGTGGTTTCCAACAATGGTGAGGAAATACGTTGCGTGGTACCTGTTTCCATTTCAGATAATATTACTACATCAGTTTATCTGAAATACGGTGATCAGACAGTTGAATTGAAGGATTATTTGACACTGAACGCCCCGGTAATCACCTCATTTACGGTTACGCAAGCGATCGGTGATACGGTGGTAATTAAGGGGGAGCATTTCAACAACTTCCGGTTGCTGGTAAAATTTGGGAAAGTTGAGGCTAAGGCATATGCATATTCTAAACGTCAGCTTAAGGTGGTTGTGCCGGATGAGATTGCAAGTGTACATTCTTCCATAAGTGTGACTTCCCAAGTACAGACCGTGGTGTCTTCAAATCCCGAATTTGAGGTTCTGAAACCAGTGATCACGAGTGTTACTCCGGAGGCTTTTATCGGTGAGGAGATCGTGATTAAGGGAAAATACTTTCATCCTTTAGCCCCCTTTGAAGTCACCCTGGATGGGAAACCGGCCGGTGCGCGCGTAACGGACAATGGCACGATGATTTTTAAGCTGCCTTATCAGGCTTACCCACGCCGCGAAACCACAGTGAAGGTTAAGCTGCTTGAATACGAAGTAACTTATCCCGTAAATATTAAAGTCAAGGATAACTGGGTTTTGGTCAACGAAGGCCTTCCATTTTCTGCATATTATTCTACGCCCCTAATGGTAAGTACCAATGTATACCTAGTAGCTCCATTAAAGAATGCGAATGGTGAAGGAGTTTACTTGTGGCGCTTCAACAATGTGGATTTTTCGTGGACGAGGGTTGGCAATATGCTTCCGAATCCGGGTGATTTCCGTGTAGGGACGGACGGCAGTAGAATATATTTGTACAATTCCCTGGCTTCTACTAATTTCTATGAATGTGACCCGTCAAATGGTGTTTGGACTGCCAGAGCCAATTATAACGGTCCCGCGCGCAGGGAATCAGCGATGTTTAGTCTGAGCGGCAAAATTTACCTGGGTGCTGGTTATCATTATATCGGGAACGACCGGAAGGGCTTGGATGACTGGTATGTTTATTCCCCGGGTTCCAATAGCTGGTCGCGGATAGCGGATATGAGGACGGGTTATGAAAATGACTACCCGATGTCTTCCGCATCAACGGTCGTCATCAACAACGAGGCTTATGTACTCTGTGGTGGTTGGTTCTATGATTACAAATATAATCCGGTAAACGATAAGTGGACAGCTTTGGACAATTTGATTGAGCCGCGCAGGCAAACGGGGGTAGTTGCTTATAAAAACAAGATATACACCATCAAAGGTTACCTGGTACAAAATGTCGGTAATCCAAACCGCGACGTTTTCAGCTTTGATCCCGGAGCGAACCATTGGACTTATGAGCCTGTTGATATCAATCCATTTGATGATGAACTGACGATGGCTTTTACTATCGGTGGCAAAATATACGTACTGTCCTATGACGATTCCGACTTCCGCAACAATCTATATGAAGCGATTAGTCTTCCTTAAGGATTATTTGGTTTGCGAAAACTAATAATTATTAAATAACAACTATTTTCTAAAAAGTCCATTAATAAACTGAGGGAATTCTATCCAAAACCCTCATATCACTATTTAAGCGTTTCGACTTTAGTCGCTCTCGCTCCGTATAACCCGGTGGGAACCCCATTGGACTTTTTTCGAACCAATTCATGACATGTTTAAAGAGTTTATCTGATTTTTAGTATATGGTAGAGCTCATTCTGTGGACACTACCGATAGTCCCCAGACTGGAAATAATTCGAACCACCTGAAAGAACAACTGAAGGTTTTAAACAATTTACAAGTAGCTTAAAAAATGGGAGTTCGATTCCTCTATCGGCTAAATTAAACTTGATGCAGTAAATAATTGAATCGGCTTGTCATTAGGCAACCGCTAAATTTGGCGGTTTTGATTACCTTGTGATGGTTCATGATTATGCGTTGCGTCTCGACCCGTTTCGGCAGGATTTGTTTTATCACCGATCGCCATCAAATAATTTCACTTGATAAAAGAATTTTGTTTGTTGGATTACATGTTTTGCTGCAAGTGAAAAGTCAGCGACAGTCGCCACCTTTGATAAGGCATGCAGGGTTTCCTGTTGGTGTTAAACTATATTTCCTGTGTTTTGAAATGATTTAAAAAAAAAGTTAAATTAGGACAAATAAAATGTCTATGCCAAGTCCTTATAAATACTACCTGAAGCACATGCATAAAGCAGCCGGTTACCGCGCAACATGGGACCCTGCAACCATCCTCCATATTGGGGATATAGTAAAATTAGAAAGTGACGGAACGACAACTAAGTACAGCACCCTGGCAGATGTAGGCATTGGTCTTAAAATTAGTTCCAATGAGACCAGGTCGAGTTTAGATTATACCTCGCACGATAAAGTGGATATCACCACTAAAGCGGCAGGCAAGCTCCCTTCCCCGGGCAGCGGGCTGAATAAGGCGGATGCCGGCTTTACGTTTAATTTTAAGAGCGCCGATGGCGTGGTTTTTCAAATCAGAAATTATAAAACCAACCAGATAGACAACCTGGCGGCAATTCAAGCAGAAATACTGGAGAAATATGAGTCTGGCGAATTTGATGAAGACTGGCTGATAGTCAATAAATTAATTGAAGCGGAAACAGCAACAATCATTATTTCCAACAGCAGTAACGCCGCGCTTGACCTCAAGGCAAACGCCAGTGTCGATGCAGCAGGACTTAAACTCACCGATGCCAGCCTCCAGTTCTCGGTTGCACGGGAGCAGGGAAGCACGATGAAGTACATTACGCAAAGTGATATTACCCCGCTTTATCAGGTTATGGGCGTACACCACCCTTTCCTCGGCCTGGGCACACCGGGACTTGCCAAGAAATCAATTACGGATGGCAAAAAGCAACTGGAATTTTCCGTACAGGATGTTATTGATAAGGAAACTATAGAATAGGTCTTTATGCATCCAATAGTTCAGTTACACGCTTGACGAGTGACTTTCTGGTAAATAAATGCGGGCTGAAAAGCCACCTGTTTTCTTCCCCTGTAAACTTTACCGAATGCCTTCCATCCTTTTCGCGAGTGTCTATTGGCATTAAATCTGCTGTTTTGAACCGGACTTGGACAGCGATTTTGTGTTTACGGGTATCCATGTCGTCAAGAATGATATAGCACTGGTCCTGAGCAACGACCAGCCAGGTATGCTGCTCGTTTGTTTCAAAAAGCAAAAGGGCTTTGTATTTTTTAATAACCAGGTTCGAACGTTTCTGATCGGCAGCTACCAGGTTCAAAATCTCCCGCTCCTTATAAAAGGAAAAATTACCATTAGTATAATAAAACCCGTTGGGAAAGCCAGGCTGTTGCTGTAAATCAAGCTCCAGCAACTCGCCGCCACTGGCACAAGCACCAATAGTAAAGGCTTCATAGGCCTGAATGTTAACTGAGGCTTTACCATCTCTGACTTTTGCAAACAATATCTCTGCCTCAAAAGTATCATGCAGGAAGAAAGCGACATCCTTAGAAAACGCCCGTTCCGGCTCACCTGAAATTTCCGCTACGACAGTATATGCATTGGCGCTGCTTGTTTTGGTGACCGTAGCTGACAGTTTTTTCCGGCTATGCGAGGCCTGGCCGCCCCAACGCCCTTTTTGCAGGTCATCGGCCACCTTGACCGGAGCCTGCTGGTAAAGTTGGCCAACCTTTTTGCGAAAATCTTCGTTGATTTCTGGGTAATAGAACCCCGCTGGTTCTCCCTGGGCAGTGTTTAAATCCAGTTCAAGGGTAAAGCCGCCTTCAGTAAGCGCTCCTACGGTAAAGGCTTCATAGGCACGGATATTCAATATCGCTTTTCCATCCTTTACTTTTACAAAACGAATTTTCTTCTCAAATGTATTATGAAGGAAGAAAGCCACCTCCTCTGCTGAGTTTCTCTTGTCCGCAAAGGTTACCGTAAGTTTTACGGCGTAATTGTTTTCTTTGTCCGGTTTCCCTATCAGCGCGGATAAGGCAATGCCATTGTTGATGGCGAGCCCCCCCCAGCGGCCTTTTTGTAAATCATCGGGATAAATTACTGGCCGCTGCTTATCCATTTCGGCGGCTAACTCTCTTAATTCCGGGCGTTTTAACTTTAGCGCCTGACCAATAACTTTGACAATCAGCTCCGCTTTTGCAGGTGCATTAGCCTCATTTACAAGTTCATTAAAAAATGATTCAGGGAAAAAGTCAATATGGTTTCCTGCACTGACATCTTTTAACTCTTCGAACGCCCGTGCGGCATCCCCGCCGGTTGTCATAACCGGAATCACGGGTATATCCCTGTTCAATGCGGCTAGGTAAGTGTCATATGTTCCACCTTCGCCACCAATCATAATAAAAGCTGATACACGTTTGGAGACTTGATTATACCAGTCATTGGTAACCTGTTCTACCGTACCATAATCGTAAATAGGCCGTTGGCCGGTATTGATTATCTGGATCAACCGGTCCTTATCTGAATTTCCATTTGCAGTCAGCGTATCCCTAAAACACCGGGCCACTGCTTCATCTACCCCCGGCCAACCTCCGCATATAAGACCGTAACCAGCAACTGCAAGTGCCCTTCCCAGAGCTTCAGCGATGAAGCGCTGGTCATCCGGAATCTGGTATGTTCCTGTACCTGCGACAAGAATCCATTGATCACGGAAGGGCTGGAAATAAGCCGGACTATTTTTCTGATTAAAAAGACCTAAAGTAATCACTTGATCTATTGCCAAAGGGTCTGCTTTCATCAACAAATAGAACGGTTCGTCAACTGACCCATCAGACGATTTTTCTGAATCCTTGGGGATTGAATAGTCTGCATCAAGGTTATCCAGAATAAAAACTTTCAGGTAGTAGGCTCCGTTTCGAACCTTGGGAATTTTTATCTTATTTGCTAGGTCAATCTGCGCCTCGTAAATCCAGCGTTCGTTAAATTTGAATGGAATTACTGGTACGGAAATATGGCTAAAGTCTTCTTTCAGCAAGATACAGAAGATTGCCCGGGGGTTAATAACGGCAACGTTAAACCTCAGTTTAAGCAAATCCCTGCCGGTTACGTCCAAGTATTGATTGGGCTTAAACGCCTGTTCAGTGATTTGCGAACTGTTTTCATTACGCATTGGCTGCCATTTTTGACCATCGAGGCTAATTACTGGGCTGACAGACATAGGCCTGTTGACATCGGGAAACTGAAAGAACATCAGCCATTGAAGGAAGTCAAATTCCCGGAATGCATCTTGCCATTTGGCCTCTTTTGAAAAATCAGCCAGCAAAATATCTTCACCGGCAAAGTACAGTCCAGGAAAGGGGTTTGTCCTAAACTCGAAACTTGCAGAATTGTCATTTACAAATAAAGTTAAAAGACTGCCGCTGTCATTATCAAGCAGTTTGCTTTCGTTTGTTTTAATCCTAATCACGTGTTGAGCTAGCCGGCTTATCAGTTCGGTCATCGATGTTTTAATTTTCGACGGGCTGATGTGAAAAACGCCCAAAATATCGGCCAACAATGATTTAGTTCTCGGCCCGGCAATTCCGTCCACAATCAGCCGACCGCTACAGCCGAATGACTTCAAGCAGGTTTGAATTTCTTTATTTAGCCGCACCTCATTTTCTTTCGACTGGCTAATCCAAAACCTTAGTGCGTCGTTGATATCCGTAAATTCAGCGCCTGCTTGTCTTAAAATAACTACTAGCCTGGCAAATTGCTTGAAACTCATGATTTCATTTACTTCTTCCGCATGTTGATCATTATTAAGGATTTCTATTGCCGCAAATAGTAGTTCCACAGCGATTCCCCAGCCGTAGTTGACCTGATTGGGAATAGGCACTGTCTGGACATCCCAGAGAACTTTTTTAACTTTTAATGGCATCGCTTTAAATTAATTCAGGCCGGTATCCGTCCTGTGTGAAGTCTATCAAAATCGGAAAATAACTCAATAATATTTTAATAACCGCAAATTGGTCATTCGACAGCATGTCACTAACCAGTTCCTGCTCATCAAAAAATAACTCACGTGTCTGAATGGGGCCGACTGTTGTAAATTGATTCGTTAGTCGTTTAATTTGTAATGAGCCGGTGAGTATATAAATATCAAGATAAACGGGCGTATCCTCAAAAGATTTGGCCCTAGCGCCAATCTGACAAATCGTTATCCGGCCATCTCTAATCGTAAAAGCTTCTTTTCCAAGTGCTAATTGACCACTTGGCTCAAATTGCCGTTCAGATTTGTCACCTATCCAAGAAAATGTCGTATCAACGTCGATTTCTCCAGACCCCGGATTCGGATATCGGAGGTTATAAACATATTCAAAACGGGTGGCTATTTTTAAAAATACAGGTAAGTGCGTGGCGGGGATTCTATCGAATTTAAGTTTGTTGATAGAACCGCTGTCCCTTTCCTTCAGGTTGAAAAGTACTCCTATACTGGCTGGTTCTTGGAAAAGGTTGCTAAGGTGTAACCCCTGAATACTGTCCCTTTCTTTACTGGCGATCGGCAAATAAGTCTTAAAACCAGAAAAATTCGAATAAATATCCGGTTGTATATGATTGACGATGTTACTAAAAGCAGTTTCGAACTTTTCAGCGTAAATTTTAAATGGAGGTAATTCCGGTTGAATCTCGTAGACCGCTTTTTTGTTCAATCTGTCCATACGGCCGGCGAATAATAATTTGCCTGACTTGTCAGAAACCTCCCCAACAGCCATTTTGACTATTTTGGGGCTATTATATTGAAAAACTGTTGTAGTTTTATTTTTAGAGATAGTAATAAAGTCATGAGGAGCAACCTGCCAATTACCTCTCGCCCGATTATAAACGATAAGGTGGCGGTTTGCTTGCTGCGTTTTAGGCCTGCGGGTCAAAAAGATGTAATCGCCTACATCAGGCTTGCAATGGAGCGCAATTCGTATCTCCGGACTTCCTACACTTCCCCCGTCTTCAACGAGCGTCCGTAAAATTTCGACAAGGTCGCTATAGCTGACAGGGACCGTCATATTCACAAAAAAATTGTACAGTACTTTGTAGAATAATTGAGATTGGTCCGCTTTCTGGTTAAAAGACCAAGACAGCTGGATATCATGTCCATTGACAAAAATACTGCCGGGGCTTAACGTCTGATCAATAACAAAAACAATTTGCACAGCCTTCTCCCGCCTTATTTCCGTTAAAAAATCGGTGAATACTTTTTGACCGATTGGTTGCCAGCCAGAGGCTGAACCTGTGGGGGTAAAATAAAGCGTGTCTGAATTTTTCCACTGGTTGTTCCGGAAATAAAACAGTAAAATATCTTCCGAATTTGCGCTGTTGATTATTGTTGCTAACTGCTCCCTAACATTGAACCACGTTGCAGCCTCGCCCTCACATACCTTCGCAGGCGTGATTTCGAGACCGAAATTACCGCTTAGTTTTTCCAGGAATACCTTTAGTCCGGCAATATCATGACCTTTCTTTTCGTCACTGGAATCGACCAAAAGCGGCAAGACGCGCTGTTGTTTCTCCTTTTTTCGTAAAATACGTCGACCTACCTCGTTTAATACAGGTAGCCCTATCCTATCTTCGGCTTGCTCAGGGACGATAAAAGAGTCGTCAATGCTGTAAAAATAGTCTGATATAATATCAGTTGGCTCCTCAAATAACCGGGCCCGGTTTCCGGAACTGTATAGCCGGAGACTACTGAATGAGCTTACTCCTCCCGCGCCCTCTTCATACAAGCCTGCTGTATACTGCGTCCCAAATCGCTCAATAATTCCGTTGAGCCTTAATTGGGCGATTTCGTCTGCATCCGCCCGGCTAAAGGTACTTTTAAGCGTAGCAGCCAGCCGGGAGGTCAGCAGACCTGGAGACAAGTAGGCCATTGCCGCCCATTCGTTCAGTTGGCTTGCATTTCCGACATTTTTCTCATTTGAAAATATTTTATCACCTAAGTATTGCAGCAGGAAATGCGCTAGCTGGCTTAGCCTTTGCGCCCCGAACTCACCGGCCCCCAGGTAGCCAAACCAGTCCTGGTCCTTAAGCAAATAAAGAAAGTAGTTTCTGATATCCGGAATCACCTCAAATTGCCGGTATCCTACCGGCCTTACCAAATCAGAAAATAGGAAATCAGATACGACAACCGGGTCGATTTTTTGCACGGCGCCGTTTAAATTGTAAGTATTAAAATTAAGCCAGGTCAAATTGGCCAGACCGGGCGAAATGACCAAGGGAAAAGCAGCATGGCAGGCATAAACGATATGCCCTAATTTATAAAGCCTGCCGTTCTCTCCACGGCAAAACCGCGCGAAGAAGGCATCCAGCCGCTCTTGCGAATCCGAGCTCAATATAAGTTCAGGCGGGCTTAGCGGCAGCATAAGGATTGGATAATTTAATGATTAATTTACCTTTCAGTGCTGCGATGGCCTGTTCAAGCCCGTTACGGCTGGAATCAAAAATGGGAACCTCATTGTAAAGTTCGCCTACCATGGTTGATTTCCAGCGGTTTTTAGGAGCTGGGTTGACCCAAGACAGGTACCCGCAACGTTTATTAATGAACCGCAAAAAATTACTAGTATCCGCCAATAAGTCCTCGCGGTGCTCCGATCTCAATAGGCCGGAGTCGCTGTATACCAGCACGGCGATATCCTTTTTATTGATGCTAGCAAAAAGCCTGGTAATGCTGCATTGGTTTTCCTGGTCGCTATCGGTTACGGCGTAATCCGCACCGTCAGCAATGCATTCAGGAAGTATATTAAAATAATATGGTGCCAGATTTTGGTGAAAACCGCTTATCCTGGCTGTAGCCGCTAGTTCCCTGCCAAAATCCTCCACGGCCATCATGCTCAGCGAATGGTCAATAAAAATAAACAGCCGCAATTTATTTATTTGTTTTTTTTCAAAAGTTAAATCGGCGAAATAGCCTTTTTTTGCAATGTGGCCA
The DNA here is from genome assembly GCF_056404435.1 of Mucilaginibacter sp. P2_D11. NCBI lineage: Bacteria > Pseudomonadati > Bacteroidota > Sphingobacteriia > Sphingobacteriales > Sphingobacteriaceae > Mucilaginibacter > Mucilaginibacter sp. P2_D11. The sequence continues at coordinate 59,447 of NZ_JBFUEA010000020.1, forward strand.
ATCGTTTCCTTTATATTGATGCGGTCAGACGGTGTGTCGTTTTCGGCCTTGTATAATCCACGCCAGGCTTGCTGAAGGTGCCGGTTTTTAACAGGAAAAAAGTCAGTACTAAAAAGGAACGGTTTTTCCGTGACAGGCAGGTTAGTGTTTTTCATCCCCGAAAATGCCAGCTCACCAATTTTTTGCCCAGACTGTTCAAATCCGATTAACGTACTCCCAAAACCTTCCGCCATTTGCTGCTGAAAGTGTCGGACTGCCCCAGTGTCATTTGCAAGTTCCGGGGGCGCTTCTTTATCACTCCTTAAAGGGCCAGGCGGGTCACCAGTCGGCGGTTTGTGAATGCCCGTCTGGATTGAATCCCCCGGTTCCGGTGATGGTTTCGCTTCCACCGTATTATTGGAAGTTGCCAGCAGTGCAATGATTTCCGACCGCCTTACCAGGAGAATTTCCCTAAACGCTGCCTGGTGCTGCTTCTCCTTCACAAAAAGCGTTTCCAGTATAAAACCTAAATCATCAAAATGACGGATTTTAAGGTCTGTGTTTTGCAAAACATCCAGTAGTGTTATATAGGCCGGTAATGCTGTACCGGCAAACCTTTCGTCATTCCTGACAACTTTAAAGAAGTCGTATAGGTACATCATATTCATTTACTTTCCGTCACTGGTTGCGAATAATTGTATACTTTCCACATCCTTCAGCAAAGCCTGGGGGAAAACCGGCAGACCCTCGCTCATAAAGTTGCCCAGGTCCTCTCCCGGGGCAAATACGAGAATTAGTTTCACCCAATCTAGCAACTCGCTGGTACTGATATTTTTAACGCCAATCCCCTTCTGTTCAATCCTTTCCCGCCAGCCGCTAAATGCAGCTACAGCCTCTGTAGCATGTTCATATTGTGGGAACTTGGACCGCACGATTTGTTCTAGCTTGATTTCCGAAAAGTCAACGTAGTGAAAAAGGCAGCGGCGTAAGAAAGCTGATGGAAGAGGCTTTTCGTCATTACTAGTTATAATGAATATCGGCCTAACGTCCGGGTTTGCTGTGATCTCAACCTCACCGTTCGCTCCATCAGTAGTTCCGGAGATTTTGAAGGACATGCGATCCATTTCAAACAGTAAGTCGTTTGGAAAGTCGATATCTGCTTTGTCTATTTCGTCAACCAAAATCACAGGAGGCGCAACGGCCTGCTTATCCCATGTTGCTAAAAAGGCCTTGCCCAGCTCCCCCAGCGCGATATAACTCCCACTGGCCGCGAATAGGCCCTTATTTCTGGGCAAAATAATATCGGTCGATTTTCCGCTAGCGCCCAGGTTGGCGTTGCGCAGTCTGTCCAGATGGTCGATAGTGTACAGGCCCTCCTGCGCCTTACTGCCCGACTTGATATTCCATTCAAAATAATGTTCCCTGAATCCAGTACCGTGTAATTCCGCAGCAACAGCTTCGGCAAGCCTGCTTTTACCACAGCCGGGCTCGCCTTTTAGCAGGAGCGGTCTTTTCAGGGCTTGCGCCAGTTGAACCGCCTTTACAAGCTTTTCCGATGGCAGGTAAGGGTCGATGCCTAATTCTTCCACCGATTTTAAATCGCTGAGTGTGTTTCCCTTGTAATATCTAGTCATGTCTAAACGCTTTATTTAATTAAAAAGCCCCTGTAGGATTTCGCTGCATGAGGTGGCATCACAAATTTTTCGGATAGTAGCCCCGGGCGCTCCATTGGTTATGGCATGGATTTCAGCAAGTCTGGTACCCAGCACACTGTCAAAAATCTCATCGAAATCATTGAATTTCGCCTCTCCCTGATTCTCGCGCATATCGTAATACCATTGGTTAAGTGCCTCTAGTTCCAGGTTCTCTACAGCAGGCATATAAACAGTCTTTAGGCCGAGAATATTTGCGCCTTCGTACAATTTGTGGTAATTGACATTTTCCTGGTCAACCACGAATAGAAAAATTTGGTGATAGCTGGCAGTCTGCTCATTATTGATGGACGCAATAAATGCGATGATTTGGTTAAGTGTTCTAACTTTGTCCTTTGGCCTAAGTTGCGGGGGGGTGCCAGGATTGTTGTAAAACCGGAATTCAAAGACTAGGCTCTGGTTTTGAAGCAAATTCAGGATTTTGCTGATCAACGCAGCCTCGCTGCTTAAATTGGTGTCGAGCGCTTTATTGAAAAGCATCAATACAATCTTGTCCCCATAATCCGAAATCCCCTGGTCGGAAAAGGTAAACTTGTTCTTAAAGGTTTTAGGGAAATAGGCTGATTTCGTGGCTTTGTTGGCAAGTAACAACAGGCCGGCATCAGGTTTGTCAGAAAAGATAGTGACCTGCTTTCGGCATTCCTCTTTATAAGTCGCGAATTTCGCTTTTTGAGCCGAATAATTGAGCAGAAATAACGAACGGGTCAATATTCCCTTACGTGCGCCGAAATCCACTACTTCGCCCTTGGGAAATAAGCTGAACATACCGGAATTAGGCGCTGCCCCAAATTTCAACCGGCCGATCATTGGTTTTTGACTTTGCTCTTTTGCAAACCGCTTATCGAGTTCCTCCCATAGGTAGGTTACGTGCAGTCTGTCTTTCTCATGATCTGTTAAAATTGCTAGCAATTGCTTGGTAAACAAACTGTTTTCGCCTTTGCGACCGGCTTTGGATTTTTCATTGCTCCGGCTGGATACAATTGCCCAAAAGGATAATTCATCCCCGTCGACCAGTACTGCCTCGCCCGGGTTCTCTGGCCTAAATTCGTCGAAAATTGCACCGGAATTACAGGAATCGGATATCAATAGTTTATGCCTGGTATTCAACCGTTTTAAGTAATAGGTGAGAGTGTCGTAAGCGAAAACTTCATTCTCTGCGCCTTGTTTACAACCGTGCGGGATCCAGCAGCCTGACTGGATACCATAACTAAGATTGAGTATGTGCCCGTGCCCGGAAAAATATAATACTAAGTTGTTCGCAGGCGTGTTCAGGTCCGTATCCAAAAAACCTTGTAAGGTGTCCTTTATGCCCTGCAATGTTGCAGTTTCGTCCCTTAAGGCGGCATAAGGTATGAAGCCCTCAAATTTATTTACCAGTGTATCAGCAAATCGGTCGCAATCCAACCTGCAGTTCCCATGAATAAAATCCCTGAAAACATCGCTTTGGTAGTGGTCAATACCGATGGTGATAAGGTAATTCGCCATTATTATAATTTAGCAGCTGTTAAAATAGTAAAAGTTTACATTTAATTAACAAACCCATTTATATTCGGTGAAATATTTTGTTATTTAACGTTTAGTGCAGGTAGTTCCGGACGTCGGCAGCGTGAATTACCGCCTCTCCAACATTTTGATTGCACTTTCTATATCGTACAATTAAGGTACCCATCGAAGAGCTTTTGAAAATATCTTGTCAGTTTAATGTTACAGCAAAACGGAATTGACGCCGGAAATAAAGTAAAAGGTTACTTGGAAAAGAAAGGTTAAACATATTCCACCCACTCTAACCGGAATTTATACCCCATCTCCGTTACTTTCCGATAAGTATCGTATAACACGATCTTGGAAAAAAACGGCAGGTTAAAGGCGGGGCCCTTTCTTAGTATCTTAAATACGATAGTTGTCCTGTCAGGGTTGACCGAAGCTAAAGGAAAAAGGCGTTTTATAGTAGCGTCGCGGATCTTATTTCTAAAATCAGCCCTGAAACTTTTATCAGTTAAAAGCAGCCGGCCAGAGACGGTTCCCTGGTTAAAAAGGTGGCTTAGCTTTGCTGAGCTTGCGCCATCTTTCACGTGTATGATTTCGGTATTATCATTTACTACATCTGCGAATTCGATGGCATTGGAAGTGCCTCGTTGATTATGAAGTCTGCGGTCAAAAAGTTCACTACCGGCTGGCAGTGGCTGCGCCAAATAATCAGTTTCATTTTTCTCGATTGTTTGCTCGCCGGATACGAATTCGCTTGGTTTTGTCAACAAATCCCTAAAAAAACGGCTAACTGTATCGTAATAGTCATCATTCAGTTTGAACCAGGTCCCACTTGTCAATATATAGATTATGTTCTGGTAGCTAGCTTCCGTTGTTAAGCACCTGATCAACGGGAAACTTTTGAATATCTTACCATGGCCATCATGGAGGTTGATTTGGATAGTGTCAATATTAGTCAATGTCTGGTGCCCGGATGATTGACATTCCGCAACAAAGTCGTTGATGTCTACCCAATCAAATTCTACATCGGACCCTATACCACCAAAGGTAATGTGGTCAATGTTTTCGATTTCTACGATGCCTGGAAACGACAGAAGGAATTCAGAGGCTACATTATGGGCGATCAGTGCCTCTAAATTGTCTTTGACCATTTGGTCTAGTGCGGCGATTATTGCAGGGTCCTTTACTGGTGAGATAAAATCGATCCATTCAAAATTAGCCTGGTACGTTGTTAACCCGTATTGTCTGAGGATTTCGTCGCTTTTTCTGGTAATTGACGAGCCGGTCATATCTACATTCAGTGTTAGCGTCCCTCCGCCCGTCAAACTTTTGGCAAAGGATTGATTGACTGCTTTGCCAGAAATCTGGCTGACTAAATCTTGAAGGATATCAACTTCAAATTCCCCAATACTAGCTTGGGTTGCAACTTGCACCCGTTTATTTTTTGCCTTTTGACTGATGGTATGGGAGTCGAGACTTTTAATACCGTTCGGGCTGATGGAGTTGAGTACGACTTTCAAACCGAAATCCCATTCAGTAACCCCGTCATTTACACTTAGGAAGCCATAGCCAAAAATATATACAAGATACCGGTTACCATTGGGTATAAACAAAACCGCTGCCGCTCCTTGGTTAATGAGCCCTGGCAAGATTTGACCAGCTCCGTTTTCAATAAAACCTTTCCATATTGGCTCACTTTCATAGGCCTGGCCATAGTAAAGTTCAGAGCCTGCAATACCGTCCCAATTCGGTATAGGGCCATCTAGGTTTTGCCCGCGTTTTAATAGTTCAGGAATGGTGCGGTTAGGCTTGCCAAGTTTTACGGATAGTTTCATTGGTTAAGGTTTAATGGCTTACAAAAGTAAAGTTATGCATTTTTTTAATATTGAATTTTAAAAGGTGTGCTGGCAGGTCCGCAAAACCTCCAACTAATCCCGTGTTTTATATCACTTGGAAAGCCTGTTTAATAAAAAATCGTGGAAGCGGTAGGTAGTGTTCTCCCGCTGCCGGTCTAAGAGTCTTGCTGCTCGATTGTTTTGGCTTCTGTTACTTCATCATAGCTGGCGTACAGTAATTATATTGATTCTCAGACGGCTTGAAATAATTTCTTAAAACCTCCATACCATTTTTTGACACTAGGTATTCAAACCAGGCTATGCTGATTCGGTCAAGCTGCGGCCGGAGAGTCTGCTGATTGGTGAGGACGGCGGGTCTTGGATACGAACACATCGTATTAAGAACAATAGCCGAGTAGGGGTGCCCCTGCTGCACCCGGCGCAGCGGGCTGATTGATTTTTATAAATACCATCCCCGAACCTCCGACTGGCTCTTCCTGCTGCCGCTGATGAGTAATCAAAAGGCTAACCAGTAATTAATAGAGATCATGAAGCAGCTGAAGTGACTAAACTGCTAGCCTAGCATATCGTCAGGCATACTTTTACCACCACGGTAAATCTGACTAACGGGGTGCGCTTCAAAACGGTAGGTCAGATTTGGGACACAAGATATCGGCACAACGTAGCACTGTGCGCGGGTGAGGGATACCAATATCAGGACGGATGTGCGGCCGCTGAAGATCAAATACCAGGGGCAGCAGATGACGCTACGGTAAGAGATTGCCCGATCATTCAAAAAGGTAGTTGAGCAGTTTTTGCTTTTCCGTTTGCTGGCGTCTGATACAATCTTCCCGGGTCCAGTCAGCATAGTTTTTCAAGATCAAATGCACCGAGGCATATTTACTGCTTTGGTAAGCTGCTTTTTTTAGGACATACTTGCGGTTACCGATACCCCGGTTGATTTTTTGCTCCAGCGCGACCAGGTTGCCAATGGTATCGATCTCGTTTTCCCAGGCTTTGGCGATTGCCGGTCGATTGAGAAGGTCCGAATCTTTAGCGGACTGGATATGCTCTACATCAAAGCTGTCACCGAACAGCTTATCGTGGATCGCTTTCTGTAATTCATGGTCTTTGGACAGATACTGCTCGTCCAGCATAGCCGACAGGCGGCAGATTAGCGCCTTGGTCCGGTAGTTGGCTGTGATGCCGCCTTCCAGCAATTGGCCAATTGCCCACTTGACATTGCGACCGTATTGATCATTGTCAAATAATTTCTGGCGGATGAACGTGAGGGCCTTTTCATAGTCCTGTTCCATCAGCACATCGATACAGTTATAGGTCCAGGTCAGCAGGTAATAGACCCGGCGCTGAAATATCACGCTGTAGCACCAGTATAGTTTAGTCAGCAACTTAAGGAAAGGGAATAGTTTTTCGCCGGCTTGCGGATCATCGCGGTAACGGTAAAGGAAAATGTGTTTCATTAGGTCGAAACGCCCGTAACGCGAGTTCCAGACAAAATTGACCAAGCATTCATCTTCAGCGGTCGGGTAATCCAGGTCTTCCCAACGGATCATGGCAGCGATGATATCATGGATCTCCGCGGAGGAAAGTGCAGGTTCGCCCATGCGTTTAAAATGCTCGGGCTGCCCGTTCCGGCTGACGGCATCGAATAGGTTCTCAAAAAAAGCATCCGTTCCCATATCAAAAAGCACATTGGGTAGGTGCAGCCGCTGGATTAGCACGTATTTATAGACGCTGAGCGCCCGAGCCATGGATAAGGCTTGCCATTTATAGGCTTTATTGGTTTCCTCGATCATGGTATACAAAGCGCTTACCTCCAAAAATATATCATTCTCTTTTCTGCCCGGCTGCCGGTCCTTCAGGTATTCAAAAAAACGGAGCTTAAAAATATCTTCACCGTTGAGGTCAAGACCGGTCGTATTAATTGCTTTAAAGATCTGGAGTGTTTTGGTCAGCGTGGCTTGCGTTTCGATGATTACGAAATACACATTTGTCAGAAGGTGTTGTATAAAGTCGGCCGGGCGGAACACGCTCACATGGTCCTCAAAAGGAGCGGTTTGTTCGGTGATGAAAGCTGCTGCCAAACCGGCATTCATCTTGAAACGGTTGACCTTTTCCCCGGTAAGGCCATCAATCGAAGTGCACCTTAAAAATTCATCCAGCTGGTCTTGCTGCGCCCCGTTGCTTACCGAGGTCTGGAGCCAGTCTGTCGGCAAAGGCCGAAGTTCGTCCGGGTCGGGATACAGCAACTGGAATACCCGGATCAGCACCAGGAAAGTGGTGAGGCGCTGCTGCCCGTCGATTACATCATAATATTTAGCCCATTGTTCATTAGCCTTGGGTTCGGTCAATTGCATTGTGCCGATGAACAGTGATTCTGAGGTGTCGCTCCGACCGATTCCCCAGAAGGAACTGAAAAGGTCTTTGACAAATTTTTCAATCTCGGGCTGGCCCCAGGAATAAGGGCGCTGAAAAATCGGGATGTGAAAATTCGTGTCAGATTTGAGCAGGTAACCTTCGTCGCCAGCCGGGCCCTTACCCAAGCACACCGTCCTGGCCTGGATCTGAAAAGTTTTATTCATTTGCGGGAAGGTTTAAGTAAATTGTCGCTTTGCTAATTATGTAAATGCATAGTAAGGGCTGTGCGTAAATTAATAAGAAAATCCATGCCTACAACTGATAATGAAAAAGAAAACCCGCATGAAACAACAGTCTCTAAAGCGCTGTGGTTGACGGCCAGCTATCTTCCGAAACTGGCCGGCTAATGGGGAGGACTAGAGCTGAATGACGCAAAATCAGCTTTTCGACACGAAACACCTGCAAGACAAGGGTGCTTTACAGCGCAACTAGGTGGGTCTTTATGATATCGGGATGACGATGTATTACCTGCTGACCAGCGTATTTGTCTACGACGAGAACGAGATGCAGGCTTTAAATGCTGAAACATGTCGATTAGCTCATGGGGTCCTGATGCACTATCACCCAGACTCTAAGACGAATTTGAAGGCAAGTCGGCAATCTGACTAGTTTAAATACCTTAATCCTTTTGGCATGCTGTCTTACTTATACTATTAGCATTATTACCTGCACCACCAGATGGTCTCGGACACCGGGAATTTCGCATGGGTCGTGCAACGCAGAGCCGCCATGATTTATTTAGTATGAGTGCCCTAGCGGCGCTGCATTATTTTTTGTCGGGCTATTGGGGCGAATGCCTCCGGAACTTTGAGTCTCTTTGAGGCTTTTGTATTTTTTCATCCAAAAAATCAAATCACTCTGATTGTCAAAAGGCTAATATCAGAGTAACTCTTTAGTAAAAAATGAAACCTCGCCCGTAATGGAAGCTTTTCCAACCGCTTTTTGGGCGATTGAGATAGTGAGCCACAGCCTAAAAAGGAATAAAATCCATGCTACATGAAATTAAAATTCGATACGTTTTGCCTCGATAAAGGGTTTGTGAGCATAGTGATTAATTTATCCAAGCGATAAATGTTCGGTTGAAAGTGATGATAATAAATAGTTATCTGTTGTTGGTTAACATTCTAGACATTGTCAGGATCGGAATAGCATCTCAATTTAACGACGATAATAAAACCTTGACTTTCTTAAATAATAGTGGGTTGTAAATAATGTACCACCTTTAAATTATTTGCTAACGATCATAGCATTAAATGATCGTGGTTGCAATCAGGCTTCTGCTTTTTACAAGCTTGGATAGTCCTAGGACAAGGGTCATCCCGGAAACAAATGACACGATGATCTTACTCTTTTCTTTAACAACGGCTAGGTCATGAGCTTCTTCATTTCGGATGTTTTTCATAAGCCCCAGAATATGGTAATCATCTAAAGAAATGTCCTTTTGCAATTTGGCATATTCAATGTAATCGGCAAATACCGATTTATTTTTTCCCTTAGTTTTCAGCCAGTTTTTGAACTGGTTGTCTGTTGTATAAAGTTGTCCGAAAAGGTTTTCCAGTATTTTGGCCAATTTTAGGATCGCGCCTGATTCCTGCTGAATCTCTATTAATGCCGCAATCTGACCAAGTTCGCTTGCCACTTGTACATCAATGTCATGGTTATTTTGGATAAGGTCTTTTAATTGGGTTTTTATTTTCTCATTTAGGCTTTGGTTTTCATCAATATTCTTTTTGAGTGCAGTAATCTCTTGTTTCTTATCCTCTCGGTCAAGTAGCAGCCACAATATGATGATGCCAAAGACAAAGTAAAAAGCGTTTTCTATTTTTTTCACAGACATGATTTAAGGTTTAATACTATATGAATTTATTATATTTCGATTAACTTCCAACCACCACAATTGTGGGCTTAAAACATCAACTTTACAAAGAAAAAAAACATTTACGCAGCCTATTTGCGCACTTCCCAAAATGCCTAAATCTTGGTTACTTTTTTTTAACCCTATCATATTGGCTAAGGCTTATAACCCTAAAAACATCTTTATCTGCATCATAAAAGGCTAATCGCCGATCAACCAATCGTTCCCAAACCTTTGTTCCTGCCGGCCATCTACTTTCACGTTTGAAAACAGGAAACTTATTAGAACTTGAAATCACGGCTCTATCAGGAAACAAGTTAGCTGTTTCTAAAATCAAAGCTTCCGGTACACCTTTCCCCCTGTACAATGGGTTCTGAGGTAGGAACATATCTGTGACCTTTACCTCACTGATGCCTATAAACGTCACCTTAAAATCAAACCAATCTGTCTCAGACGAGCAGGCAAAAACGGTTTTAAAACACAACCTATTGATTTGGTCAATTGCGTCTGGCTGATTTTCTATTACATATTCTAACTCATAATCCAGCCCATCTTTGCCAGTACTTTTAAAATAGCCTTTGTTGTTTAGCATACGTTATTAAGCAATAGACACCATAAATTCTCTGCTTCGCGCTACACAGATATTGTTTTTAACAATAAAGCATTCGATCCAATGGTCACCTCGAAATGACGAATACTCTCTTTGATTAAGTCCACCGACGCCCAATGTTTTTGACGGATATATTCCTCCCCTTAAACCGCCTGACTGACTTGCTTCCTGACCAGTATTTACCACCTGCCAATAAACATCGAATGGACGCGGCACATTAGTGTTAGCCACGAAATATATATAACAATCTTTCGGTATCACTGTATTGGTTAAAATACTATGGTATTTTTTCCCTTGCTTAAAGCTGCCTTGAACTTCCGCGTTATATATTAAGTTTTCGGGCCATTTGACTTTTTCACGATGGGGAACTGTCAATAGTGAACGATCAAAGTTTTTTAAAATAACACTCTCCGAAAAAAGACGACTCACCCCTGTAGACCGTACCGTTTCATTGATCACGGTAGTACCGATGACTGCTTTAAGTACACGTGCGATCTCAGCCAAATTACCGCTTTTCAAAATTGAAAAATCTTCTTTCGCTTTAGCCAGCCAGGCATAAAAATTGTCTTCCTTGGCGGGTTCATCGGGCCATTTATCGGCAAAATTCTCGACGTCATTAACCGGGTTGCCAATCCATTTGATGGTTTGGCCATGCTGCGGGCTAGGGCGCTGTTCAATAAACGATTCCACCCTGTCAAGAATGTTCAATAACGCAGTAATGATATTTGCCTCCTTTTGATAGGCTTTTGCGGCAAGCGTGGTAATGATTACGGATATTGGTTTATCCTCGTCACCCCCATACATCATATCGCGATGGCGCTTTAAAATTTGCACTATCCGTTTTAAAGGTTCTTTTTTTGCAACATGTTCGGGCAAGGATTCTACCGATTCCCTTAGTGACATCATTTTGGTTTCAGACAGTGCAGCACGATCATTGAACCAACCGGCATAACCGAAAGGATTACTTTTAGGCCAAAATTCTGGACTTACCTCTGTTCTGTGATTTGGTAAACGCCTATCGGTAATTTTAATGGACAGTTGGTCAACTTGTCTGCTTTCTAACGCAGAAAACGAGCGTTCCATCAGCAAATAGTGGTCTTGCCCCACAATTGCAGGTAAGATATCCATGTGGAACTTCGTCGATTCCGCGTAAAGCAATGTCCAGCAGCGATTGCCCTCCTCATCCAACATTCGTTTATACACCTCACTCGCTTTCAACTCATCACCTATCGCATGTTTTAAATGATATTGCGTCCACGAAGCCTGCTTGCCGGTTAACCGGCAAACGAGATCTATATCAAGTTCATCATCCTGCATGATAGGTTTGATCATCGTACCCAATAAAAATGAACCCTGTGGTTTGATCTCGGGTTTGTAGATCTTAAGGCTTGAATTGTCAGAAGCGAGATAATTGGCTACTGCCGTATACCTTTCTTCTACCGCTTTGTATTGCGCCGGCGTGAGATCAAGTGCTTCGCCAATTTGATTTAGCCATAAATTGATCTCGTTTTGATTTCGAATATCGGGTGTTGTGCGGAACATGATTATCGGTTTAATTGGAATAAGGCTTTGAGTTGCTTTAATATCTTCTCGCCATCGCGTTCCCTGTAACCCCTAACGAGTTCGTTGAGTTGAAAACCTCCGGCGTTAGACGCCCTTAGTATTTTACCATCTAACTGGAAGTAACCAATCTCTAATTCTTCTGCTTTGTAACCGGTTAACCGGAATATTGTACGTTGAGCTTGCGCCCTAATATCTAAGCCCCTTATCTCGATAATTGGTTTATTGGCTAAGATATTCACCACATCCTGCAATGAAGAACAGGACCTGTCTTCTATTTGAATGTAATTCCAATACCAGATCAGGTAACGGTTAACTCGTCTAACCTGCATTTCATCGGTATTGGGGTCAAGGTCGTCAAATGCCCACATCGTTTTGGTCGCCACGTCTATCAACTGACGGAAAAAGGCCTTTTCGTTTTTCGTTTCCTGATTGTAGTGTGATTGCGAGTAGGCAAATTCGTGTAACATGGCCCAAACATCCGCTACATAATCCGCTTCTTCCAAGACACGAGGGAAACGACCTATATTGTTTGCTGTAGCATTCGTTAGGTTTTGATGAATATGTAGCCCTTCATGGAAAATAAATAGTCGCAATGCTCTTAGTATTTTTGCCTTATCACGTTCAAGCCTGTTCATAATATTGAAAATAAAGCGGTCATTGATCTGCCACTCATCATCTTCATTAATATGAAAACCATCATCTGCCTTATCAGTATTTAACGATAATGTAGAAGTTTTGATAATTGTTTGAGCAAGATCTGGCATCGCTTTCCAATAGCCTTTTTCCATTTCGCTGTAATCACCACCAGGCAACAACTGTCTTACCCAACTGAATTTTTCAGTTTGGCGTTCTTTCTCCTGAGCTTTGTTTTGCGCGAACGGCGCAATTTTGTTTTCCATTTCTGCCTTAAACTCTGCTTTGATTTCGTTGATCAGCTTGATATCTTCTTCGGTCATGTTGGCCTCGGTTTCCGGCGTTTCCTGTAGTATTAGCACCTGTTCATTTTTAGGTGTTTTGTTCGCATCAAACTGATAGGTAACAATAGGTTTTGATAGGAGCGGGTTAATTTTGGTGCCCATTAAAAAAGCAAGCCCTACCGGCACGGTAGGAAACAGGTGGATTTTATCTGTATCTGGTAAATAGTTAGCTATAGAGTCCAGGCCAAGTGAAAATTGGTGAGCGAAAGCCTTCAATTGATCCTGACTTCTAAAAACATCTTTACCCGGCTGTTCTAAAGTCAAGCCAATTATTTTACTGGCCCCGTCAACCACTTCCTGCATGTCCGCATCCTGCATAAGGTAGGTAGCCTCAACCTTGTAAATAACATCAATTGGTGCATTAAACGTTTCGGACACGAAGTTGGTAGATGCCGGCAATACGGGCCTCTCGTCATCATTTCGCCAATCCCAGGTCATCTGTTCCCTATGGAACAGGTAGACCTCAACATCCTTCCATGACCCGAAACAATAACCCAAGTGCAAGGCAAGTGGTATAGTAGCCTTACCAAAATACAATACCTTGTGGTCGGGGTTTGCAGTGATGTATGGTTTTATTTCATTATCAACGAGGTTCTTTTGATAGATCCGAAATTCAACATTATCCAACAGATGAACTTTGTCCATGCTGATGATATCCCTTTTGATATCGAATATTCTATATACTGGAACCCCAGCATCTTTGGGTAAAAACGCTAATACTTCCTCATCTGTAATTTCACCAAAAACCTGGTGCTTCAATATGATATATCCTTTTGCCATGTTGTTTTTTAATTGATTTTGTGTTCGCCCAATAAAGGGGTTGGTTCTGTTGATTTTAAAATTTCGGTATACAACGCTATGCTAAAAGGTTGTTTTAATTCAACCGAACGGTAGAGTGTCTGCTTGGCAACTCTTTGGATCAGGTCTGAAAAGCTATATGGTATAGTTTGGCTTGTGCAATATTTTATCAAGTCATTTAACTGCGCTTTATTCATATCCACACCAGTAAATATCCAATTGAACACCTCAGCAAGCGTTTCTGTATTTGGCCGGTCAAACACCAAGTGTAAACTTGTTCTCCTGCGCACAGCTGGGTCTAAAACAGTCATGCGGTTGGTGATCATAATAACCGCTAATTTTTTCTTGCTTTTTTGAATAGCATCAATTTGTTTTATGAGTACGTTCAGTCCTGCCCGGTCTTCGTGATGCGCCTGATTTTGGGCGCGGCTGGTAGCGATATCATCTGCTTCGTCAATAATTAACAAGCCCGCCTCATTATCCTTCAATTTAGCCTTAACAGATTCAAATACCTCAGTGATCCGGTTTGAGATTTCGCCCACTAAGCCTCCTCCTCTAATATTCGATGGAGTTTCAAATACTTTAACCTGCGTGCCAAGAAATTCCGATAAGGGGGTAGCGATACATTGCGCCAAAGCAGTTTTACCGCATCCTACCTCTCCCGATAAGATAATTAGCGGGTTACTGGTTTTAAGCAGCGACATAATAGGCAAGCCTTTGTGATGATGTTTCTTCTCCCAATCCACTAATTTGCTTTGATCAAGCAACAATTCCAGTGTTGTGAGTAATTCTTTTTTCTGATGGTCGATCCCTACAAGTGACGTAAAATCTTTCTTTGCATCTTTGTTAGGATGAATTACCTCTGCTAACCTAATTGCGTTGTCTACCATTTTCCTATAATTGATTGTTGAACACCAAAACCACCGCTTGCATAAGATTTTGCATAAGTTGCACTTCCAGTTAAGGCACTTCCACTACCCCAGCCCCACGCTATAAGCTGACGATTAACTTCAGCCAGGTTCGGTGAATAAGGGTCTTTTTTTATAAATAGATTTACTGTTATACCATCTAGCCCCCAAAAATCTATTCCTCCGGTCTGGTCATCTACCGCGATTGTTGAGTCTGCACGAACCTCATAGTGTATACCGCCTTTTTCACGGCCGTATGCATCCTTAAATTGCAGTTGAAAAGATTTAAGCACTTTTTTATCCAATAGGTATAGTAGCTCCCTGCGTGTCTTATCGGCGTAATCTTTGGTTATTAAATCCGCAGTCATAAGGCCAATCAGGTCTTCATATACTTTCCCCATAACATAACGGGCTCTTGCCTCTGTGTAGGTATTAGTTGCACTATTAACGTATGTATCTGACATAATAATTTCTCCTTAATCGCAGTGATTTTTAAAAGGGTTACCAAATAACTTAACTAACTCATCAGTTGCAAGCTGGTCTTCGCCATCTATGTTATAGCGAATAATTCTGTTCCAGCTATCGCGCGCATTTTCAAACCATGTAGCAAATTCGTTCAGCTTATTTTTATCCCATTTTGCAGTTATATTATTGCCGCTATTTACGGGGTCCAAGACTACCCAACCTGTCATACCTAAAATATTAGGTGCTGAATAATAATCAGTAAAATAAACCGGTTTTTGATTTCTTACAATATTGGCCAGGTAGCTGAACCACCTTGCTAAGGTTTCAGCATAGGTCTTTTCTACCCCCAGTTTGTCAAAGGCAAAAGCTGTCAACCAGTCTATGAGCGCGGTAGGGGGGCGGTTATCGACCCCTGTTGATTCCTCATAGTCTAAGTAATAAGAACTATCAGCCTGAAATTCTTTCCACCATTTCATCAGGCGGACGCATTCGTTATACTTAACACGCCCTGGTGAGGCCTTACTTGCCTTGGTCCGGCTGGTCGTAAACTCCCGATGTTTTTGTACTGAGGTCTTTAGCTTATCGCCGCTTTTCTTTATTAATATTTGCTCATCTATCTTACTGGTAGCCTGCATAGGCACGACATCAAATGCCAGGTCATTTGATAATATCAGGTTTACAGAGCTATTGGTAATATTTATGGTTGAGTTGGGGTAAGACTTTCTGACGTACTTTTCGAACTTGGTTAAAAGCTCTTCGAGTTTTTTACCGTCGGCATCCTCGGGTTTGATCACCATCGGTATATCAATATCATAACCATCCACCTCCGAATGCCCCATGTAGTGCCTGCGTAAACCTGTTTCTTTGGCATCTGAACCACCGCGAGGCGTACTAACTACCGTTACTCCATCGTCTTTGGCGTTTTTAATTACCCTTTCAGTAAGCGTATCAGCTTGTGATGTATTATATTCCTTTTTATCCGGATCAGGTGCGATCCAATCTACAAAGCAACACATGCGGCTATGTAATGTTGAGTGCGTTGTGAGCTGACTCATAAAATTTCCTCCTTTGTTAAAATTTAAAACGTATGTATCCTGTTCAGGCTCTTTGCCCGAAATTTGTGCCCGCGCGACCATTCCTGACCTTGCGGTAATAAAAACATTACAGATTTATCTCTTAAAAAAGGAGGGGAGAGTTTTGTAGATATCCAAATAGATGTATATTTGGTTGCACAATCTAATGAAGTTCCGCTTCATCTTAAGTCGATAAGCCTATTCTTGTCGGCTTTTTTTATGTTGTATCCATGTGTTTATGCGGCTCTTTTAATTAAATTATAAATTTGTAGCATGTGCTGGTCTTTAACAGTCCTGCGTATAAACTCATCAAAGTTTACGCTAACCACCTTAGCTGCTTTAGCCAATACCGACAAATGTTGATCCTCATCGGAAAGCACTATAGATAAATCTTGTGTTTGAGCGATGTATATAGAGCTAAGGTCACCAATAGAAGCATTACTTCTTTTCCCTGCCACCCAAACATCAAACCCATCATCCGGGTGCTCCGTTTGTAAAGCAGTATATATTTGAATCTGTTTTTTTAACATAAAACTATATTCGTTTAACCTAATAGCAGATATAGAAATGCTGTTTTGCAACAGTATGCTACTCAAAATATTGTATTTACCCACTCGGGACAGCAATTCCATATCGTTTATTATAAACATTAGTTCCTTACATTAAAATTTAAAACATTCAGTTCCTTCTTTAAATTATCTATTTTCTTCCCACTCAGCTCCGCTGCCTTAGACCACGACAGACGCCCTTCAGTTACTCCTTGTGTAACCATATTGTTAAACCTGGTCGCCTTTTCCTGGCATTTAAAACGACCAAAATCATTGGTATTATCGCCACCACTATACCACTCGTTATATGCCTGCCACCAATCATTATAAGTCCTGCTATCAATAAATTCAGTTTGCCTGGCCCTAATAATAATAGCTTGTATAGAAATACCATAAAGCTCTTTGATCCTTTTCAGTTCAGCCAACGATATTAAAGTGCGGTTTTTACCAAACTCAGCATATAATGCCTCATCAACAATTAGCACTGCGCCGGCGAAGAAATTACAATAAAACTCAATCTTATCATTCGAAAAACCTTCATCGAACGTTAATGCGACGTGGCCGAGCTCATGAAGGGCTGTAAAGCGCTTACGTTCAAGCGTTAACGACCTCTCATTCAAAACGATTATAGGTATGTTTTTATTTAACTGTCCACTTAATCCACAGAAATCCTCAGCCCGGCTTACCTCCACCACAAATATCCCCTTAGACTCCAGCATTTCAACAACATCCAAAATTGGCGAATTACCAATCTTCCACCGCTTCCTCAAAACTTTTGCAGCCTTCTCAATGTCTTTTTCGGTGTTGATTACCATATCCTCCAATGGGTTTTCAAACTGGCGAACATACCCCATGATCTTTTCTAACTCCCAAAATTTAGATATATAATCAATCACGGTATCCGTCACCTCCTTAAGATGGCTTTCTACATTAAAAATCTTGTGGGCATCTCTAAACCTGATATTCTCAAAGTTTAAACCAGCGACTGCACTTTCGTAAAAAAAGGAATAAGGCACGTTAAACAACTCTGCCAACTTTAGTAAAGTTTCAGCACCGGGTTTGGAATGGCCTTTCTCAAATTTAAAAATAGATTGCTTGGCTACCCCGACCTGATCAGCTAACTGCTGATAGGAGAAGTTCATGCTCTCCCGCAAATCTTTAAGCTTTAATCCTAATAAATTTTCCATATTCAAATATACAACATCGTAACCTAAAAAACAAATAAATTATTTTTTAGGTTACGACATCGCATTTTTATGCGATGCTATAGGGAAATCTTTATTTTATATTCCTTGATAATCTCTAAAAATGCTTCGGCATTACCTACGGCATCATCAACAGGGTTATGGGAGTGGCGGGTTTTGCGGAGGTGTTTGAAGTTCTTGGATGTGTCTTTAAAAATACCTTTATAAAAACTACCTAAATTTTGTGAACTATAACCGAACGGATTTGAATTTAAGAAATGGTGAAAGTACCAGCAAATAAACATCCAATCGAACCCATTATTATCACTAATAAAAATTGGTTTTCCAGTGTTCTTAGCAGCTATCCACTCCGCGAAATCAGTCATTACATTTAAAGGCGAATTGAATAATAAAGTTTCTTCTCTGCTAAAACCAGAAACAGCTAACGCTTCCGGCAAATACTTGTCCGAAATGGGCTTTAGCTTACCATAAAATGTTTCTTTTAAAGTTTCGTCAACGATCACTGCGCCAAAAGAAATCATGGAGTAGTCGCCTGGTATTGGACCATCACATTCAACGTCGACCATTATATACGCCATATTCGCAATTATTTTTTACAAGGTCGGAAAACACTACCGAATATTAAGTCGGCTGCGTTAGAAAACAAATAAATCATCTTAATCGATCCTCTCGCTGAAGAATTCTGCGGAGTGACGTCTTGTGCTCGTAACACTCTTAACAAAGATAATCATACTTAGATTAGGTCAACAATGGATAACTGAACATTATCTAAGAAATCACTACCACGCTGAATATTCCGGGGCCATTGATCAACGCGTTCCGGAAAAGAGTTCAGGGCGTTCCGTTAAATCTTGACGATGCTTAACCTGTTGATTTTAATATTTAAAATTGGCATAATTTAACACAACTCACTGGTCTAAGGGGAAAGGAACACTATGGTAAAGCACGCGGGGATGTCCAGTTACATCCGAAATCACCCAAAATGATCTGGACTTATATTCCGTCTCAATGACCTGAACAACTTTACTGGAAAGTTCTGACAGCGGAATTGCTGAAAATAACATTATCCATGTGACCGATTTGGTTTTGAGAAAGTCAAACAGATATCCATCGCTATCCATAAATACCTCAAAGATTTTATATAAATTAAGCAAAGACGACAATTGCCGGGCATAACGATTACCTCATATTATGATAACGACAGTTGTTTGCCTCATCGAAAATCGGCTTAACCCTTTCCATGCCCCAAATCATTTTTCCCGCTCGTTTTGGCTGCGCTAGGAAATATTGATTTCGTTCCGCAAAATGCCGATCGATAGCTACCATACAAGCTTCAACAGAATCATAATCGCTATTGTGAATAACTGCTTTTGCCAGACCGCTGAAAACCGACTCAATGACATTTAAGAACTGGGCGGAAGCTGGTAATGGGGCAAGTTCTACTTGTGGGGTAGTGGTGTCCAGGTTGATTTCCTCGATTCTAGCATAAAGCTTTTTAGAGGCGTGCCAGCTGGCCGCATCCCAGGAAAAAAAGATTTTCTCTTGATCGCCATACTGCATCAATAATATATCGACCAGTTTGATCATTTCCTCCGTATTCTTATGCCGGGAATAAAAATGCGTAACCTGATTGGTTGATAATTCCAGTGCGGCTGTAACAATTAGCCAGCCTTTGCTGCGCTGAAGTTGCGGCACAACTACGTTTTTTTTAGTGAACGTGCGGCCGCCCTTTAGTTTTACTGAAAAATGCCCGTACTCATCAACAGAAAAGAATTTCTCTTTTTTACCCAAATTTGCAAGTATTTTTTTTATACCATCTAATTTCTCCCGGAATAGAGGGTCAGGGCTCGTCAAAATTTCTCTTGATTTTCGAAAGCCGAAACCCAGGTTTTTCAGGTGTGTTGATACAGTCATTGCACCAATAGATTGCCCATGAGTTTTTTCGTAAACCGCTGCCAGATCCTCCAGGCGCCAGGAGGTTCGGTTTATACCATGCAATGCAGGTGATTCATGCAATATCTTAACAAGGTTGGTCCGGGTTATTTTAATACGTTCTTCAATTGCAGCATTAATACCAACAGGCTTAGGGATAATACCAGCTAGACGGTGCTTCCTATAATGATCGATCCAGCGCTGTATGGTTCTTACATTTTGTTCCACCTGGGCCGCCATTTCATGGACATTTCGTT
>NZ_JBFUEA010000021.1:0-72770 GCF_056404435.1 Mucilaginibacter sp. P2_D11
ATCCAAAATGCCGTAGAGCAGCAAATAAAACAGCTTGTTCCCGTGCAGAACCTTTGCGTAATGATCGATCTTAGTTGTAAGCGACAAATTTGCTATTAAGGCCTCGGGAATGAAGCCTAAGAGCTGTTTTACGGTGATACTATGATCTTTGAAAATGGCCATATCTCTTTGATTTACAGCATTAATATACTTAAAATCAACGATAAAAACAAATAAATAATTGACAATCAGATAGTTAAATAAAAAAAAACAACACATCTCTAAACAAAAAAGTCGGAAGATTAATCTTCCGACCATTCGTGGAACTGGACCACCTTTATAAATTTTATATCCGGTTGTCGGGCCTGGCTGAAAAGGACAGCGATATTACCAGCACGCATTCAATCGATGCCGCTGAAGAAAATCAAAGAAGGAAAACTGCCAACCGTAAACCAAAACAAGGAGGTGATGAGGAAGCTGGCTGATTACAAATTTTCAACGCGGCACTGCTGTCTGACAAAGTACAGTTGAAATATATGCCATCAAAATGAAAAGTTATTATCAATCTTATCTAACAGTATACAAAGGAGGCAGGCTATGAAAAAACAAAAAATGGTTACCGCCATGATTGAATGCCCAAAGGGCTATAACCAAAAATTCGACTATGACCCGGAAGAAAAGCGATTTAAGCTGAGCAAGATCCTCCCGGCCGGATTGGTATTCCCTTTCGATTTCGGGATGATTCCCGGCACTAAAGGTGAAGACGGCGATCCGCTGGACATCATCATAGTTTCGGAAAGTTCCACCTTTCCAGGTTGCCTGGTTGATTGCCGGATCGTCGGTGCATTCAAGGCCGAGCAAACTGAGTGCGACGGGGAAAGGATGCGGAATGACCGCTTTATAGGCATACCGGATGTTTCCCAGTTGTTTGCTGATATTCAAACGCTGGAACAGTTGCCCGATGGAATAGTGAACCAACTGGAAGCGTTTTTTAACAATTATAATGAGCAAGCCGGAAAAAAGTTCCGTGTTGCTGAAAGGCTATCTGCAAAACAGGCCAGTCAATTATTGACCTCAAACTAAAATGTTATGGAACTGTTGATCAAAATTTTCGGAGAAGGTAAGGACCTTAACGCACTGCAAATGAGCAGCCGGGGCATTGTCATGTTTTTCATCGCGCTTATCCTGATCCGTGTATCGGGCCGACGCTCGTTCGGCGTGCGTACGCCTTTGGATAATATCATTACCATCTCGCTCGGTGCGATCATGAGCCGCGCTGTAGTCGGTGCATCCGACTTTGTTCCGGTCGTCGTGTGCTGCTTCGTGATCGTACTGCTGCACCGGTTGTTTGGCTGGCTGATCGCGCATAGTACATCTTTTGGTCCTCAAAAATTTTTATTTAAAAATTGATAAGTTTTCAGGGCGACGTTGTTGTGGGTTGTAACAGCAAATGATCGCACGGAAAATCTTCCGGCTGAAAAACCTGGAAGAAACGAGCTCAGGAGAAATATGCTACTGATCGCTGCGGGTTATACAAAATTAAAGGTAAATTGAAGCAAAAACATTAAAAAATTGCCTCGGAATACAATTACGAAACCATACGAATAACAAATGTTAGCATTCCAATAGCCAATCCTATCTGTAAGGCCCAAACAACATTAAAGTTGATCTTGCGGGCAGCAAATTGCGTTACAAACATAATAAACTGGGTTTAACATAACGTGAATGAAATTATTATAACGGTAATTTCGTGTCAATTTATCTTTATCATACATGTTCCTATTGGGAAAATTCATCGTGAACAAACGTCCAGAAGAAATTTTGCTGTTATCTACAAACGCTGACAATTAACAACCTGATTATGAAAATTACATAAGGTTCATCGAGTACAAAACTTCATGTAAAAATGCCTTCTTTAATAGTAAAACATTTATTGTTTTTGTATAACAAGTTCATTGACTATCTGTTACGAGTGCTTTAAAGATTCAAATGCAATCAAACGAAGTCTAATAAAATGAGACACATTCGGTTACCGTTTCCTAAATTTAACTTGATAACTTTAACATAATCAACCCTTTAAGGGGTGGGATACTCATCCTGCCATCCCGACAGAAAGCGATACCAATACAAAGAAAACCCTCTTTAAAGCAATTTAAAGAGGGTTTTCTGTTTTGGGGTGAATTTATTCCAAGCCGCTGCGTTAGGGGCGGGGTAGTCCGGTCTGAACTAGACAACTCATCCTAAGTAGTTAACTTACAGTCTTCTATGTCAACTTAATGTACCCCTGGCCCCCTGCGCAGCAATAAGTTTCTGGATGATTTGAAGGCAATTGCCAATATCAAATTGTTCCTGAACGAAAACCACATTAGTAGAGGCTTTAAAATCAAGTACAAGCGATGTTATACGGATAATGAAAGTAAAAGAAATTCATTGTCAAAGCTTTGCGAGAATGATTGTTTGCAGTTAAGCAAATCTAAAGATACCGAAGAATAGATTGTTTAATCCATAGTAGGTATTTTCGCTGTGTATATTTTGCTGGCAAGATGCTTACTATGGTATTTTAGAAAAAGGGATGTGCCTTTAAAATGTGGAATTAAAATCTAAATTATTAAAATGTTAATATACTGACTTAAACTTAAGAGAGTTAAATAACCTTAGATGTATTAATTTTTACTTCCTGCAATGATTTTTGAATTTACGACAGCCCCGGGTTTTGACTTTATAACACTGTTTTCAAAACAGATCAATGCGCCTGTAAGGGATAATGTATTGCAAATCCCGAAGGCACTTGGAGAAGGTTATGTACGTAAAGTTGGGTTTGGGGACGATTTTAAATTAACGATCCACCGGTATGTATTGAAGGAAGATCTGATTGTTAAACGCAATCCGGCTGCAATAGCTAATGATGTACGTACCATTTTCTTTTATAATAACAGGGAAGATCTTGAAGTAAAATGTAATACCGGGGAAAACATCCCATGCTCACAAAAAAATGATTCTTCCATACTCCTGTCCTCTAATGATTTGCGCACGGAAATTCGTTTTCCTGCCGGCAGCAACATTCAATACGTAGTAGTTGGGATTACCGCTAACAGATTACGCTCGGTGCTATCTATTGAAAAGCCTAATCATACTATACAAACCATTACGGCGGAAAATGCATCCTTTCTCTTTTTCGAAAGTTTGGATCCTGAAATGCAGTTGCTGCTTAAAAATATTGTATCCGTCGATATGAATAACTCGATGAACAATTTCTACGTGCAAATTAAGGTACAGGAATTAATGTATCTGCTTTTTAGTAAGTTGTCGCTAAGGGAGAACACGACTTTTAAAAATATAAATAGTAACGATGCAGAAAAACTTTTGGTTATTCGCAACGAAATATTGAGTGATTTGAGTACCCCGCCGGTTTTAAGTGAATTAGCTATAATCGCTTCGATGAGCGAAACGAAACTTAAGCAGCTTTTTAAGCAAACATTTGGTGATGCGATCTATAATTACTATCAGAAGGCCAGAATGGAAGAAGCCGCTTTTCTGTTGAAACAGGCTAAACATTCCGTTTCTGAGGTTGGCTACGAGTTGGGGTTTTCAAACCTTAGCCATTTCAGCCGATTATTCGAGAAGCAGTATGGCATTACACCAAAGAAGTTCTCCTACACTTTATAAAGCTTCTTTTCTTTCATATCAATATCGATTGTCGGATAGGACTATTCTTGTGTCTTTTTCGGGTATTTTACCCATTTATTAACTTCTACATTTGTTTGTATGATTAATATGACAAAGTGAAAAATGATGAAAGCAATACAATACAAGGCATTCGGCAACTCCAATGTGATCGAGGTGGTAGAAATCCCTCAGCCGGAAATCGAAAATGAAAACGAAGTCTTAATTCAAGTTAAAGCAGCCAGCGTAAATCCTTTGGATATCAAATTACGCAATGGAATTATGCAAAAGATCCGTCCTGTCAATTTGCCGTTTGTACCAGGTGCAGATGTAGCAGGGATTATTATCACCACCGGAGAAAAAGTAACCCAATTTAAAGCAGGTGATCAGGTGATCGCTGTGTCTTCAACAGGAGGATATGCCGGGTATGTGCTGGTAAATGAGAGCCACGTTGCCCTAAAACCTACCAATACCACCTTCGAAGAGGCAACCTCTCTGGTGGTTAATATAGGCACTGCCCAATCGGTATTGTTTAATGAGGGGAAGTTATCGAATGGTCAGAAAGTTTTAATCCAGGGGGCTGCAGGCGCAACAGGAGCCACCATGGTACAAATGGCAAAAAACGCCGGGGCCTATGTCATAGCTACGGCATCAGGACAAGGCATAGCGTTGGTAAAAAGCCTTGGTGCAGATGAGGTGATAGATTATAAATCGCAAGACGTTACCGTATTGGCTAAGGATATTGACCTGGTAGCTGATTGCGCTGGCGGCGAATCTCAGCATAAACTTTTTGAGGTGTTAAAGCCCGGAGGTAAATTATTCAGTATAGTAACCCCGCCTTCTACCGAATTAGCGAAAAAGTACCAGGTTGACGCACGATTTATCAGTTCCAATATCTCAGCCAATAGTTTGACCGCGGGTTTGGATTTAGTAAGAGAAGGCAAGCTCCGTCCCATCGTTGCAAAAACATTCAGATTAGAAGAAGCTGCGAAAGCCCAGGATTATGTGTCCGCTGGTGGGAGCAACGGTAAAGTTGTTCTTGTAGTAGGCCAATAACATATAGGCTGGTCTAGAGAAACATTTTCCAAATCAACAGTACAATTTACAGATATCAATAAGATAAAAAAGAAATCATGAAATTATTAGAAACGATAACATTAGGAAAAGAAACATTGAAGAATGCCATCGCGATGGCACCTATGACCCGCAGCCGTGCCAATGGCGAAGGCGTCGTATCAGACCTGACCGTATTATACTATACACAACGTGCCAGTGCCGGACTCATCCTTACGGAGGCTATCAATATCTCGGAACAGGCGCTGGGCAGCCCTCTGACTCCCGGTTTGTACACCCAGGAGCAAATTGATGCCTGGAAGAAAGTGACAAAATCCGTTCATGACCAAGGAGGCGTGATCTATGCACAGCTTTGGCATACCGGACGCGTTGGGCATTCTGTGGATAGAAAAGGGAAACTTCCGGTAGCACCGTCCGCGGTCGGGATAAAAGGGCAGCAGCATTTCACCTCTCAGGGACTAAAAGATTACGAAACGCCTCAGGAATTAACTACGGCAGAGATCAAACAGATCGTAAAGGATTACGGTCAGGCCGCCAGGAATGCTATCGATGCCGGTTTTGATGGTGTTGAACTACATGCAGCATTCGGATATTTACCTAACCAATTTTTATCAGAAAGTGCCAACCTTCGCACCGACGAGTATGGTGGAAGCGTGGAGAGCAGGAACCGCTTCGTGCTGGAAGTTATGCAGGAACTGGTTGATGCGTCGGGAAGCGATAAAGTTGGCATTAAATTATCGCCAACTGTTTATTATAACAATATAGAAAACAGTGATCCTGTTGCTCAATTCAAACCTTTGATCGAAGCATTGAATGAATTGCCACTGGCTTATATTCATCTGATGAATGGCTTGTTCCCTTTGGATAATTACCCTCACTATCCTAAGAATGCTGTAGAAACATTCGGTAGCATAAGTGAACACCTGGTCATCGCCAATGGCGGGTTCAATAAAGATAGTGGGGAGGCAGAACTGGAAAAAGGGATCGCTAAAGTAATCTCTTATGGCTCATTACTTCTGGCCAACCCCGATTTGCCTAAACGGTTTGAATTGAATGCTGAACTGAATATGCCGGACGGAACTACAATGTATGGTGGAGGTGAGAAGGGATATACCGATTATCCTTTCCTGAAAGATTGATCCTGAAGCTACCATAGGGGGGATATGTTTAGAGCCGCTTTTATGGATCCGTATTCTACTATAACGTACTGAAAGTAAAAGAGAAAGGGTTGCTTTTTGTAAGCAACCCTTTCTCTTTCCTAACCTGAATCCGGTTAGTACCCAGCGCCGGAGTCGAACCGGCACGGTTTCCCACAGGTGTTTGAGACCAGCGCGTCTACCAATTCCGCCAGCTGGGCATGCTTTTATCTGAGGCCATATACTGCTCAGAAGCGGGATGCAAATGTATTCAAACTCTCCTTAATTCGCAACAGATATTTTTGCCTGTAGTAAATATTTGCGATTTTATTGAGCCTGTCTTCTTTCGCGCTATCGTCCAGGTTTTCGTATCCGCTGGTCGCAGCCGTCATTTCTTCGTCCATATCGCCTTGTATGGCAAGTACTTCTGCGGTTATTTCGGCCAGCTGCCGGGTGTCGTCAACTTCCATCAGGCGTTCGTTCACATCCATCATTTCCATTAAAAAATCTGCAGGCAGCTGCGGTTTTGCGCCCTCATTTACCAATCCATGCAGCTTCAGGATGTATTCTGCAAGCTTATTCGGGTCGGAAAATGTTTGGTAGGCCTTATTGTTTAAGGTAGATAGCTCCAATATTTCCTGCTGGCGGGCATCATCTTCGTTGGCGTAAAAATCGGGATGGTATTTTTTGCTGAAAGCATAGAACTGCTTTTTCACAGTCGCCGCATGTGGGCTAAAGGTTTCGGCAATGTTGTAAAATTCAAAATAATTCATCGCTCAAAATTAAGCTTTTAACTGCCGTTTGCCATTTTTGTTGGCGCATTATTAATAATTAACACTTTTCCGACAAACAATTCGGCGCGTCTTTGGTTAAGTTTGGCATCGTTAACTTTTGCGGTTAGCTTCAAAATTTAATATATATTTGTACACTTAAACAGCTCTGCCGATAAAATGTTTAATTATCGCTTTAAGCACCCTGCCTACGCCCATAGTGCTTATTTAACCCTGTTTACAGCTAAGCGCAGCGTTATTTAGAAACATATGCATCTATTGAAACCCTACTTTATCCTTTTCGTTACCTTATTGTGGCTGGCATCCATTAGCCCGGCAAATGCGCAAAGCATCCCGCAGAACCTCTCTGGCGTAAACGTAAACGATCTGTCTGACGAGCAGTTGCGCCAGGCTTTGCAACAGGCGCAAGCCTCGGGATTGTCTGATGCTGCTTTGCTGCAAACCTTGCAGGCCCGTGGCCTTTCGTCTACCCAAAGCCAGCTATTGCAAACCCGCATCGCTGCCCTGCGTAAAACAGCAGGTGCCCCTCAACCTAGCACCCAGGAGCCATCGGTAGCCCGCGGTCTCAACTACCAGCCCGATACTAACAATACGCCTGCCGGTGATAAACTTTACGGCTTGTTCACACCCAAAATATTCGGTGCCAACCTGTTCCGCAACAGCAATATCACCTTCGAGCCAAACCTTAAACTGGCCACCCCCGTGAACTATATATTAGGGCCCGACGATCAGCTGAACATCAACGTTTACGGGGCATCGCTGGTGAATTGGAAGCTTGAGGTATCGCCTGAGGGCAATATTAATATACCGGGAGTGGGAGTACTCAACCTATCGGGCAAAACAATAGAACAGGCAACCGCATCTATAAAAAGCAAGCTGGCGGCCAGTAATTATGCCATTGGGCGCGGTACCAGCGTACAGGTGAGCCTGGGAAATATCCGCAGCATAAAAGTAATTTTAGTGGGTGAGCTAGTGAAGCCCGGAACTTATACGCTGCCGTCGCTGGCAACAGCTTTCAATGCCTTGTATGCAGCGGGCGGCCCAGGCGAAAATGGCACGTTTCGCCAGATAGAGATTATCCGAAATAACCGCATCATCCGCCGCCTGGATGTGTATGACTTTCTAGTAAAAGGCGACCAAAAGGACAACATCGGCCTGCAAGATCAGGACATTGTACGCGTACCTACTTACCGTACCCGCGTACAACTGGCCGGCGAGGTGAAAAACCCCGCTTTATTCGAAGTATTGGCAGGGGAGACCCTGCAGGACGTGCTGCGTTTTGCAGGTGGCTTTAGCAACGAAGCGTACACCGCCCGCATAAAAGTATCGCAGATAAGCGATCAGCAACGCCGCATTACCGATGTGGTAGAGGCCGATTATAAAAATTACATCCCACTGCGCGGTGATAAATTTACTGTGGAACGGATACTCAATCGGTTTGAAAATCGCGTTACTATAAATGGCGCGGTTTTCCGCCCCGGAGAGTATGAGTTGCAGAAAGGGCTGACGCTTTCGCAGCTGATAAAAAACGCAGCTGGCCTGCGCGAAGATGCTTTCAGTGGCCGCGGTAGCATTGCCAGGCTTAAGGCCGATAACAGTCTCGAACTGTTGTCATTCGACGTAAACGCGGTTCTGAATAAAACCGCGCCCGATATCCTGTTGCAGCGCGAGGACGTGGTAACCATAGCTGCCATTACCGACCTGCGCGACGAGTACCGAGTAACTATAAAAGGCGAGGTGCGCAGCCAGGGCGAATTCCCTTACGCCGAGAACATGACAGTTGAAGACCTGATACTTAAAGCCGGCGGCTTTGCCGATGGCGCAAGCGCCAGGCGCATTGAAGTGGCGCGCCGTACCAACAACAGCGACCCAAATTCAACAACCAGCATATTGGCAGAAGTTTTTAATATTGATGTAGACCCGCAATTAAAAAACAGCAGTGCTAACTTTAAACTACAGCCTTTTGATATCGTATCGATATACAGCCTGCCCGGATACGAAAAGCAAAGCATAGTAAAAGTAGAAGGCGAGGTGCTTTACCCGGGTTACTACGCCATTAAATTTAAAAACGAGAAGATATCTGACCTGATTACCCGTGCGGGGGGCTTAACCGCATTTGCTGATGCAGACGGAGGATCGCTAAAAAGGGACAACGTGGCCATTTTTGGCACCGATAAGAACGGCATTGATACCAACGCCATCGAAATAGAGCGCATACAGCGCCTAAACAGGTTAAAGCAAATTAATAAAGATTCTACCGCTACCGATGCCAATGAGTTGAGGTATAATTTTATCGGTATAAACTTGCGTAAGATATTAAAAACACCGGGCAGCAATATCGATCTTATTATGCAAAACAATGATGTAATAAGCATACCCAAACAGCAGCAGGTGGTATATGTACATGGCGAAGTGCTATACCCAAGCGCTGTGGTTTTTGAAAACGGTAAATCTTTTAACGATTATATTTTGGGTGCGGGCGGTTATTCGTCCAGGGCATCTAAACGCGGCTCTTATGTAGTTTATGCCAATCATACCGTTAAAGGTACAGGTAAATTCCTGTTTTTTAATGTGCACCCCGAGGTAAGGGCAGGCAGCGAAATATACGTGACCCGTAAACCCGAAAGGAAGGGCTTGTCTACTGCCGAGGCTATCGGCCTTACAAGTGGTTTAGCTTCTTTGGGGGCCATTATTTTGGCAATTATTAATTTGAGCAAATAATGGAGGACAAACCCGTTTCGGCACAAATGGAAGTTCAGGAAAAAGAGATTTCTTTAAAGGACTTTATGGGTTATGTAAAAGGAGAGGTAACCTACCTTAAATCAAGGTGGCGGATAGTTTTGGCCATAGGTGTTTTTGCTGCAGTACTGGGCTTCGCTTATGCATTCGTAAAAAAGCCGTCCTACACAGCCGTATCTACTTTTGTTTTAGAGGACGGCAGCAAAGGCGGCGGCTTGGCCCAGTACGCCGGGCTTGCCTCGTTAGCAGGCATAGATATCGGTGGTGGCGGAGGCGGTATCTTCGAGGGCGATAACATACTTGAGCTGTACAAATCGCGCCTGATGATCGAAAAAACATTGCTTAGCCCGGTAGTTATTGATGGGAAGCAGCAGCTATTAATTGATAGGTACATCGCCTCCAATAATTTGCTGGAGAAATGGAAGAAAGACGATAACATCAGCACGATAACATTTACTGGCAACCCGGATAATTTTAGCCGCAAGCAGGATAGTATTATCACTGATCTCACCAACAAATTCAAAGAGAAAATGCTGAGCGTTGCCAAACTGGATAAAAAGCTAACCATTATAAAGGTGGAGGTAAACACCGCCGATGAGCTTTTCTCCAAAGTATTCAACATCAAACTAGTAGAAACCGTAAATAACTTTTACGCGCAAACCAAAACCAAGAAAAGTTATACAAACGTGCAGGTTTTACAAAAACAGGCCGATAGTATAAAGAATGTGCTGGGCTCCGCAATAAGCGGCGTTGCTTCGGCAACTGATGCCGCGCCTAACGCCAACCCGGCCATGACCAGCCTACGGGTGCCATCGCAAAAAAGGCAGGTAGATGTGCAGGCCAGCTCGGCTATTTACAGCGAAATAGTGAAAAACCTGGAGGTATCGAAAATATCCTTACGCCAGGAAACACCGTTGATACAAATTATAGACCAACCTGTATTGCCTTTGCCAATAAGCAAGGTTGGCAAGTTAAAAGGTATGGTAATTGGTTTTATACTCGGCATATTCTTAGCATCAGCATGGATTGCCTGCAAAAGGATACTTAAACATTTATTGGCTTAAATAAACGGGATGCTTTTTTTTACTTTAAAAGTCGTAGACTTACGTGTAGAAACGGCGGATACCATAACGGTGGGTTTTAAACAGCCCGGTTTAAAAAAAGTGAAATACCTGGCGGGCCAGTACCTTACGCTCATGTTCAGGATAAACGGGCGCAGGTACATCAGGCCTTATTCGTTTTCCTCCGCCCCGCTGATCGATGCCAATCTGGAGGTCACCATCAAACGTGTGCCGGGCGGCGTGGTATCAAACCATATCATAGATACGGTAAAGGTTGACGACATGGTAGAGGTGATGGAACCCATGGGCGATTTCACGCTCAACGAAAATGTGCTTACACCTGCAACGCATATTGTGCTTTGGGGAGCCGGCAGCGGCATTACCCCGCTGATGTCGATAGCAAAATATGCTTTGCATAAAAACTTAGCTGCCCATGTTACGTTAGTGTACGGAAACCGTAATGCCGAAAGCGTGATTTTTTTCGATAAGATAATGGCGCTGCAAACACAGTTCGGCAGCACATTTTCCGCATGGCATTTCCATACGCAACCGGTAATATCGCCCGAAAACCCGTACCTGGTACAGGGCAGGATAGACCCTGCAAAGGTATTATCGGTAATGCAAAACGAGGGCAACCTGGCGGATACCATCCACTACATCTGCGGACCTGCGGGCTTAAAAGAATCGGTAAAAGCGGCTTTGACTGGCTTAGGCATCGGGACTGATAAAGTTTACTCGGAAGACTTTGAGGTGGTTAGGGATCCGGCTGATTTTGAGAGTATCATTACGCGTACGATATCCGTAACACTTAACGGCACTACCACAGGGGTAGAAGTAATAAAAGGCAAAAGCATATTGGAAGCCGGCCTGGATGCCCTTTTGGATATGCCATACTCCTGCCAAACCGGCAATTGCCTGGTTTGCAAGGGGCGTGTAGTAAAAGGCGAAGTTAAGATGATAGTTGTACAGAAGCTGCCCGAGGGCCTGGGTGCAGGCGAGAGCTTGCTTTGCAGCAGTTTCCCGCTTACAGATGGCTGCGTAATTGAAGTTGACTAACGAAAAACAAAATATGAAAGTTGTATTATTAGCTGGCGGCTTAGGTACCAGGTTGTCTGAAGAAACGGTGCTGAAACCTAAGCCGATGGTAGAGATAGGTGGCATGCCTATCCTGTGGCATATCATGAAGATATACTCCGCACATGGCTTCAATGATTTCATCGTGTGCCTGGGCTACAAAGGTTACGTGATAAAAGAGTATTTTGCCAATTACTTCCTTCATAAATCGGATGTAACTATCAATTTGGCTGATAATTCTATTAAAGTGCACGATTCGCAGGCCGAGCCTTGGAAGATAACCCTGGTAGATACAGGCAACGAATCCATGACCGGCGGGCGCATCAAACGCATACAACCTTTTGTAAAAGACGAACCGTTTATGCTGACCTACGGCGATGGCGTAAGCGACATTAACGTAAAAGAATTAGTAGAGTTTCACAAAGCAGGGGGCAAGCTTTGCACGGTTACCTCGGTACAGCCATCGGGCAGGTTCGGTTCGTTGGATATCAACGCCCATAACGATGTACAATCCTTCTTCGAGAAGCCAAAGGGCGATGGTTCCTGGATAAACGGCGGCTATTTCGTATGCGAACCGGGCATATTCGATTATATAAAAGCTGGCGACAGCACTATATGGGAAAAAAGCCCGATGGAAAGCATAGCCGGTGACCGCCAGATGGATGCCTATAAGCATCACGGCTTCTGGCGCCCCATGGATACGCTGAAAGACAAACACGATTTAAACGAAATGTGGGACACCAACAAGGCTCCCTGGAAAATTTGGTAAAACGTATGTTAGAGGCACTTAAAGAAACATATAAAGGCAAAAAGGTATTCCTTACCGGCCACACGGGCTTCAAGGGTTCCTGGCTGCTGAAGATATTCAGCATGCTGGATGCGGATGTAAAAGGCTATGCCCTGGCGCCGGAAACGGAGCTGAACCTATACAGCGTGATACAGGGCGATACGCTTTGCCAATCGGTAATCGCCGACTTGCGTGACAGAGCCGCGCTCACAGAAGCTGTTAGCAGTTTCCAACCCGATTTTATCTTCCACCTGGCGGCGCAGCCCTTGGTGCGGCTATCTTACCAAATACCTTCAGAAACCTTCGAGGTAAACGCCATTGGCACCGCTAATGTGCTGGATGCCATGAGGCAGTTGGATAAACCATGCAACGCCGTTTTGATAACCACAGATAAGGTTTACCATAACAATGAGTGGGCTTACCCATACCGCGAAACCGACCGCCTGGGCGGTTACGACCCATACAGCGCCAGTAAAGCCTGTACCGAGTTGGTAATCGATTCCTATCGTAACTCCTTCTTCAATACCAAGGCTTATAGCACGCACCAAAAAGCTATTGCCGTTGGCCGCGCAGGCAACGTGATAGGAGGGGGCGATTGGTCGAAAGACAGATTAATTCCCGATATCGTGCGGGCGCTTTCTGCCGATAAGGAGATAGAAGTGCGCAACCCCGCATCAATACGCCCATGGCAACACGTGCTGGAGCCATTGTTAGGCTATTTATTATTAGGTGCAAAGCTCGGCGGCGCGCCGCAAACCTTTTCGCAGGCATTCAATTTCGGGCCGGACGTGAACGACGCTTTCCCTGTAAAGAAAATGGTGGAACTGGCTATCGAATGCTGGGGCAGTGGCAGCTACTTTACCAATGTAGACCCTAATCAGCCGCACGAGGCGGGCTTGCTCAAATTGGATATCAGCAAGGCGATGTCTGAACTTAAGTGGACGCCTGTTTTTAATGCAGAGATAGCAGTACAATACACGATAGATTGGTATAAGAGTTTTTATACCGATAGGTATAATGCGGCTATATATACAGAAAAGCAGGTTTTGACATTTCTAAACGCACAGAATATTCAACAATAAACCGTCTTAGACGGTTGGGGAACAATATACCGGTTGGCAATTTAAATATAGTATATACCGATAGGTATAATTTAAGTGTATGTACAGAAGACAGTTTTTAGCTTTTTAAACACTTTGAATGACCAGCAATAAAATTGTACTGGAAGATTTGGAAGCTATACGCCAATCCGCAATAGATTGGCAACGCTTTGCCGGTAAAACGGTGCTGATAACGGGCGCAAATGGTTTCCTGCCTGCATATTTGGTAGAGACGTTGTTATACGTAGGGGCTACCTCGGGCCAGGATATCAAAGTAATCGGCATGGTGCGCAACATCGCGAAAGCAAAAAAACGCTTTTCAGAATATGCGAATAACAATAATCTTAGCTTTATCGAACAGGATGTAAGCTTGCCGGTATCCGTTGCGGGTGATGTTGATTTCATCATACATGCAGCCAGCCAGGCCAGCCCTAAATATTACGGCACCGACCCGGTGGGTACCCTTAGCGCAAACGTACTGGGTACGCTGAACCTGATGGAACTTGCCCGTGAAAAGAACATCGAATCGTTCCTGTATTTTAGTTCGGGCGAGGTGTACGGGCAGATTGATAATGAGCATAACCCCGTAAGGGAAGATTATTACGGCCATCTGGACCCGATGCAGGTACGGTCTTGCTACGGCGAAAGCAAAAGGATGGGCGAGAACATCTGCGTAAGCTATTATAAACAGTACGGTGTAAGCGCAAAGGTGGTGCGTCCTTTCCATACCTACGGGCCGGGCATGCAGCTGGATGATGGCCGCGTGTATGCCGATTTCGTAGCCGATATATTGGCCGGGCGCGATATTGAGATGAAGAGCGATGGCTCGGCAAGGCGTGCGTTCTGTTACCTTAAGGATGCCACTGTAGCATTCATAACGGTGCTGCTCAACGGTACGCCCGGCGAAGCTTACAACGTGGGTAATCCGCAGCAGGAGCACAGCATATTAGAGCTCGCCGAAACAGTGGTTACCTTGGGCAAGCCTGGCTTAAAGGTAATAAAAGCGGCAACTAACGATAATACGCAGTACCTGAAAAGCCCCTTACTGCGCAATACCCCTAATGTAGATAAATTGTTAACTTTAGGCTGGCAACCTCAAACCGATATAGCAACCGGTTTTAAGCGGACAATCGACAGCTACCTTGTATAAATAAGTATAATACGATCCATGAAAATAAGCGATGCAATAGCCGACTTTTTAGAAGAAAAAAAAATAAGGCACGTATTTGGGATAATAGGCGCGGGCAACGCGCATATCTTCGATTCGATATTCAGTAAAGGCTACACCGAAATAGTTTGCGTGCACCACGAACAGGCTGCCTGCATGGCCATGCAAACCTATTACCGCCTTACCGGCAAAGTTACCGCAGCGTTGCTCACTACCGGCGCAGGATCAACCAACGGCACCACTGGTGTGGTGAGCGCCTGGGCCGATTCTATCCCCGGCATCGTTATTTCGGGCAATGAAAACTCCAAGTTCATCGATCTGCATAAGGACGTGCGGATGTGGGGGGTGCAGGGGTACGATAGTTCGCTGATGGTAGAGAAGGTAACAAAATACGCTGGCCGCGTGCTGGAACCCAAAGACATCCTTGTAGAGCTGAACAAATCCTGGGATATAGCCCTTGAGGGCCGCCCCGGGCCGGTTTGGCTGGATATCCCCATGAACATACAATCAGCGGTAATTGACGAAAGCGCCATCCTGCCTTACGAGAAACCTGCCGCAGCATCACCATCCAAGGATCTGCCATCACAGGTGAGCAGTATAGTGGCCGATTTGAAGGCTGCCAAACGCCCTTTGCTATGGTTGGGCCACGGCATAAGGCTGGCTGATGCAACTGATCTTATTGAGCCGCTGTTGGAGCAATTGGGCTCACCCGCATTGGTTACCTGGGCAGGTATAGATATGGTAGATTCGTACCATCCGCTGGTTTACGGCCGCGCCGGTACTTATGGCCAGCGTTGCGCCAATTTTGTGGTGCAGAACTGCGATTACCTACTGTGTATAGGCACGCGTATGGCTATTCCGCAGATCGGTTACGAGATAAACGAGCTTGCCCGCGAGGCGCAGATAACGGTAGTAGATATAGATGAGCACGAACTAGCCAAATATGCATCGCGCTACAAAACTATCGTAGCTGCAGATGCTAAGGACCTCATAACAGAATTATTAACGCAGACAAAAGATTTTAAGTCTAACCTGAGCGAGTGGGTAGCAACATGTGACAAATACCGCGCAGATTTCCCATGGGTGAACCCTTTCGACCATCCGGATCAAGACGGATTCATCAATTCTTATCCTTTTATGGATAAGTTGCACCCGCATCTGAAAGACGACCAGATCATTGTAACCGATATGGGTACCGCCTTATTGAGTGGGCACCAGGTACTGAAGCTAAAAAAAGGCCAACGTTTGATGACCTCTACCGGCCTTGGTGAGATGGGCTACGGCCTGCCTGCCGCTATCGGCGCATCCATCGCTACCAATAATGGCGAGGTAATGTGCCTCAATTGCGATGGCGGCATGATGATGAACCTGCAGGAACTGCAAACCATGGCGCACCATAACCTGCCCATCAAGCTGTTCATCTTCAATAACGATGGCTACCTGATGATCAAGAATACCCAAAAAGCACTGTTCAAAGGCCGCGCCGCCGGCACCGATCTAAAATCGGGCGTAAGCTGTCCCGATTTTTCGGCACTGGCCGATGCTTTCAAGTTCAAAAGCTTCCGCATACGCACCTGGGAAGATTTCGACGAGGTGCTGCCGCAGGTACAAGCACACAATGGCCCGGTTATTTGCGAAGTATTTACGCACCCGCACCAAACATTTGTGCCGAAATTATCTTTAGCAATTCAAAAAGACGGTACTTTAATATCACCGCCGCTGGAAGATCTTTCGCCCTTCATACCAAGAGAGCAGCTTAAGGCCATTATGCTGGGCGGCCTGCACCCAAAATCGGCAGATATCGAGGCTTAATTTAAAAGACAATGAGCAAATTAAAAGTAGCCATATTGGGCAGCGGCAATATCGGGACGGATCTGCTGATCAAGATACAGCGATCGGAGTACCTGGAGTGCGTGCTGTTCATCGGCCGTAACCTGTCCTCGCCCGGTATGGCCAAAGCCATCAGCCTGGGCGTAAAGGTGTCGGATCAAAGTATCAACGCTATCGTAAAAGATCCCGATTGCTGTGATTTGGTATTCGATGCCACTTCGGCAAGGGATGCGCAGCACCATTGGGCTATCCTAAAAAAACTAGGCAAAATTGTAGTAGATATGACGCCCGCTAAAGTAGGCGGCCTTTGCATCCCGGCAGTAAACCTTAACGATGCCGTAACGCAGCAAAACGTAAACATGGTAACCTGCGGCGGGCAAGCTTCTATACCTATCGCTTATTTGATTGGCCAAACCCACCCGGACGTGGAGTATATAGAAGTAGTATCGAGCATCGCATCGCGTAGCGCGGGCCCGGCAACGCGCCTTAACCTGGATGAATATATAGAAACTACCGAAGAGGGCGTAAAGATGTTCTCTGGTGCCAAGCGTGCCAAGGCCATTCTTAATCTTAACCCGGCAAACCCCTGCATAGATATGCAGACCACCATTTTCGCCAAGGTGGCCAAACCCAATATCGAAGCTTTGACGCTGGCGGTGGAGGCGATGGTGAAAAACATCAATTCCTACGTACCGGGCTACCAGTTGTTGGTGTCGCCAATCTATGAAAACGGCCGCATCGTGGTAATGGTAAAGGCGCAGGGGTTGGGCGATTACCTGCCTAAATACGCAGGCAACCTTGATATTATCAACTGCGCGGCCATTGCCGTTGCCGAAGAGTACGCCAAAAAAGCGGCTAACCCATCGGCTACTACCTTTTTAGCAAATTAATGAAACAACATATACTCATCAGCGATCCCACCCTGCGCGACGGCAACCATGCCGTATCGCACCAGTTATCGGCAAAGCAGGTGGCTTTGTATTGCGAGGCTGCCAATAAAGCCGGCATACCTATAGTAGAGGTTGGCCATGGTAACGGTTTGGGCGCATCGTCTTTACAAGTAGGCGAGAGCCTGGAAACTGACGAGGTATTGCTGACGACTGCCCGCAAGCACCTCAGCAGCAGCAAGCTGGGCATACACGTTATCCCCGGTTTTGCTACCATAGAGCGCGATTTGAAGAAGGCAATAGAGTGGGGGGTAGACGTTATCCGCGTAGCATCGCATTGCACCGAGGCCGATATCACCCAGAGGCACATCGGCTACTCGCGCGAAAAAGGCAAGGAAACCTACGGGGTGCTGATGATGACGCATATGGCATCACCGGAGCTATTGGTTGAGGAAGCCCAGAAAATGGAACTTTACGGTGCCGAGGGCATCATTATCATGGATTCGGCAGGTGCTTATTTGCCTGAGGATGTTACCGAACGTATCGCCGCACTGGTTGATGGCCTGGCCATACCTGTGGGCTTCCATGGGCATAATAACCTGGGCATGGGCATTGCCAACAGCATTGCCGCCATAGAAGCAGGGGCCACCATTTTGGATGGTACGGCACGCGGCTTCGGCGCAGGCGCAGGCAACGCGCAACTGGAGGTACTGATAGCCGTTTTGAATAAAATGGGCTACAGCCACGGGGTAGACCTTTACAAGATGCTGGATGCTGCAGATATAGCCGAAAAAGGAATAATGCCGCTGGTGCCCATCATCACCTCAGACAGCGTGGCGAGTGGATTGGCGGGCGTATTCTCGGGTTTCTCCAAGCACGTAAACCGTATTTCTAAAGAATACAGCGTAGACCCGCGCGACGTTTACTTCGAGCTGGGCAGGCGCAAGGTGGTTGCAGGGCAGGAAGATTTGATTATAGAGGTTGTTTTAGATTTAGTTAAACGCCAGAACTAACATGAAGAAAGAAGCTATAAACGATATTAAGGCCGATTGCAGGCAATCGCTGGCAGGATACATCCCCGCGTTGGATTGCCTGCGCGGACAGAGCATTTTAGTTACCGGCGGCACTGGCTTCATTGGCAAATGGATAACCGAGGTGGTTTCTGTTTTGAATGATGAAGAGGGTTTTGATATCAAATTGTACCTGCTGGCGCGCGATATGGAAGACTATCGCGCCGAGGTGCCGCACCTGGCCGCCCTTAAATATGTTACGCTGATTGAACAGGATATACGCAACATAAGCGTTTTGCCCGAAGATGTCCGCTGGATAATAAACGCCGCCGGTTCGCCGGATAACCGCACGCACGTAAGCAACCCGTTAAAAACTATCGAAACGTTTTATAAAGGCACACAGGCCCTGTTGGATGCCTGCCTGCGTTTACCGGGGCTGAATAAATTCGTGCACCTTAGCTCTAACACTATATACGGCCATCCGGTTGCCACATCAGAAAAAGGCATTAAGGAAAATGAGATAGGCGTATCTGACAGTAACACCGTTAACGCTGCCTACAGCGAAGCCAAACGCATGGCCGAAACCGTTTGCGCTATTTACCGTAACCAGCAGAAATTGCCGGTGGTAATTACGCGCCCGTTCTCGTTCATCGGTCCGCACCAGAATTTAGAGAAGCCGTGGGCAATAAACAATTTTATCCGTGATAGCATCCTTAATGGCCCTATACGTATCCTGGGTAACGAAAATACCGTGCGCAGCTACCTTTACGGCAGCGATGTGGCTTGCTGGCTGCTGATGGCTTTAGCCAAAGGCAAAACCGCCGCTACATACAACATCGGCGGCGATGAGGCCATCTCCCTGAAAGATCTGACGGGGAAGATTACCGCCAACTTCCATAACAAGATTGATGTATTGGTGAAGTATTCCAAGGCGTATCCGGCGCAATCATCGATATCTATTCCCGACACTTCGGCCATTAAAAAAGATATCGGCGTAAAACAACAGGTAAGCTTCGATGCCGCGTTGAAGAAAACCATTGATTGGTATAGGAAGTAGAGCAGCAAATTAGAATCAAGATATTAGATTCAAGAGACAAGAAAAAAGTCCGTAAGGATATTTAAAAATAAAAAGAAATAGTACTAAAAGCATTACCATGTTACCATACAAAAATATCGACGAAAGTATTCAAAGCCAGTTAGCGGCTGTCATCAAAAAAAACACTACGCGGGAAATTATCGCAGGTAAAAACTACATAGCGGTAACCGGCAAAGTGATGGATGAGGAGGATATTTTACATGGAGTTGATGCCGCCCTTGATGGCTGGCTTACGGCAGGCCGCTTTGCTAATTCGTTCGAATACGAGTTTGCCAAATACTTTGGCGCACACAAAGCATTGCTGGTAAACTCCGGCTCATCTGCCAATTTGGTGGCATTCTACGCGCTGACTTCTACTAAACTTGGCGACCGCGCAGTAAAACCCGGCGACGAGGTAATTACCGTTGCGGCGGGTTTCCCTACCACGGTAAACCCCATGATACAGTTCGGCGCTATCCCCGTTTTCGTAGATGTAGATATCGCAACGCACAACGTGCTTGCTTCGGATATTGAAGCAGCCGTATCTCCAAAAACGAAGGCTATCATGATAGCGCATTCGTTGGGTAACCCTTTCGATCTAGATGAGGTAATGCGCGTGGCCAAAAAATACAACCTGTGGGTGGTAGAGGATGATTGCGATTCGTTAGGCGCAACCTACCGCGGGCAAAAAACCGGCACCTTTGGAGATATTTCAACCTTTTCTTTTTACCCGGCGCACCACATTACCATGGGCGAAGGTGGCGCAGTGTTAATCAACAACCCTGAATTGGCCAAAGTTGCCGAAAGCTTCCGCGACTGGGGGCGCGATTGCTATTGCGAGCCGGGTAAGGATAATACCTGCGGCTGCCGTTTTTCGCAGCAGTTAGGCTCGTTGCCATATGGCTACGATCACAAATACACCTATTCGCACATTGGTTTCAACCTTAAGGTTACCGATATGCAGGCCGCCTTTGGCGTATCGCAATTGAAAAAGGTTGATTACTTCGTTCAGCGCCGCCGCGAAAACTATAAGGCTCTGTACGAGCGCATGAAAGAGCTGGAAGAAATATTCATCCTGCCAGAGCCTACCAAACACAGCGACCCATCGTGGTTCGGTTTCTTATTAACGTTACGCGAGGGCGATGCAGCAGACAGGCATATGCTGGTGCAGCACCTGGAAGAAAAGATGATCGGCACGCGTCTGCTGTTCGGCGGCAACCTGTTGCGTCAGCCTGCTTATGCCAACATCAACCACCGCACCATAGGCAATTTGGCCAATACAGATACCATCATGAACCAATCTTTCTGGCTGGGTGTATGGCCGGGATTGAATGAAAGTCATTATGATTATATACTCAAAGTAATTAAAGATTATATAAATAATTGAGTCTATATTTGTCGCCTCTTAAAATTTAATTAATAGTACAAAGGCAAATGGTCTTATCAGATGTTAAGTTAATAAATCTCCCCAAAATACTTGATGAACGCGGGAACCTTTCTTTTTTTGAGCAAAACAGTCATATCCCTTTTGAAATAAAACGAGTTTATTGGATTTATGATGTACCCGGTGGCGAAGAACGCGGGGGCCATGCCTACAAAACCAACGAAGAGTTTATCATAGCCCTTTCAGGTAGTTTTGATGTTGTAGTAAACGATGGCAAAGAAACGAAGCGCATACAGCTGAGTCGCTCGTATTACGGCGTATTTGTGCCAAAAGGCATGTGGCGGCATATGGAAAACTTTTCAACCAATTCGCTAGCATTCGTGGCCGCATCAACCGCATATGATGCTGAAGACTACATCCGCGATTACGACCAATTTGTTAATTTAAATAAATGAGATCATCTATTTATAACTGCAATGTTATAGAGCTGCCCAAAATACATAACAGGGCCGGCAATATTACACCTGTAAATAATTATACCGATATCCCATTCCATGTAAAGCGCGTGTATTACTTATATGATGTACCGGGGGGAGAAACAAGGGGCGGCCATGCCCATAGGCAGTTAAAGCAGCTTATTATTGCGGCGAGCGGCAGTTTTGACGTGATGATTGATGACGGGCATACAAAAAAGCTGGTTACTTTAAACAGGCCCAATTATGGCCTGCTTGTAGAACCTGGTATATGGCGCGATCTTCTGAATTTTTCGTCTGGTGCGGTTTTGCTGGTGCTAGCTTCCGAAATCTACACCGAAGACGACTATTTACGTGATTATGATGGTTTTTTAAAATTCAAAATTGATGCTGAATCATAAAATAGCTAAATACAATATTGTTTTAGAGTTGGCAACCAAACAAGATGCCCAATTTATTGTTGATTTGAGGCTCGACCGGAAAAATATACATATATCTGCAACAGACCCTGATGTTGAAAAACAGATGGTGTGGATAGAGAATTATAAATTACGTGAGGCGGCTAATTTGGAGTATTATTTTATTGTGAAAGACGACAATAATGTAAAATGGGGCACCACCAGATTATACAATTTTGCAGGTAACGAATTCGATGTGGGCAGTTGGGTTTTTTTACCGGATGCGCCCGCCGGCATTGCTGTAAAAAGCGACATAATCGCCCGCGAACTTGCTTTTGAAAAACTTGGTTTTACTACCTGCAAATTTGATGTAAGGAAAAATAATAAAAATGTACTAAGGTACCATAGAGGCTATAAGCCTAGAGTAGTAGCAGAAGACGAGTTAAACTATTATTTTGAATTAGATAAAGAATCGTTTTACGCTCACAGAGACAAACTATTAAAATTAATCATATGAACTTAACAGAATTTACCCAAAAATTCGCATCGCAATTTGAAGAGGGTGAAGATTTTGAAATTCAACCGGATACTGAGTTTCGCGACCTGGCAACCTGGGATTCGCTGACTGCTATGTGCGTACAAACCATGGTTTTAGATGACTACGGTGTTACGATGGCAGATCACGACTTTAAGAAATTATCTACCGTACAAGAGGTTTTTGATTTTGTTGTAAACGCTAAAAATTAATATGCCGGTTTTTTTGAATGCCATTTCTTTTTATCTGCCCGGGTATGTTTTAAATAACGATCAATTAAATACGGAGTTTCCGGAGTGGTCTGCGGAGAAGATATCACAAAAAACGGGTATTTACGAACGTCGAATTGCGGAAGAGGACGAATATTCGAGCGATTTAGGCCTTAAAGCCGCCTTAAAATTATTTGGCGAGCACAATATAGATGCCAATGGCATAGATTTTATTTTGTTTTGCACTCAAAGTCCCGATTATTTTTTACCTACAACAGCTTGCATATTGCAGGATAAGTTAGGCATACCAACCAGTGCGGGGGCGTTAGATTATAATTTGGGTTGCTCTGGTTACATTTACGGATTGGCCCTTGCAAAGGGCTTGGTGAGCGCAGGTATCTGTAAAAACCTGTTATTAATAACTGCTGAAACATACAGTAAATTCATCAACCAAAAAGATAAAAGCAACCGTACTATATTTGGGGATGCAGCATCTGCCAGTTTAATTTCTGCGAAAGAGGTTGGGGGCGAGATTGGCGATTTCGCCTTAGGAACCGATGGCAAAGGCGCCGAAAACCTGATAGTGAAAAATGGCGGTATGCGCAACCGGGCGGCAAACGGCACCGACACTTATGTGGAAGATGTGTTCAGCAGTAACGATGACAACCTTTACATGAACGGACCCGAAATTTTTAAATTTACGGCGCAGGCTGTACCCTTGCTTGTTAAAGAAACACTAAACAAAAACGGCCTCGAACTATCGGATGTCGATTTATTCGTATTTCACCAGGCCAATCAATTTATGCTGGAATATATCCGTAAAAAGATAGCTATACCTGCAGACAAATTCTACATTTATTTGCGTAATTGCGGCAATACGGTATCTTCAACTATACCCATTGCATTGTATAATGCAATGCAAGAGGGAAAGATAACTACTAACACAAAAGTTTTACTTTCGGGTTTCGGTGTTGGGTATAGTTGGGGAGGAACGATTTTAAAATATTAAGATGATCAAATTTTTAGATTTATATAAGATTAATCAGCAATATAGAACAGAGCTAAACGAAGCATATACAAGGGTAATGGACTCGGGCTGGTATCTTTTGGGTGCCGAAGTTAAAAAGTTTGAAGAAAGGTTTGCGAAGTTTTGCGGCGTTAAACACGCCATTGGTGTGGCTAACGGCTTAGATGCCCTAATACTTATAATAAGGGCTTATAAAGAATTGGGCATTTTTAACGATGAAGACGAAATATTAGTGCCCTCAAACACCTATATTGCAAGTATCTTAGCGATATCGGCAAATAACCTGGTGCCTGTATTAATTGAACCGGACCTAGCGAATTATAATATCGACACTAAATTACTTGAAAGTAAAATTACTAGTAAAACCAAGGGGATTTTGCCCGTGCACTTGTACGGTCAACTTTGCCAAATGGAAAAAATAAATGCCGTAGCCCGCAAACACAATCTTAAAGTAATAGAAGATTGCGCACAGTCGCACGGTGCTTCCGCTAACGGAATTAAAGCAGGTAACTGGGGCGATGCTGCTGGCTTTAGCTTTTATCCAGGCAAAAACTTAGGTGCTTTGGGCGATGCGGGAGCTGTAACCACCAACGATGATGAACTTGCATCGGCGATAAGATCTTTGGCTAACTACGGGTCTGAAATAAAATACAAAAACAAATATAAAGGTGTAAACAGCCGCCTTGACGAATTGCAAGCCGGGCTGCTTTCTGCTAAATTAAAATACGTTGACAAGGAAACTGAATATAAAAGAGCTATTGCCAACCGTTACTTAACCGAAATTAATAACCCTAAAATTATTTTACCTGCCGTAGCCATAGAAAGCGCACACGTATGGCATCTATTTGTTGTAAGAACAGCAGACAGGATGCACCTGCAACAATATCTTACTGAAAACGGCATCCAAACCGTAATTCATTATCCTATTCCGCCACATCAACAGGACGCCTATAAAGAATGGAATGATTTGAGTTATCCCATCAGCGAAAAAATACACCGGGAAGTTTTAAGTTTACCTTTAAACCAGGTTTTAACCAATGCCGAAGTAGATGCCATTGTCAAAACTGTAAATGCATATTAAGCTTTGTTAATAAAGCTCAAATTTTATCTGCAAAATAGTACATAACAGCCGTTAATAACCAATTGCTCTAATTAATAAAAGAGGCAAGCCTGTGGGATTTTATAGGACAAACTAATTTTAAATTTCGCTTTTTTGAAACTCCTAAAAACATCTTTTTTTTCGGCCATCATAACATTTATACGTATAGCCTCGGGTTTTGTAGCTGCGAAGGTAGTTGCCATATTTACCGGGCCGGCGGGCGTTGCGCTTATAGGGCAGTTTACTAACTTCATTACCATTACATTAACTTTTGCAAACGGTGCCATCAATACAGGCGTAATTAAATATACTGCCGAATACGAAGGCGATACACCACGCTTAAAAATACTTTTCAGTACATCTTTAAAAATCAGCATTTATTGCTCTGTAGTTTTTGGGGCTGTTCTATTAATTGCCTCGTCCTTTATCTCTAATGCTATATTTCATACTCTACTGTATAACAATCCCATTAAAGTATTGGGCGTAACGATCATTTTTTATTCATTAAACTCTTTATTAATATCTATACTAAATGGCAAGCAGCAGA
This sequence comes from Mucilaginibacter sp. P2_D11, assembly GCF_056404435.1. NCBI lineage: Bacteria > Pseudomonadati > Bacteroidota > Sphingobacteriia > Sphingobacteriales > Sphingobacteriaceae > Mucilaginibacter > Mucilaginibacter sp. P2_D11. Next base: position 25,047 of record NZ_JBFUEA010000021.1, read on the forward strand.
TAAAAACCTATACTATAGTTAATACCGTTGGTAGTTTAACAGGATTATTGTTTACGCTCATATTAGTTTACCAATATAAAATACAGGGTGCATTGTACGCATTGGTTTTGGCTCAATCAATCGTTTTTTTTGTAACCTTGTTCCTGGTCTTAAAAAGTTCCTGGTTTTCCTGGGATTACTTTAACGGGGCGTTTGATGGCAAAATGGCTAAGCAATTAATCGGCTTTAGTTTGATGACCATCGTATCGGCACTTACTATGCCTATATCGCAGATATTGTTACGGAACATTCTCATAACAAAACTTGGCGTTAATAGTGCAGGCTACTGGCAAGGGATGATGCGGATCTCCGACGGTTATCTGTTACTGGTTACTACCTCGCTAAGCACATATTACCTACCAAAACTGGCCTCGCTACATAATGATAATGATTTGCGCAAAGAAGTACTGCAGGGCTATAAAATCATTCTGCCCCTGGTATTTTTGAGTTGTTTGGTTATTTATGCATTGCGGTTTTTCATCATCAAAACCCTTTACACAGCGGAGTTTGAACAGATGGAAAAGCTGTTCTTGTTTCAACTCGTTGGCGATTTTTTTAAAATGGCTGCCTGGATATTGGGATATCTCATTGTAGCAAAAGCGATGACCCGGCTATACGTTATCACCGAAATAGCTTTTACCGCAAGTTACCTGGTGTTGGGTTATTTTTGCATAAACCTATGCGGGCTGCGAGGAATAACAATTGCTTTTTTTATTAATTACCTGCTGTATTTTATAACTATGGTATTTATTTTTAGAAAATTATTATTCAGAAAATGAACAAAGCGCCGCTCGTTTCAATATTAATTCCTTGTTATAACCACGAGAAATACGTTGTTAATACGCTAAACAGCATTCTTAACGATACTTATCCTACTAAAGAGATTATCATTATAGATGATGGTTCAAAAGACAACAGTGTTGCCGAAATTGAGCGGTGGGCTGAAGATAACAGCAAGAATATAGTTGTTAACTTTCTTTCGCGGCCAAACAAAGGCCTTTCTGCAACTTTAAATGAACTTGTAAAATTAGCCAATGGCGAATTTGTCACCATGCTCGCCAGTGACGACCTTTTAACCAGCAACAGTATAGCTGTCAGGGTTAAAGCATTACAGAATAATCCCCAAAAATACGTGGTGATTGGAGATGCTTACGTAATTGACTCGGAAGGAAACAAAACGCTTAATAGCGCAATTGTTGACCTGTACTACGGCAATAAGGATAACTATAAAACAGATGATGGATTAAAGCACAGCGTTGTTAACCAATGGTCGGTACCGGGGCCGGTTATGCTTGCAAGAAAATCTGTTTATGACATCATTGGTTTATATCCCGAAAATTTGCTTGCAGAAGACCTTAACTTTTATTTACAGGTAATAGGCCGCGGGTTGCTAATGTTTATAGATGAAACTGTGGCAGAATACAGGGTGCATGATTTTAATTTATGCCGGGCGCCGGAACATAAAAAGAATATTATCTTGGCCATTGTTAAGTCGTATTTAAACAACTTAAAGTATTACGATAACAAAAACAAGATAAGGATGCTAAGATTGGCGTTGTGGAACGGTCTTGCTTATATGAAAAACAGTTTACTTAAATAAAAATTGGCGTGTATACCAGGTAAACTGTGTAACTGTAATTTTGATATATGAAGAGAAAATTGGTTAAGATATTTTATGCTGCCGGCGTAGGGATATCGTATATATTCCCTTTATTAATAGTAAGGATTTGGAGGCTGGCAAGCGATACCTTTAAATCTGGATATATAAAAAAACAATTTAAATCTTGCGGCGATAATTTTAGTGTGAGGTACCCTTTCTATTATTTGGGGTTAGAACATATTACAATAGGAGATAACTTTTCTTCGTTTCCGGGTCTAAGGATAGAAGCACACAGCCAGCACCTTAATTATACTTTTACACCTGAGTTTACCATAGGTAATAATGTTAGCGTTAATCACGATTGTCATTTCGGTTGTAGTAACAAAGTGCATATCGGTAATAATGTACTGATAGCCAGTAAGGTATTTATTACAGACCATCAGCATGGGCATACAACCCAAGAGGCGTTACAATTACCCCCGTCTGAACGAAAACTTTTCTCTAAAGGCCCGGTTATCGTTGAAGATAACGTTTGGATAGGCGAGGGCGTAAGCATTATGCCCGGCGTAACTATTGGCGCCAATTCTATTATTGGAGCTAATGCAGTAGTTACTAAAAGTTTTCCGGCAAATTCTGTTATTGGCGGTATACCCGCCAAACTTATAAAAACTATTTAATGAACGCTGTATTTACCATAGTTGCTAAAAATTACCTGCCATTGGCCTTTGTGCAGGCAGAAACATTAAAAAAATTCCATCCGGACATTCATTACTCGATTTTAGTTTGCGATTCGATTGATGGGGTTAACATAAACGCCATCCCTTACGAAGTTAAAACGCTTGATGTATTAAACATACCCGATATTGAGCAGTTGGAGTTTAAATACAACCTTACCGAGTTTTGTACGGCGGTGAAACCATACTATTTTAACTACCTTTTCAATAACGGATGTACAAAGGCAATATATCTTGACCCGGACGTTTGCGTATTTTCATCTCTTCAACCAATTTTTAATGAGTTGGATAGTGCGAGCATTGTGGTAACTCCCCACTTCATTACGCCCGAAATTGAATATACAGGCACCATAACCGAAGCGTTGCTGCTTCATGTAGGCGTATTTAATTTCGGCTTTGCGGCAGTTTCTGCAAACGAACGGGGCAGGCACTTTATCAATTGGTGGCAAAACAGGCTGCACAACCTGGCTTATCAGGACAAGATCGAAGCGTTGCATACAGACCAGAAGTGGGCCGACCTGTTGCCTGCGTTTTACGGAAAAAACGTTTTGATTTCTGCTGATATTGGTCGCAACATGGCTTTCTGGAACCTTCACGAACGCCTGTTGGTCGCCGTAAACGAAGGCATTTACGAAGTGCAAAACCGCTTTACCGGCGAAAAGGTTCCGTTGATGTTATTCCACTTTGCGGGCTATGATATTAAAAATGCCGATAAGGTAGTACACAAGAATCACCCTGAGTATAGTATGGCCGACTTCCCGGAACTTAAGCAACTTTTTGTGTGGTATCGCGATAACCTTCTTGCTAATAAGTTTAAAGAATATATTGTGTTGCCTTATCAGTTCAATAAATTTGACAACGGCAGTCCTGTTTCTAGTTTTCAACGCCGGTTGTTCCGGAGGCTTATTGAAGACGGAAATAAATTTGACCGCCCCTTTGCAACAGGCGAGGGGTCTTTTTATCAGAAACTTAAGCGTAATGGGTTATTGTCGAAAGAAAATTTAGACGGCCTCAAGAATAAAGATGTAGATCAATTCAAGACGAAAATCAGGAAGCTTAATTTCGTTATGCGAAAATTGATCGCCGTGTTAGGGTTCGACAGTTATGCATTGTTGTTAAAGTTCTGTATGCGTTATTTTAGGCCCGAAAACCAAACGTTTTTATTTAAAGATCAGGTGGAGAAATACGAGTTCAGAAACGAAAACCAACAGATAAGAAAAAAGTAGCCAATGTTGGTTAAATTTCAATCTGGCAAGTATTTGGTAATAGCTGGTTTTGCAGTTTTATTGCTATATAACTTTCATCGTTATATTTTTCAGTATAATTTTGAAGGTACATCGCCAACGTATACCAATACCCCAGTTACCTGGAAAATGGGGAAGTATGTTATAATGGTGTTTTTTACGTTGCTGTTTTATTTAGGGCTATCCTATAAGCAAAAAAAACTATCCATCAATTTCTACCTCCGTTTCGGGTCGGTATACGTGCTGGTGTTGTTTGTTTTGATAATAAATATACTCAATGTAGTAGTTTATGGCGAGGCAAGTACCGAGGAGTTTCAATACTGTGTGTGGTTTATACTCGTTATTCCGTATTGGTTCGCGGATCAATATATTACAGACTTTAATATCAATTTTCCACGCATGATCACCTTTGCAGCCATTGTGTTATATTTAAGTAACGCAGTAGCTATTGCAAACTTTTACATGACCGGCCGCCTTCCGGCTTTAGGGTATGAGGGCGGATTGGTGAGGTTTGGTGGTTTTTGGGACGACCCTAATGCTTTTGGAATTGTTTGTGTCTTTCTGTTCTATTACTTCTGTAACCGTAAACGATATTTTTTAGCATTGTTGGCGGTGCTGAATATTGTATTCACCTTTTCGTTCACAGCTTATCTGGTAATGGTACTAGCTGTAGGGTATTGGATATTTCCGTCGTATAAAACCATAAGTATCAAATGGCTTTTCGCAAGCATTGCTCTGCTGTTTTTAGTTGTTTTTATTATTATTATCAATTTTGAGAAACTGGTAGAACTCTATGAAATAAAAGCCGATTCGATAGACGAGCACTTAAATAAAGAATTGGTTTTCAATATTCTGCCATTAACAAGTTCATCATTGCAATTTACCGAGAATTGGTATAAAAGTGTGTTTAACAACTATTTCCCGATAGCCATTTTAATAGAGCTGGTTTTTTTTATATTCTTTGCCAGTTTATTCCTCAATTCGAAAAACAGGGAGCTAAAATTCTATTTCTTCCTTTTTGTGTTCTGCTCTTTCTTTTTTTCAATGCTGTATGTTTTCCCACTAAACTTCACATTTATATTTCTTTTGGCAGATCATTTAAAGAGAACCTCTCAAATAAGTAATTTCACACCGCAAAAGTCCACGGGTATTTCTGGCATGGAAACAAGTAATTAATGAAGATACTGATAGTTAAAATAGGTGCCATAGGAGATGTGATAATGGCCCTTCCCGTAATTGCCGAAATAAGGAAAAAATACCCTGGCGCGCATATTACCTGGGTATGCGGCAATGTAGTGGCCAATTTGCTGCGCGAGGTGCCGGGGATAGATGCGGTAGTGAATGTTGACGAAGGAAAGATATTTGCTAAAAACAAACTAACCGCGCTTAAAGAGATCTTTGCCTTTCAACTAAAGATGGCCTTTAGTAAGTTTGACACGGTGTTAAACTATCACCACGACAGGCGCTATCAGATTTTTAGCGCGTTAGTAAAGTCGCCGCGCAAACTGCACCTTAGCCGCAATGGTGATCGGCCAACGTTGGTACCTGCCCGTTCGCGTTCGTTTGAGCATGTGCGGTTGTTTTTGCAACATGATGATAACTACACCGGCGACATTGGTTTTCCGGAGGACAACATTAACGAAGCGAACCTATCGGCCATAAAAGGGCTTTACGATTATACCGCCAGGCCCTTTGTGATTTTAGCACCCGGTGGCGCCAAAAATAGCCTGAATGAACAGGAGCTGCGCCGATGGCCAATACAAAACTATGTGGAGGTGGCAGAACACCTGCAAAGCAAGGGGATAGAAGTTGTGGTTACGGGTATTAAATCTGATGAGTGGGTGCTCCCATCTTTTGCAGGGGTTAATATCATTAACATGGTTGGAAAGCTGTCAATTGTGGAATTGATAGCACTAATGAAGCAAAGTAAAATGGTGCTTACCCACGATAGCGGCCCCTACCACCTTGCGGTGTTTGCGCAGCAATGCTACGTGATAGGGTTGTTTGGGCCAACTAACCCGGCTGAATTTACCTACGGGAGAAATTTCGGTAAAATAAATATTTTGTGGGAAGGGCCAAACATATTCTGTAGCCCCTGTTATTTTGGTAAGCTATTTAGTACGCAATGTGAAAATAATATTTGCATGCAAATGATAACACCAGAAAAAGTAATTAAACGGGTCGACAGCCTTTTATAGTAATTAATTATTAGAACGATATTTTGAAAGTTGCATTAGTTCACGAGTGGCTTACCATTATTGGAGGGTCGGAGAATGTTTTTAAAGCGATTGCGTCCCTTTACCCGGATGCAGATATATATACCTTGGTGGCCATAGACGAAACCGTACAAACACTTGGCCTTCAAAACCATAAAATCCATACCTCTTTAATCCAAAACCTGCCCTTTAGTAAAACCAGATACCGTAACTACCTGCCGCTCTTTCCATATGCTATCGAGCAATTCGACCTGTCATCGTACGATCTTATTATATCCTCATCTCACGCGGTGTCAAAAGGTGTCTTAACAAACGCCAGCCAGGTACACGTTTGTTATTGCCACTCCCCGATACGCTACGGCTGGGATTTGTATCACCAATACATTAAAGAAGCCGGGCTAACTAAGGGGCTGAAAGGCTTTTTTGCTAAATATGTTCTACACCGCATAAGGCTGTGGGATTTCATCAGTGCCAACCGCGTAGATTATTTTATAGCCAACTCTAACTACATAGGCCGCCGGATAAAAAAAGTTTACGGGCGCGATAGCGTAACTATTTATCCCAATGTCTCCGTGGCCGATTTCGAACTATCCACAAATCGCGATGATTACTACTTTACTTGTTCGCGCTTTGTGCCCTACAAAAAGATAGACCTTATTGTAAAGGCATTTGCCGCTATGCCCGATAAGCAATTGTACGTTATAGGCGAAGGCCCAGATTTTAATAAAACGAGAAAGATAGCCCCGTCAAATGTGCACTTGCTCGGTTACCAATCCTTTGATGTATTAAAAAACTATATGGCTAAAGCAAAGGCTTTCGTGTTTGCTGCGGAAGAAGACTTTGGCATAATCCCTGTAGAAGCGCAGGCATCGGGCACACCAGTGATAGCCTACGGTAAAGGCGGAAGCCTGGAGACGGTTATCGATAACAAAACGGGCGTTTTTTTTTATGAACAAAGTGTAGAATCTATTGTTGACGCCATAAAATATTTTGAGGAAAACTCGGCACGGTTTAACCACACCGAAATTGCCGAGCACGCACAGACGTTTTCGTTGGCCATGTTTAAAAAACAATTTAGTAGCTATCTGGCCCAAGTAACGGGCGATCATTAATTATAAATGATAGTGTTGAACAAAAAACAAAGCCCCCCCGAACACGCCCATTATATTGTTTTTAACATATGAATTGTAAAATAAATACCACAAAAAAAATACTGGTGATAGGCGACCTGATGGTTGACCATTACATTTATGGTAATTGTAACCGTATATCGCCCGAGGCACCCGTGCCGGTTGTTGAGATCACCAAAGAAACCTACACGCTTGGTGGGGCAGGAAATGTGCTTGAAAATCTGATCGCTTTTGGGTGCCAGTCCGATATTGTTGCTGTAATTGGCGATGACGAAAATGCGTCAATAGTGTTTGATGAGTTAGCATCTAACAATATAACCGGGCAGGGTGTAATAAAAGATGCGGGGCGCTGTACCATCATGAAATCGAGGGTGCTGGTCACCAACCATCAATTGATACGCCTCGACCGCGAGATAACTAAACCATTGCAACCCGTAATAGAACAACAGATATTGTCATACCTTAAGCAGCACATCAATGTCTACGATATTGTATTGATATCCGATTATAACAAAGGGCTGCTTACGCATGCTTTACTTAGCGGAATTTTAACAACCTGCCGCCAACTGGGCATTCAAACCATAGTTGACCCTAAAGGGCAGGATTTCTCCAAATACAAAGGCGTAAATGTTATAAAGCCAAACAAGAAAGAAGCAGTAATTGCATCAGGTATCAACATCACCGATACTGAAAGCCTTACTGCGGCTTGTATTAAGATACAAGAAATAACCGAATGCGACAGCGTTATCATCACGATGTCGGAAGATGGGATTGCAATGTACGGCAATGGTAACCTGGAGATTATCCCAACCAAAGCGCTCGATGTGGTAGATGTTACCGGTGCGGGCGACACCGTACTGGCTTCCTTAGGCGTGGCCATTGCATCGGGCAATAGCCTTTACGATGCCTGCGATTTTGCCAACCATGCAGCAGCAGTAGTGGTAAGTAAGGTAGGTAGCGCAACGGCAACGCTTGCCGAAGTAAAAGAAAAATTTGAAGAATAATTTAATATATAAATGGATAGCAATTCTGCCATTATAGTAACAGGCGCCGCAGGGTTTATTGGCTCGTGCATGGTGCAGTATTTAAACGAGAAAGGTTGTACCAATCTTATTTTGGTTGATGATTTTGATGTTGCCGATAAACGAAGCAACTGGGAAGTAAAGAAATACGCGGAGTTGGTACAGCGCGATACGCTTTTTAGCTGGCTTGAAAATTACTCGGGCCAAATAGCCGCTGTAATACACCTGGGTGCCCGCACCGATACCACCGAATTCGATTACTCCGTACATCAAAAACTCAACGTAGATTACTCTGAGGCCGTTTGGGCTTACTGCACCAAAAAGCAAGTGCCGTTGATTTATGCCTCATCGGCAGCCACCTATGGTGCCGGCGAATTGGGGTACAATGATAACCACGAGGTAGTTGAAGCCCTTAAGCCATTGAACCCGTACGGCATCAGCAAAAATGAGTTTGATAAATGGGTCTTAAAGCAAGATGCACAGCCACCAGGCTGGACCGGTTTGAAATTCTTTAACATTTACGGGCCTAACGAATACCACAAGGCGCGGATGGCAAGCGTAATTTGGCATTCCTTTAACCAGATAAACAAAGATGGTGTGGTTAGCCTCTTTAAAAGCCACCGAGACGATTTTGAAGACGGGCAGCAGTTGCGCGATTTTGTGTACGTAAAGGACTTGCTTAAAGTAATGCACTGGATGATGGTGAGTATGGTTGATGGTGCATGGCCCGCTACTCAAAACGGTCTTTACAATCTGGGTACCGGCAAAGCACGAAGCTTTTACGACCTGGTTGCCGCCACTTTTAACGGATTGGATAAAGAAACCGCGGTGCAGTTTATTGATATGCCGATAGATATCCGCGATAAGTACCAGTATTTTACCGAGGCAAATATGCAAAAGCTACATGCCGCGGGTTATAATGATAAATTTTACACGCTGGAAGAGGGAGTGGACGATTACGTAAGGAACTATTTATCAAAACAAGCATTTTATTAACATGGAACAATACATCACCTCGCTTTTTGAAGAACACATAACCGTTGCAAAAAAAACTCTGGCAACTCTAAAGGGCGATATTGCCAAAGCTTGCGAAATAGTGGTTGCCTGCAGCAAAAGTGGCAAAAAAGTACTGCTCTTCGGCAATGGCGGCAGTGCGGCCGATGCACAGCATATAGCGGCCGAGTTTATAGGTAGGTACGTAAAAGAAAGGCGTTCCTTGCCGGCTATAGCCCTCACTACTGATACCTCGGCCCTAACCGCTATCAGCAACGATTACGGGTATGATCGCGTGTTCGAGCGGCAGGTGGAAGGTCTTGCCGTTGCCGGCGACGTACTGATAGGCCTATCTACCAGCGGCAACAGCCCCAATGTGGTAAAAGCGCTGCTGGCTGGCAAAGCAGCAGGCTGCATTACCATCGGCCTATCCGGCCGCGAGGGCGGCAAAATGAACGATTGCTGCGACGTAAATATCGTTGTCCCATCAGAAATTACGGCCAATATTCAGGAAATGCACATCCTCATAGGGCATATTATCTGTGGCGCGGTGGATGATGCTTTTTAACCCGGCACATAATATTCTGCGTTAGCAGAGCATCGCGGTCCAGTTATATCGTAAAATACTCCTGGTTAAGATTTTGGCATTGTTTTGGTAATAATATTGTTAACTAAAACCCGCCATGCGGGTTTTAGTTGTAAAAAACGTACTTTTGCTACATCTTACCGGATAAACATATGACAACACGATACTCTAAGCACTTGCCGGGTTTTGTATTTCTAAGTGACTTGCTATTGTTGAATCTTGCGTTGTACAACTCGCATTTTTTTATATTCGGCTCGTTCATTCCGCAAAGCAATTCGCTTACTTTTATATTGTTGGTAAACATTGCATGGGTAATCGTTTCTGCTTTATCAAGAAGTTTTTATGTGTTCAGGCCTCTGCAACTTAGGGATAATATCAATAAGTTCCTGCTCACGCTGATATACCACCTGCTATGTGTTTTTGCTATTATTTATTTCTTTAAGATATTCGATATCTCGCGCTCTGAAGTAATGCTCAGCTATAGTTTCTTTTTTGTGTTTGTAGTGATACAAAGGTCGGCACTGTTCTTTTTTCTAGACTATATCCGTAAAAAAGGATACAATCATCGCCAGATCATCATCATAGGCGACAAGAATATTTCAGAGCGCCTGGTGAAATCTTTTTCGCAGCACCCAGAGTATGGTTACGACCTGAGCGACTTTATTTCCGACGACGAAATAGCAGCTATGTCTGAAGACGAACTGATACGTGGGCTGGTAGAAAAGGCGCCTAACGAAATATTTGTTTGCTATAAACAAATGAACCCCGAGCTGTTGAACAGGCTCGTAAAAATGGGGGATGCCTACCTGATTAAGATTAAGGTAGTATCAGACTTGATACTGGGCAATAATTATGCCCACCTAATCAATTACGATAACGTACCCGTACTGCACCTGAATTCGCACCCCGAGATTGGCTTGAAGATACAGATACTAAAAAGAGGGTTCGATGTCTTATTCTCGTCTATAGTGATGGTAGCCGGTGCACCCGTGTTCGTGATGCTTTGCATTATTACCAAGCTTACCTCTAAGGGCCCTACTTTTTTTCGCCAGGAACGTATCGGGAAAAACGAGAAACCGTTTTACATCTACAAATTCCGCAGCATGCGCGTAAACGCCGAATTGGCCGGTCCGCAGCTTTCTAAAGATAACGACCCACGCATAACCAAATGGGGTATGATGATGCGCCGCACCCGTTTAGATGAGCTGCCGCAATTTTGGAACGTGCTGAAAGGAGATATGTCGGTAGTGGGCCCGCGCCCCGAACGCCAGTATTACATAGAGCAAATTGTTGAAAAAACACCCAGCTACAAAAAGCTACTCCGCGTAAAACCGGGGTTGACTTCGATAGGCCAGGTACACTACGGCTATGCAGAAAACGTGGATCAGATGTGCCATCGCATGCGTTATGATTTGTTGTACTTGCAAAACATCAGCCTTAACTCCGACCTCAACATCATCTTGAAAACAGTTAAGGTAATGGTACAGGGGAAAGGCAAGTAAGCAATGTCCGTGTACCACGACCAATTAGGAAGGGCGGTTAATATCCCTCAGTCGCCGAAAAGAATAATATCTATAGTTCCGTCTCAAACGGAACTTTTGTTTTTTCTGGGCCTGGAGGCCGAAGTGGTTGGTATCACTAAATTCTGTGTTCACCCTGCCGGGGAAATAAAAGGCAAAACTAAAGTGGGAGGCACCAAACAGCTGGATTTTGAGGCCATTCACGCCCTGAAGCCAGATCTTATCATAGCCAACAAAGAAGAAAACGAACAAAGCCAGGTAGAGGAGTTGATGACGCAGTACCCCGTTTGGGTGAGCGATATTGATAATTTGCCCACCGCGTTACAAATGATTAAGGGTGTAGGGGAGATAACCGGCAGGGCAAAGGAAGCCGATCTGTTAGCCGATAATATAAGGCATGAATTTGCCACATTCGTAAAGCCGGTTGTTACGCTGAGCGCGGCCTATTTCATTTGGCGGAAACCTTATATGGTGGTCGGCAGCGGCACTTTTATAGATAACATGCTACAGTTTTGCGGCCTTATTAATGTATTTGCGTCATCGCGTTACCCGCAGGTAAGCGATCATGAATTGGTCGCGGCTGCTCCCCAAGTTGTATTGCTTTCCTCAGAACCATATCCTTTTGCCCAAAAACACGTTGCAGAAATACAAGCATTACTACCCAATGCCACAATAATATTAGTGGATGGCGAGATGTTTTCCTGGTACGGCAGCCGATTGCTACAAGCACCTGCCTATTTTAAGGCTTTGCTAGAAACCATTGCTTAAATTAATAGCAATATAATGAGATAGATAGCTAAAAATATCAAATACTGTTTTATTATTAAGCATTAAAAGCTATCTTTGCACACTCTAAAAAACCAAATGCGGAAGTGGCGTAATTGGTAGCCGCACCAGACTTAGGATCTGGCGCCGCGAGGCGTGGGGGTTCGAGTCCCTTCTTCCGCACCCAGAAACCGGTCACATGTGATCGGTTTTTTTGTTTCTATACTTTGGTGTAATTAATTATTACATTGTAAAAAATATGAAACTACTTGACAAGCTATTTGGTAAAAGTGCAACGATCAGAGTGCAATTTATAGATTACTCAACCGAAAAAGTTATTGGAGTGTCCGACATGCTGCCCGAACAGTTACCAGCGACCTTTGCACTTGAAACAAAAATGACTCTCGCCGACTCCGAATGGCAGGTAGAAGAGGCATTTCCGCAGAACTCTGAGGGTTTTATAAAATCAAAGAAACTCACCTTGAAATTAAGCAAGCTCGAAACGATTAATACTTCGGATCTTGCTTTTTCTATACCCACTATTTCAAATGAATTTCCCGTATTCTCAGAAAATTCACTTTTTAATGATTTTGAAGTGTCAATAAACGACGATGATTTGCGACAATATGAATTTCTAAATAGATCTGCGTTACCCTTGATTGAGATTGAGGTGGAAAAGATCAATGATATTTTAGAAAACTATAGCCGACCGCTTGGTGAAAATGAACCAGTTTTTACTAAATGCCATGCACGAGATATCATTGGAGAACCGGATTTAAATATTAATTTCAACGATTTAAAAGATGTATTAGGTGTTTCGACAGTTGGCAAAATAACAATATATGGTTACGATGGATTTGTTTTAAACAATATCGCGTTAACAACTACCGATACAACTTTTTACGGAACCCTTCATTCAGAAACTAATACTGTAACCCAATTAGGTATTTGCAGCTTTTCTGAGAACACCATCAACGAGATTGAAAATATAATAGCAAAATTTAAGTTGGTTTTTGTAAACTGGTGCCAATGTGAAATTATAAGTGGTAATGATTAGCGATAAAGAAAATATAAAAACAAGTAAATTTTTGAGTTTGGTGTTGCGGCATCAGCCCGAATTAATCGGGCTTGAACTGGATGCGTACGGATGGGCTGATGTTAAAGAACTTATAATAAAAACCAACGAAAAGGGTGTTAAACTTGATTTGAATACCCTTCAACATATTGTTGGTACCAATAGTAAAAAACGTTTTTCGTTAAGCGACGACCTAAGTAAAATTAGGGCAAGCCAGGGGCACTCTGTGGAAGTTGACTTAGGCTTGGTAGCTCAAGTGCCTCCCGAAATCTTATACCACGGTACTGCATCACAAAATGTTGAATCCATTTTACATTCGGGTATCGAAAAACGAGATAGACACCACGTTCACTTAAGTTATGATGTTGAAACGGCTATTAAAGTAGGGCAACGGCATGGCAAGCCACTGATATTCGAAGTCTATGCGGCACAGATGCACATTAATAACTTTTATTTTTTTTTATCAGAAAATGGGGTGTGGCTAACGGATAATGTGCCAGCAAAATATCTAAGGCAGATGTAAGCCCAATTCCAATTGATTATTGTGAATTACATACTGATTTGGTTATAAATAAAATATCTTCCAAGTGTTCTATCATAGTTCAATGTGGTGCACAAACATCAACAGCAGGCCGAAAAGGCTGCTTTTGATGTTTTAAGGTACTACCCACGTTTTTCCCAGATGCGGCAGGATAATTATAAGCTAAGAAGCAGGATGCAATCTTGCTGTAGTTCGTATCGGGAATTCGGTGCTTGGTCTTTTATGGTTTGTCGCGCAACAAATCCCAGGATTTCTTCGCGTTCTGCTACGTTTAATTTTGTTTTTTCGGTCCATGCTTCAATTAGTGGCACATGGATTATGGCAACACAGTCGCTACCACCAAACTCGAAAAAAAACCTCAACTCATATTCGCCGTATTTATAAACAACATAGCCGCAAGGTCCATGGTTGGTGTACTCTAATTTTGGTTGTGTATCCTCTTTCATTGTGTATTCCAAATCCGCCTGTTTACAGATAATTTAAGGAGGCTGCTGTATTTAAAACAGCGATGGGTTGCCGCCCAGCTTTATCCGGCCCAAATGCTTGTAGGCGGCATCGGTTGCTTCGCGGCCACGGGCGGTGCGCATCAAAAAGCCTTCCTGTATCAAAAAAGGTTCGTAAACTTCTTCTATCGTGCCTTCTTCTTCGCCAACGGCTGTAGCAATGGTTTTAAGGCCCACAGGGCCACCTTTGAACTTATCTATAATAGTTGTCAGTATCCTGTTATCCATCTCGTCCAATCCGTGCTCATCCACATTCAGTGCATTCAGGGCATACTTGGCAATAGCGGTATCTATGTTCCCATCGCCTTTTATTTGCGCAAAATCACGCGTTCGGCGCAGCAGGGCATTGGCTATTCGCGGCGTACCGCGACTACGACGGGCAATTTCATAAGCACCCTCATCGCTGATAGGCGTTTTTAAGATGGATGAGGAACGAAGCACGATGGTGGTAAGCAGTTTTGCGTCATAATACTCCAGCCGGGCGTTGATGCCGAAACGTGCGCGTAGCGGGGCCGTAAGCAAGCCTGAACGGGTTGTTGCGCCAACCAGTGTGAACGGGTTTAAGGAAATCTGCACCGAGCGTGCGTTGGGCCCGCTCTCCAGCATAATATCTATCTTGAAATCCTCCATGGCCGAGTAGAGGTATTCTTCTACCAGCGGGCTTAAACGGTGTATCTCGTCGATGAAAAGGATGTCGCCGGTTTCGAGGTTGGTGAGCAAGCCTGCAAGGTCGCCCGGCTTATCCAGCACGGGGCCTGATGTTATTTTGATGCCTACGCCCATTTCATTGGCTACGATGTGCGATAAGGTGGTTTTGCCTAAACCCGGCGGGCCATGCAGCAACACATGGTCAAGCGCCTCGCCACGTTGGCGTGCTGCCTGCACAAATATTTTTAAGTTGGCTAATATCTTATGTTGTCCGGTAAAATCCTCGAAAGCCTGTGGGCGCAATACTTTTTCTATATCGCGTTCGGCAGGGGAGAGGCGCTCACGGTCGGGGTCGAGATTTTCGTTCATTGCCAACGAAATTAGTATTTTTTTGGAAGATATGAGATTTTAGATGTGAGATTTGAGACAAGAATATCAGGAACCCTCTTCTATCTCACATCTAAAATCTCATATCTCAAATCTATCCCTCCGGGTACTTCCTGAAAATACTATTGATTTTCATTTGCAGCACGCCGAATACTGCTTCCTTGAATATCCCTTTCGACATTTTGGAGGTGCCGGCGGTTCGGTCGGTAAAGATGATAGGTATCTCTTTTATGCGGAAACCATGCTTTATGGTAGTGAATTTCATCTCTATCTGGAAAGCGTAGCCTACGAATTTCACTTTATCGAGCGCTATGGTTTCCAGTACCTTACGCCTGTAACACATAAAGCCTGCTGTGGAATCCTGGATATCGATGCCGGTGATAAAACGCACATACACCGAAGCGAAGTAGCTCATCAGTACGCGGCTCATTGGCCAGTTTACTACGTTTACGCCTTTAATATAGCGCGAACCGATAACGGCATCGTTATCATCTATGCAAGCCTGGCGCAACCTCAGCAAATCGTCGGGGTTGTGCGAAAAATCGGCATCCATCTCAAAAATATAGTCGTAATGATTTTCGATGGCCCACTTAAAACCCCGGATGTATGCCGTACCCAGGCCCAGCTTGCCCGCTCGTTCTATCAGGAAGAGTTTTTCGCCATAATCGCGCTGCAACGACTTCACGATTTTAGCCGTACCATCAGGCGAACCGTCGTCGATAATAAGCAGGTGGAAATCGTGCACCAACGAAAACACCTTGTGGATCATCCGCTCGATGTTTTCCTTTTCGTTATAAGTTGGTATAATTACTATACTATCAGGCACTTATCGTTTTTTTGGAATGGAGGTAAATGTCGGGGCTAAAATAGCCCATTTTAATTTGCAACAAAACAAAAAAACAGGAAAGCTATCGCAATCCTGTAATTGTAAGGTAATATTTTTTTATAGATTATTTGTATCAGCAATAACCTCGTTAGCAATATATGGGTCGGTAATGTAATTCCTTTCTTTAAGGCGCGACGAAACGATAAGGAATGCGATGATAAACACCGTGATGAAAGCCACGAAAAACCATTCGTAATTGGCTCCCTTAAGGTTTTTCGCCCACCAGCCGCCATCTTCGATGAGGCCATTGACAACTGCAGTAATCAGGTTGCCGAAAGAAACAACCAGGAACCAAATACCCGACATGGTACTCTTCATCGATTTTGGTGAATGGGTGTAAGCATACTCTAAACCGGTAATAGATACCAGCACTTCTGCCGCCGATAATATTAAAAACGCCAATACTTGCCACCACATTGATGGGTGGCCTCCGTTATCGATGCTTACATGCGTAAACCCTATCACCACAAACGATAGGGCCGTTAAAACTAAACCGGTACCCAACCTGCGCAATGGTGTTGTCTTTAATCCTATTTTGTCAAACCAGGGGTAAACTACATAGTTGAAAAGCGGTATAAATAACAACAGGAAAATAGTATTAAATGTAGACATAGACCCCGGCTCTACAATAAACGATGTGAAACCGAGGTTGATGTTCCGGTCCATTTTTTCGGCATAAAGCGTCCATTCTGAAAGGCATTGATCCCAAACAGCCCAAAACGCCAGTGCAAAAAAGAAAACCGAAATTACACGGTACACCGCCTTAACGCCCTCAACACGTTCGGGGTCGTATTTACCCTTGGCAATATCAAGCAACGATTGGCCTGGTTTCCGCTTGCTTAGGTTAGTTAACGCATACCAGGTAATAAACACCAGGTTGTTGCGGTTTACACCTTGCGGAGGCACTTTTACGTACTTTTTGCGGCCCATAAAAAATATCACGGTTGCCAGGGCCATTAATATACCGGGGACACCGAAAGCCCATTTAGCGCCATAGTATTTGTAAATGGTAGGGATAGCTATTGTTGACAACATGGAACCAGCGTTGATGCTGAAATAGAACCAGCCGTAAACTTTAGAAAGCAGATCCTGGTTGCTGGCATCGAACTGATCGCCTACGTTGGCCGAAACACAGGATTTGATGCCGCCCGCACCGATTGCTACGACCAGCATACCTATTTCGAAACCGCCCAGGCTGGTATCGAACATAGAAAGCAAAAGATGCCCCAGGCAATAAACTACGGATATATACAGGATGAGCTTATACTTGCCCGTAAACCAGTCGGCCACCATACCGCCTACAAATGGTAAGGCATAGGCCACCATCACAAATAAGTGGTTCAGCTTATTGGCGTGCGCATCGGCTTGTTGCGATAAAGCAGGATCACCTGTTGGGTTAAAGAACTGTTTTACCAAAAAGAGGGTAAGGATAGAACGCATACCGTAAAAACTGAAGCGTTCTGCTGCTTCGTTGCCTATGATAAACGGCACGGCTTTAGGGAATCTCGACTTTTTAACAGGGACTTCTGCGATGCTCTCTTGCATTAGTTGTTTGGGGATAAATATTTGCCTAAAATACTATAATTATACTAAACCAAAATTTTATACCGAAATTATTACAAATTGGTATAGCTATATTGGTTTACGGGTTTATCTACTGCCTTAATGTTTTCTTAAGGGCACTTGTTCCCTGTCTTTTAAGGCCTGCGCCTTGGGGTCTACAAATGTATTGTCTTCGGGTTGGGGTATGTTGCGCATATCCAGGTTATCTACGTAATGCCAGATGCCGTCTTTCAGTTGGTAGCCATCATAGGTAAGGTCGGGGCCGAAAGAATCGGGCCGGTCTTTCATCTTTGGGTCGGGTGGCGAGAGGTGGTCGAAAACAATAAGGTGCTGCTCGGGCACGTAACGTAATAGCATGGATGCCTGCCGGGTGTACTCAAATACAACGCGCTTGCGGGCTTTGCCGTTGCCGGCAAAAACGCCCATGCCCAGTACCGGCTTGTCTTCGCGGTTGAAAGATAGTATATCTATTACCTTTTTATTGGAGCGTACGGTGTTGCCCTTCCAGCCCAACATTACGTAGTATGGGGTGGCCGCATTTACGCGTACTATCTTATAATACTGTGCGCCAAACCATTTGTGATTATCGGTAACGCTGTCTTCGGGGTTTTTTAGTAAGGGGGAGTAATCTTCCAACGGGTACATCACCAATTTATCGGCATTCATTTGTATGGTGCCATAGAAACGATAGCTCCCATCCTGGTTCATGATATGCCAGCTGATGATGCGGAACCGGTTATCCGGCGCATTGATTATACTGACGCTTTTAAGCGAATCGAACCCGTAGTTAAAGGAGTTGCTTATTTTCAAGGCCGAAACCAGCGTGGGGATAAATTTATAATTGGCGGCCTTGCGGGTAAGATCGTCGGTATCGTTGATGAACCGTTTGCCGAGGATTGCCAGGCTATCTTCGTACATGCGCAACAATTTGCGGTTGGCGCTATTATCTGAATGCTGGGCGAAAGAACCTGTGGCAGAAAGTAAAAGGAAAATGATTATGTGTAAACGTTTGATCACTTTTGCTGTGTTGAGGATATAGGGTATAACTTAAAATAGCGGAATTTATTTTGAAGGATGTTTTTTTGACGTCCACGCATCGGGCTTTTCAAGTTCCTTAATGGCATCCTGTTCTGTAATTTTTTCGCAAAGGCGCAAAGACTCGATGCCTTATACGGCCTTTAGAGTATAAAATTACTGTTTTTACGCCATATTCTCTATTACCATGGCAGTTGCGCCGCCGCCGCCGTTACATATGCCGGCTGCGCCAAACTTACCTTTATTCTGCTTTAAAACGTTTATGAGGGTGACGATAATACGCGCGCCCGATGCGCCCAGCGGATGGCCAATGGCTACCGCGCCGCCGTTTACGTTCACTTTATCCGGATTTAAATCCAGCAGTTTATTGTTGGCTACGGAAACCACCGAAAAAGCTTCGTTTATCTCGAAGAAATCAATCTGTTCAGTAGATAAACCTGCTTTGTGCAAGGCCAGGGGGATGGCTTTAGAAGGCGCAGTAGTGAAATATTCCGGGGCCTGCTGTGCATCGGCATAAGAAACTATCCTGGCAAGCGGCTTTATGCCCATTGTTTCTGCCTTTTCCCTGCTCATCAGCACCAGGGCTGCAGCGCCATCGTTTAAGGTTGATGCATTTGCCGCTGTAACCGTTCCATCTTTCTTGAAAACAGGTTTAAGCGAGGGTATCTTCTCGAATTTTACTGCAGCGGGTTCTTCATCGTTACTGAATAAGGTTATATCACCTTTTTTATCTTTTAATTCAACCGGCGTTATCTCATCGGTGAACTTGCCAGCCGCCTGGGCCGCCTGCGCACGTTTGTATGATTCTATAGCGAACGCATCCTGCTCTTCGCGGGTAACGTTGCAATCTACCGCGCAAAGTTCGGCAGCCGAACCCATGTGGTAGTCGTTATACACATCCCAAAGGCCATCTTTCACCAATCCGTCGGTAATTTGTCCGTTGCCCAGGCGGTAGCCATTGCGGGCCTTATCCAGGTAATAAGGTACATTGCTCATGCTCTCCATGCCGCCTGCAAGTACGATTTCGTTATCGCCGTTGGCGATGCTTTGGGCGGCCAGCGTAATAGCTTTCATGCCCGATGCGCACACCTTGTTTACCGTAGTAGCGGGCAAATAGGGCAGGCCAGCGAATATGGCCGCCTGCGTAGCGGGTGCCTGGCCCAAATTGGCCGATAATACGTTACCCATGTACACTTCCTGTATATCAGCAGGCTGTAAGCCGGCATTTTCAACAGCGGATTTTATGACGAGAGCACCCAATTGTGTAGCTGATAAACCGGCAAGGGCGCCGCCAAAACTGCCAATAGGGGTACGTGTGGCCGAAACGATATATACTTCTTTCATGATTCGAGACGAATTATAATGGTGGGCAAATTTATATTTTTTGCTTTAAGAATAACGCGGTGTGGATAATTTATTATGCATGCATAGTATTAGCTTGCGTTTATGCTGAAATCGATGAGATACTTTAAGCCTGCAAATAATACGGGGAGGAAATTTGGTATTTCTACAGCGGGGATATCAACGCTTATGCAAAGAGAAGAATGAACATTGCCTTCTATCTCCATTAGTTTTTTACCATTCACATCAGTCCATATGTAGATCATCCGCCAAATGTTTGGCTGGCTCAAACTTGCTTCAAAGCCGTTGTTTAATTTGAGGTGCAGGGTATTTCTGAAGAATTTTGTCTCGGCGTAACCTATTATTTGGCCGTTGGGAGTGTTTAGCGTGATATCGCCAATACCCGTGCGTAAAGCTACTATGGAATTGCCGTCGGTTTCGAAAATAGTTGCCGAAGAAAATAATCCTTTGTGATATATCCTGCCGTACAGGTTTTGGCCATCGGTAAGCCTGAAATCCGGCCTAACCCAACCATTAGCTTCCAGCCAAAGATTATTGCCTTTTAAATTGGATAAGCTATTATAGAGGGACATTAGGACCGAAATATCTTTGTGTAATTAAAAAGCCTTTAATTGATAAAAGTGCACCTTTTTTTAACAAGAAGTTACAAAACGGAGTAAATTTCCGCAGGTCGTGAATCTACCGCGGAGGGGTGATTTGGATTGGTTCGCTATGGCCGGCTTTCTTTGAAAGATGAGCGCAAACAATCATTCCTTTTTCTTCCTTGCGGCTTTCTTCCTGTCGTTAAGTGCCTGTTGCAGCAAATACTCTATCTGCCCGTTGGTACTACGGAATTCATCGGCGCCCCAGGCTTCCAACTCCTTCAGCACCTCGGGATTTACTCTCAACACAAATGCCTTTTTTTCTGCCATGCTTTGATATTTACGCGCCCGCTCCCGCAGCAGCGGAGGCTTGGGCCTGCCGTAATAAAATTGTGCTAACTCCAATTAAAGCAAACAGCGGCAGGTTAAGCTTGCTTTTTTGTTTTTGCGGGCTTATGGTAACCTCAAAAGGCTTCTTCATGCTGAAGGGCTTCTGTTTCATATCTAATATATCGCCTTCAGTGCTGCTTGTTAACGTCAGCGATTTGGAAAAAAGCTTCTTGTAAATATAAGTAGCTTCAAAGCCATTGTCCAGTTTTAGGCTGGAATCCCGTTTCCAATGCGATGGCTTTACGCTGCCGATGGTTTTGTCCTCGCCCTCGTTCAGCAACATGGTGTTGTTGAACCAGCCTTTTATTTTCAGTGTCCATAGCCCATCCGCAGTTTCTATAATGGCGTGCCGCTTCCATATGCCTTTGTAGCTCAGCTTGCCATATATGAACTGCCCGTCGGTCAGTTCGTAATATGGGCAAAACCATTTATGGCGGGTTACAAACAATTCGTTTGTTTTTATCTGATTGAAATTCCTGAAATCGTTCATCTTAATGATATAACGTGCCTGTGTTTACTACCGGTGATACGGCGCGTTCGCCGCAGAGCACAACCAGCAAGTTGCTCACCATGGCTGCTTTGCGTTCTTCGTCCAGCTCTACGATGTTCTTTTCGGCCATTTTATTCAAAGCCATCTCTACCATGCCTACGGCGCCCTCTACAATGAGCCTGCGCGCAGCAATAATAGCCGATGCCTGCTGGCGCTGTAGCATCGCCTGCGCAATCTCGGGCGCGTAGGCCAGGTGCGATATGCGCGCCTCCACCACTTCTATGCCGGCACGGTCCAGGCGTTCGTTCAGTTCTTTCTCTAACATATGGCTTACTTCTTCGGCACCGCCACGTAGGGTGATGCTGGCGGTTTCGTCTTCGATATGGTCGTAGGGGTAGGAGTTTGCCAGATGGCGCACCGCAGCTTCGCTTTGTATGTTTACATATTGCAGGTAGTTTTCTACCGCGAAAACGGCTTTGGCGGTTTCCTTTACCTGCCATACTATTACAGCCGCTATCTCTATGGGGTTACCTACGCTGTCGTTTACCTTAAGCTGCTGCCCGTTAAGATTGAAGGCGCGTAGCGAAACTTTCTTTTTTACCGTAAATGGGTTCACCCAAAAGAAACCGCCCGATTTTACGGTTCCCAGGTAATTGCCGAAAAGGATAAGCACGCGCGATTCGTTAGGGTTTACGATAATGAGGCCCGAAAGTACGATGATTAGGTCGAACAAGCAGATACTGCCACCGATAAAGGGGTGTCGCTCCACAAAAAAATATGCTGCTGCCCCGCCCAAAATGAAGAATAACAACAGGCCTAAATAGCCCGATGGTGCTGTGATAACTTTTTCAGAGTTCATGGTTGTTGTGATTTAAAATGATATCATAAAGATATCAACTTTGATTTGATAAAAGCAAGAAAAAACACATTTAACCGAAACTTATATTATTTTTGATAGGTTAAACACTCCAATGGCAAAACTATCATCGGCACGGCAGAAGGCATTATTGCGCAAATACGCCCTTAATGTTAAGTTTTTTATGATGATAGTGAGCGTAAGCGTTATCGTTTTCGCGCTGCCCAAGCAGGCAAAATTCGGCTACGAATACGAAAAGGGGAGGATTTGGAACCAAAAAGACCTCATATCGCCCTACAACTTCGCTATACTGAAAACCAACCAGGAAATAGAAGCCGACCAAAAAGCCGCCCTGGCTACGGTAACACCTATTTACCAGCTAAATACTGATGTGGGCAAGCAACTGATAGACGGTTTTAAAACCGATCTGGAGATAAAATGGCATGGCGCCGGCATAAACGACAAGTTTAAATCCAAATATCTTGAGACGGGCGTAAACCTGCTTACCGAAGTCTACAACCGCGGCATATTTAAACCTAATACCAAATATCAGCAGGGCGGCCCCAATTACAAAATAACCATACTAAGCAATAACATAGCAACTGAGCGCAACACAGCCGACCTCTTCACCCGCGAAACAGCCATTACCTACTGCGATAATGCGATAGGCAAGGTGCCCTATGTAGACCGGGCATTTATGCTGAACCTGCTGCAAGACAGGCTACAGACTAACCTTGCTTATGACCTTAAACTAACCACCAGGCTGGAGCAGGAGGTTGTTGAGAACCTTTCGATCACCCGTGGCATGGTGCAAAAGGGCGAAACCATTATCAGCAAAGGCTCGGTTATCAATAACGAGGCTTTCCAAAAACTGAACTCCTACAAAAAAGCGTTCGAGGATAATGCGCGTATCAATGGCAACTATAAGCTGGTGTTGCTTGGTCAGTTTTTGCTGGTTGGTTTGGTGATTTCGCTGCTGATGATTTTCCTTTACCTCTTCCGAAGGGATATTTATAACGACAACCGCCTGGTGAGCCTGATATTGCTGGTAGTTACTGCAATGCTGGCCACCTTATCGCTGGCTATTAAGTTACAGTGGCCGGGCAATTTGTATTATATACCTTATTGTATTGTACCTATCATCATCCGTATATTGTTCGATACGCGCCTTGCGCTCAACATCCACTTGCTGGTGGTGCTGGTAGCAGGTTTTTTTGTGCCGAACAGCTTCGAGTTTGCGTTTTTTGAGATAACGGCGGGTATGGTATCGATCTACAGCATCAAAAATTTATTACGCCGCGAACAATTCCTAATCTCTGCGCTCATCATCACCTTTGCCTATTTTGTTTCGTTCATGGGCATATCTCTGGTTCGCGAGGGCTCGTTCGCAAGTATCGACTGGATGGACTTCCTCCCTTTTGCAGGCAGCGTAATGCTCACCCTGCTAGCCTATCCGCTTATTTATGCTTTCGAGAAGGTATTTGCCATCACATCAGATATCACCCTTATCGAACTCACCAATACCAATGCGCCATTGTTGAGAGAGATGGCTTTTAGCGCACCAGGCACTTTCCAGCATTCGCTACAAGTAGCCAACCTGGCCGAGAACGCTATCTACGCCATCGGCGGCAATGCTTTACTGGTTAGGGCAGGGGCCCTGTACCACGATATCGGCAAGATGCAGAATCCCCTGTTTTTTATCGAGAACCAAAGCTCGCACTTCAACCCACACGATAAGCTGCCATATGAGGAAAGCGCCCAGATTATCATCCGCCATGTGAGCAAGGGGATAGAGATGGCGCGGAAAGCTAACCTGCCCGAAATTGTTATCGATTTTATACGTACGCATCATGGCAACACCCGCGTAGATTATTTTTATCAGTCGTTTTTAAAGAATTTCCCCGAAAAATTCATCAACGAGAATATCTTCCGGTATCCGGGCCCGATACCTTTCTCCAAAGAGGCAGGCGTGTTGATGCTTGCCGACTCGGTAGAAGCGGCATCACGATCGTTAAAAGAGCCCGACGAAGAATCTATCGGCGTACTGGTAGATCGCATCGTAAAATACAAACTGGATCAAAATCAGTTAAACGACAGCAACATAACCCTGAAAGATCTGGAAACCATAAAAAACATCTTCAAACGCATGTTGATGAGCATTTATCATGTGCGGATAGACTATTAGCAGGTTTTGAGTGATTTTTTGAGGGAGTTTTGAGTGGTTTGTTGCTGTTTTTCATGTAATAACAGATGCATTTCTTAAATAATTCCACACATAATCAAGTGGATAGCTAATAAGTCAAATTTTTTTTTGACAGGCAGGTCGATTTGCTATATTTGCAATCCCGAAAAAAGGGAACATATTTTAACACTGGTGAGGTGCCTGAGAGGCCGAAAGGATCAGTTTGCTAAACTGACGTACGGGAAACTGTACCGAGGGTTCGAATCCCTCCCTCACCGCTGACAAAAAATAACGCCTGTAAGTCATTGACTTACAGGCGTTTCTGTTATGATTATTTAACGCTTGAAATACTCGAACCTTGGTTTTATATTTTCATAAATTTCCTATTATTAGTATTTTATGAAAAGTTAGCAAATTGTAAAGCTATTAACTCTATCGCTTCCCCGACTAATATCGCATAATTTTCTTTCCTGATGAAGGGCTTTATCAACTATGGACGCGGTGGGGGCGGCGGTAATTTTATACGCGGCAATTTTATTTTTCGGTGCCGTGGCGGCTGATGTACTACAACCCGCCTGTGTGGGCGCTTTTTAAAAAGGTGTAATGGGTCTGGTGGCGGCGGTGGTCTCTTCTGGAAGGTTTCCGCAGGTGCCACAGGCAATGCCGGCGTAGCTTCAGCAAATGGCGTGGTGGCAATAAATAGTGCTGCGGCCATATAAATTCTTATCATTTTCATATTTCTCATTTTTAGTGGCAAGTAATATAACTATAACTCAAAAGCAATCAATATGTTTAGTCTGAAAATAAAGTATTTACTTAGTTATATTGGTATACAAAAAATCGGCAGTGTACTGCCCGGCTTCCAG
This sequence comes from Mucilaginibacter sp. P2_D11, assembly GCF_056404435.1. Taxonomy (NCBI): domain Bacteria; kingdom Pseudomonadati; phylum Bacteroidota; class Sphingobacteriia; order Sphingobacteriales; family Sphingobacteriaceae; genus Mucilaginibacter; species Mucilaginibacter sp. P2_D11. The sequence goes on from NZ_JBFUEA010000021.1 coordinate 50,261, forward strand.
CCAGCGTTCTTTTGTTTTTTTGCCTGCACCAAAAACGGGGTTGAAATTTTTTTGCAGTTCGTGCGAGTAACCTTCAAATAACTTAAAGCCGTTGGGTATTTTTAAAGTGTCCGCTTTTTGGTGTATATCCAAACTGCCGTACAATGTGGTGCCTTTATTGGTCAAGGGTACAAGGCCGTCTTTACTGCCATGAACACATACAATAGGCACTTGGGCATTTTTTAACCAGTTTAAATTGAATATCGCCCCCCAGTAGCTGATAACGCCGGCCACTTTGGTTGGTTCGGTTTGGGTTGAACTTGCCACGCTATCGGGCAGGGCTGCAAGTTTTGCCAGTTGGGCATTTGTACTATAGGCAGTTTGCAGGGCTATCATTCCACCGGCGGAATTGCCTCCCAGGATAATTTTATCCGGGTCGATATTGTATTCCTTATAATTCTTTTTAAAAAATGCCACAGCGCTGCGTGCGTCCTGCACGGCATAATAACAGCTTCTTAACAATTCATCAAAATGCAAAAAGGGGTAGTGCTTACTTAAGGTGTAATTGATAGACACGCAAACATAACCACGTTTGGCAAAGGTTTCGCTCCATAATTCTACACCAGCAGCATTTTTCGAACCAAATTTAAATCCACCCCCATGCATCCATATGATGAGAGGCCGGGCGGTAGCGGTATCTCCACTGGGTTGGTAAAGGTCAAACAAATGCGCCTTTTTCTCTTTTTTAGTATCACCTGGGCTATATGTTAAATTGGTAGTTTTTATAACATTTGGGAAAACAAGATCTTTATATCTTATAGATGATGCGCTTTGCGCCCGTAAGGTTAATGTCGCAAACAATAGCAGGGCAGATAATAATGGTTGTTTAAACATAATAGTATATACGTTACAACTTAAGCAAATGGATGTTTTAACCGTTAAACAAAGGTTCCCATTACATTGGCACGAACAAAGATTTTATTAGATTTGAAATCGGCTAAACAATAGGCGCGCAATATGGTTATAGGGCTTGGAATTGACATGATTGAAGTAGAACGGATTGAAAGCAGGATAAGCAATAATAACGGTTTCAAGGAGTTGGTTTTTTCTGCCGATGAAATTACTTATTGTGAAGCCCAAAAGTATAAATTTGAACATTATGCCGCTCGTTTTGCAGCCAAAGAAGCATTTTTTAAGGCGATGGGCACAGGTTGGGCAGAAGGTACTTTGTTTAGCGAGATAGAAGTGGTGCATGCCGAAACAGGCAAACCGCAATTTAAATTTTATGGCGATACGCTTATAACAATTAACGCTATGCAAACAGGCAACATTTCGCTTTCTTTAACACATATAAAATCTGTGGCATCTGCAGTAGTAATTATAGAAAAGTAATGGATACGATAAGCGATAGGGCAGAAGAGACTACAACCATACAGGAGGCTAAATTAAAGGAATTGCTGGCCTATCTTTCAGCAAATTCGCCTTTCTATAAGCGACTATTTACAGAACACCGGGTTGATATCAACTCTATAACATCGGTTGCCGATCTGCCACTTATCCCCGTCACTACAAAAGACGATCTTCAAAAACACAACGATGATTTTTTATGTGTGCCGGCAGATCACGTTGTTGAGTATATGTCAACATCGGGGACCTTGGGCAGCCCGGTAACCATAGCGCTTACCGAAAATGACCTGGACCGGCTGGCGTATAACGAATACAATTCCTTTTTATGTGCAGGTGGTACCAAACAGGATATTTACCAGCTGATGTTAACGCTCGACAGGCAGTTTATGGCTGGTATAGCTTATTACTCGGGCATCCGTAAATTAGGTGCCGGGATGGTGCGTTTAGGGCCGGGTGTGCCTGCTCTGCAATGGGAAACCATAAAGCGGTTAAAACCAACAACCATTGTGGCCGTGCCATCCTTTATTTTAAAGCTGATACAATTTGCGAAGGATACCAATATAGATATTAACCAAACGTCGGTAAAAAAGGCGATCTGTATTGGTGAAAACATTCGTAACACTGATTTTAGCTTTAACATATTAGGCAAAAAGATAACCGAAGCCTGGGATATACAGCTTTTCTCTACCTACGCCAGTACCGAAATGCAAACTGCTTTTACGGAATGCAGCGAAGGAAAAGGAGGGCATTATAAACCCGAATTGCTGATAGTTGAAGTACTGGACGAAAATAACCAGCCGGTTGCGCCAAATACGCCGGGCGAAGTAACGATAACTACCCTAGGTATTGAAGGAATGCCATTACTGCGCTATAAAACCGGCGATATATGTATGTATTTTGATGAACCCTGTGCCTGCGGCCGAACAAGCCTGAGGTTATCATCCATCATTGGGCGTAAAAAGCAAATGATTAAATTTAAAGGCACTACACTTTACCCGCCGGCCTTGTTTGATCTGCTTAACGAACGTGAGGAGATACTTGATTTTGTAATAGAAGTGTATTCTAACGAGATAGGGTTAGACCAGGTGGCTTTATACCTTGTACCTGCCGAGGATAGTGAGGAATGCGACCATAGGATAAGAGCCTATTTGCAAGCCAGGTTAAGGGTAAGCCCACATATAAAATATGTAACGGTAGAAGAGATACAGAAAATACAATTTACCGAAGCCACCCGCAAGCCAATTAAATTTATTGATAAAAGGGCATAGCCGTTATTATGCGTTTGGTGCGTCCTTTATGCATATATTTTATACTTTAGCTGTTTATTAATCACCTTTGATAGAACAAATAATTTGCCCATGATACTTGTTGGACAAACAACACTTTCTTTAAACGACTTTTCCGAACTTATTTTTAAAAATCAGCAAATTGCTTTAGAACAGGGCGCTTTAAAAAAGGTAAACGACAGTTTTAATTTTCTTAAGCAATTCTCGTCTAACAAACTTATTTACGGTATCAACACCGGTTTTGGGCCAATGGCGCAATACAAAGTGAGCCAGGAGAATATTCTGCAGTTGCAATACAATCTTATCCGGAGCCATTCATCGGGCAGTGGTAAATTAATGCCGGCCCAACTGTCAAAGGCGTTAATGATAGCACGTTTAAACAGTTTTATGCAGGCTTATTCGGGCGTTCACCAGGAAGCGGTTGATCTTTTAACGCAACTTATCAACCTAAATATTTGTCCCTGCATTTACGAGCATGGCGGCGTCGGGGCCAGCGGCGACCTGGTGCAGCTTGCCCATTTAGGTTTAGTATTAATAGGCGAGGGTGAAGTTATTTTTGAAGACAGTGTTCATTCAACTAAAACTATATTCGACAAGTTTGGCATAAAACCGCTGTCCATTCATATCCGCGAAGGGCTTGCCATCATAAACGGTACATCGGCCATGACGGGTATCGGCCTTATAAATGTAATACAGGCCCGGAAATTATTAAACTGGCAGTTGCTTTTCTCAGCCATGATAAACGAGGTAGTTGGTGCCTTTGACGACCATTACTCGCAAGAGTTAAATATTGTAAAACATCATAAAGGCCAAAACAAAATTGCGGCCGTAATGCGCGATGTGTTGAAGGACAGCAAAATGATCCGTGACCGATCTGAGCATCTTTATAACCCCGATAACCTTGATCAGGAAGTTTTTGAGGATAAAGTGCAGGAATATTATTCGTTACGATGTGTGACGCAGGTATTGGGCCCCATTTATGATACTATTGAGCAAGCGGAAAATGTGCTGGTAAATGAGCTCAACTCGGTTAATGATAACCCGGTAATAGATCATTTGAATCAAAATATTTTTCATGGCGGTAATTTTCATGGCGATTATGTGTCGCTTGAAATGGATAAGCTAAAAATTGCTACCACCAAGCTATCTATGCTCGCCGAGCGCCAGTTGAACTACCTGCTTAACAGCAGGCTTAACCAAAAGCTGCCGCCATTTGTAAATTTAGGGGTGCTTGGCTTTAACTTTGGTATGCAGGGCATGCAATTTACGGCGACTTCAACCGTGGCCGAAAATCAAACACTGTCGTTCCCTATGTACGTGCATAGCATTCCTAACAACAACGATAACCAGGATATTGTAAGCATGGGTTGCAATGCGGCCTTAATGACTAAAAGAGTAATTGATAATTCTTTCGAAGTATTGGGAATTCATTTAATGACCATTTTGCAGGCAATAGATTACTTAGACTGTCAGGATAAACTGTCGGCGGTGTCGCGGTCATTGTACGACGAAGTAAGGGCGATATTCCCGAAGTTTGTGGAAGACGAACCAAAATATAAAGACCTGGCAAGGATAAGAGAATTTTTAGAAAGTACCGAACGGATAAACGCATTTGCCTGATGAAATGTGCACTAATCACCGGTGGATCACGGGGAATTGGCAGGGCTATTTGTAATAAGCTGGCTGCCGAAGGCTATTTTATACTCATCAATTTTAAAAGTAATACGATTGAGGCAGAAAAGACCCTTTTATTAGTGAAAGAGGCAGGAAGCAACGGCGAATTGCTGCAATTTGATGTTGCAGACAAAGACGACATTACCACAACCCTGGGCGACTGGATAAGGAACAATCCCGATAAATATATAGAGGTGCTGATAAACAACGCCGGAATAAGGGATGATAGCCTGATGGCTTGGATGGAAGCCGGCCAGTGGGATAACGTGCTTAAAACAAATTTGGATAGCTTTTTTTATGTAACCCGCCTGGTTTTAACCGGTATGCTGCTGCGTAAGTATGGCCGGATAGTTAATATCGTATCGCTATCGGGTTTAAAGGGGCTGGCAGGGCAAACTAATTATTCGGCTGCAAAAGCCGGCGTTATAGGTGCAACCAAGGCACTTGCTCAGGAAATTGCCCGGCAGGGCATCACCGTTAACGCCGTGGCACCCGGTTTTATTAAAACAGATATGACCGAGGGGTTAGATGAAAAGGAATTAAAAGCATTGATACCTGCAAAACGCTTTGGCACAACCGAAGAAGTTGCACATGTGACGGTTTTTTTGGCATCGGCGGGAGCATCTTACGTAACCGGGCAGGTACTGTCTGTTAACGGTGGCTTATATTCATAACTTATGGATTTGCCTGTCGATGATATAACCGCACTTATTCCGCAGAAACATCCTTTTGTATTTGTTGATAGGCTATTATATGCAGATGATGGTTTAACCAGGAGTAGTTTTGTTATAAAACACGGAGCAGTGTTTGTTAAAGGCGGCCAATTCCAGGAAGCTGGGCTGATGGAAAATATAGCCCAAACCGCTGCTTTGCAAGTCGGCTATACGGCAGCGAAGTTTAACGAACCTGTAAAAAAAGGTTACATTGGCAATGTAAAAAACCTTGAGATATTAAAACTGCCAAAGGTTAATGAACAGATAATAACTGAGATAAGCATAGGGGAGCAGATATTTGATGTGACCATAATAACCGGCAAAATTATGCTTGGCGATGAAGAAATTGCAAGGTGCGAAATGAAGGTTTTTGCTGATAATTGAAACAGATGATGACTGCAGGGGGAAATAACGACCGAAACGTTTACGTGGTAGCGGATAATATTATGTCGCCATTGGGTAATACTACAGCGGCAAATTTTTCTGCTTTGCAAGCAGGGCAAACCTCAGTAAAAAAACAGTTTGATAAAGAAATTGCCTCAGAACCTTTTTTTGCCTCCCTGTTTGATAAAAGCGAAATATTTTTTAAAAATATTGACGGGGATTATACCCGTTTTGAGCGTTTGGCGATGGCATCTGTGTCGGCTGCGATGAGCAATACTAACCTTAATGCTTCTGACGGGAAAACAGTTTTTATACTTTCCTCTACAAAAGGGAATATCAGCCTTTTAGAAACGCAGCAAAACAGTGCCCAACTAAACCAGAGGGTATCATTAACCACTTCGGCAAATCTGATTGCAGCCCATTTTGGGTTCATAAATAAGCCCGTCGTGGTGTCAAACGCATGTATATCGGGTGTGTTGGCCATCATTACAGCTATGCGGCTCATCCGGTCCGGAGAATTTGATACCGCGGTAATAAACGGGGCAGATGTAATATCAAAATTTGTGGTTTCGGGCTTTCAGTCTTTCCAGGCATTGAGCGACGAGGTTTGCAAACCATTCGACCATGAACGCGACGGCCTAAACCTTGGCGAAGGGGCGGGCACTATAGTACTATCAGCAAACAAACAATTTGCAAACCATGTTAAAGTTTTGGGCGGGTCGGTAAGCAATGATGCCAACCATATCTCCGGCCCATCGCGCACCGGGGAAGAATTGGCTGGTGCCATAAACAACGCATTAAAAGATGCCGGCAAGGGCGTTGATGATATCGATTTTATTTCGGCACATGGCACGGCAACCATGTATAACGACGAAATGGAGGCAACGGCGATAACATTAGCGGGTTTACAAAATGTGCCACTGAATAGCCTTAAAGGAAATTACGGGCACACGCTGGGTGCTGCGGGCATTATAGAAACGGTGATCTCGCTGCAATCTTTAACCCAAGGATTGCTGATACCAACCACCGGGTACCGGGAAAATGGTGTTACCAATGCGGTAAATGTTTGCACAGAAATGTCAGCAACAGATGTTAAAACTTTTTTAAAAACAGCTTCGGGTTTTGGGGGCTGCAATGGCGCAGTCATATTCGGTAAATAATTATTTTTGGAACACAGGCTTATTATAGAACTTTGATAACAAACAGGTATATAACCGTTAGCAGTAAAATAGTCGGTGGGCTTGTGCAAAAAAATGCCGAAAGGTTGTTTGCCAACCCGCAAACCGCTCTGCCCGAATTTTTGTTGTCTGTTTATCAGTATTTAAAATTCAGTTATCCCAAGTTTTATAAGATGGATAATTTGAGCAAACTGGGCTGGCTCGCTTCTGAAATACTACTTAAGGATGCCAATTTAAAAGAAGTTTACGATCCGGCGCGGGTTGCGGTAGTTTTGGCTAATGCAAATTCCAGTCTTGATAACGATCTGAAATATGTTAAAACGATTGCCGAAGGTGCAAGTCCGTCAGTATTTGTGTATACATTGCCTAATATTGTAATTGGGGAAATTTGCATTCGTAATAATTTTAAAGGTGAGCATGCCCTTTTTATACAGGATAATTTTGACGAAGATTTTATCTTTAAACAGGTAAATTACTTACTCGATCGGCAGTTAGCCTCGGCTTGTATATGCGGTTGGGTGGATGTATTGGGCGACAACTACAAAGCAGTACTTTTTTTGGTAGAAGATAAACAAGCTTGTGATGCAGTGGTTTTCTCGCCCGAAAACATGGCGAAAATATTTAATCAGGAAAATTAACACTTTAAACTTGGGTACTCATACAACAGTTTACATAGCGGGTTTGGGCGTAATTTCGGCCATCGGTAATAACGTTGCCGAACACCTGGATGCTTTTAAGAATAGAAAAGCAGGTATGGCAGGTATTACCATTATTGATACCATTCATAAAGGCAAGCTGCCCGTTGCCGAAGTGAAATTATCTAACGAGGAACTTATATCGCTAACCGGGCTTACGGAGCATAACAGCCGCACAGCCTTGTTAAGTCTTGCCGCCGCCGGCGAGGCAATAGCTGATGCTGCTATCCCCAATTTAGATAAACTACGATTAGGCCTTGTATCCGCTAATACCGTAGGCGGTATGGACCGGAGCGAAGATTTTTTTATTAAGTTCCTTGCAGATAAATCTAAAGGGAAATTAAAAAACGTATACGACCACGAATGTGGCAGCATTACCGAAATTGTTGCTGATAAATTAGGTATTACTGATTTTGTTACCACCATAAGTACGGCATGTTCCTCATCGGCTAACGCAATATTTTATGGAGCACGCCTTATTAAAAATGATGTAGTTGATGTGGTTATTGCTGGCGGTGCGGATTCGCTTACAAAATTCACCTTGAATGGCTTTAATACCTTAATGATACTTGACGAAGATTTTTGTAAACCCTTCGATGAAAACCGTAAAGGACTGAATTTAGGGGAAGGGGCGGGTTACGTTGTACTGGTATCTGATAAAGTAGCCAAAACTTTAAGCAAACCTGTGTACTGTACCTTAAGCGGCTACAATAACAGCAACGATGCATTCCATCAAACGGCCTCATCGCCGGACGGCACGGGCTCATATATGGCGATGCAAGGTGCTATGAAAATGAGCGGTTTGAAACCATCCGATATCAATTACATTAATTTACACGGCACCGGAACACCCAATAACGATAGCGCCGAGGGCACTGCAGTAAAACGTGTGTTTGATTCGGATTATCCGCTTATGAGTTCTACCAAATCATTTACCGGGCATACGCTTGGTGCGAGCGGAGGCATAGAGGCCGTATTTTCGGCACTGGCGATTAGGCATAAAATAATTTACCCTAACCTTCGGTTTCAAACCCGTATGAACGAACTGCCGTTTGAGCCGGAGACACGCTATTTAACTGGTCAGCCGGTAAAACATGTGATGTCTAACTCATTTGGCTTCGGCGGCAATTGTACATCTTTAATATTTTCGGAGGCTTAGATGAAAATATACATACGTTCCTCGGCCTGTGTGTCGGCTCAGCATACTTTGGCAGCCGGAAATTTTCTTGAAGATATTGTGGAGTATACCGGCAATCGTTTGCCGGTTATAGAGCCGGACTATAAACGGTACATCGACCCCAAGCAAATACGGCGGATGAGCAATGTGATAAAAATGGGGGTAGCCGCCGCTAAAGAATGCCTTGCAGAAGCGGGTGTTGAAATGCCGGGTGCAATTATAACCGGTACCGCATTTGGCTGCATGGAAGATACTATTACTTTCTTAACACGGATAATTGAATACCAGGAGGAGTTGCTGCCGCCAACAGCGTTTATCCAATCAACGCACAATACCGTTGCAGCTCAAATCGCCCTGATGCTGAAATGCCACAACTATAACAATACGTTTGTACATAAGGGGATGTCTTTTGAAGCCGCTTTGTTTGACGCGGTTATGCTGTTGAAAGAAGAGGAAGCAAATAATGTGCTTGTTGGTGGCACGGAAGAAATGGTCGACACAAGTTTTATAGTTCTAACCAGGCTTGGGCTTTACCGGCGTTTCCCCGTATCTAATCTTCAATTATTTACCACTACATCTAAGGGTACAATAGGGGGGCAGGGGGCGGCTTTTTGTTTATTGAGTACCAACTCCTCCCCAGATAACTTAGCCGAACTGGTGGCTGTTAAAACGCTTTATAAACCAAATGATCTTACCGGCGGCATAGTCGAGTTCTTAAAGGCAAATTCCTTGACCATTACTGATATTGAATTGGTTATAACCGGTAAAAACGGCGATATTAATAATGATGAACCTTACCGGCAATTGGAGTCGGACATATTTAGCAACGCAACAATTGCCAACTATAAACACCTGTGCGGTGAGTACCCCACCTCATCGTCCTTTGCATTATGGCTGGCTTCAAATATTATAAAAAATCAAGTGGTGCCGCCAGTGCTCCTTCAAGACCAGCAGTTTGTAAAGCCGCCGAAGAAAATTCTTTACTACAATCATTACCAAGGTAAATATCATTCGCTAATGCTTCTTTCAACCATATAAAATGGCATTAGCAATCGACGGCATATTCAAAATAGAAAACCTGCAACATAACAACGGGCAGTTGATTGCAACGCTCGGCTTAGATAAAAACCATCCAATTTTGGGGGGGCACTTCCCCGGGCAGCCTGTGGTACCCGGGGCGTGTATGCTGGCCCTGGTTAAAGATATAGTTGAATTCGCTTTACATTTTACCCTTCAACTGAAAAATGCCGGCAATATCAAATTTATGCAGATGATAACGCCCGATAATAGCCAGCCGCTGCAGCTTATTATAACCTACAAACCGCCCCAGGCTGGCCTGCTAAGCCTCAACGCTTCTATTTTAAATGGAGATATCGCCTGTTTTAAATTACAAGCTATTTTCCGGATAATATAGTTATTTAGCGGTATTTGCCTGAATGTAATCGGCAATAGTTGCTACATCTACCAAAACTTTACGTCCTTCCCTCGGGTCTTTTATATCGATACCGTATTCTTTCTTCAACAATACAATTAGTTCAAGTGAGTCGATAGAGTCCAACCCCAGGCCATCTCCAAATAAGGGCTCTTTATCAGCTATATCTGCCGGGGTAAGATCGGTCAGGTTTAAAAATTGAATGATCTGTCTCTTTAATTGTTCTTTTAGTTCGGTAGTTTCCATTATATTAAGTTCTTTCTTTTTAAGCCCGCAAAGGTCAGTATCTGGAGCAATAGGGTAATAATAAATAAAAGCAGGATATTGTTTAAAACGTCTTTAAGTTTTCCGCCCTCTAAAAATAGTGAATAATAAGCCTGCAGGCACCAGTGCATAGGCGATATGTTAGCCGCCGATTTAAAAAAGCCCTGCATAGCAAAACTGGGCACCATTAAGCCGCCCACACAAGCAAGTATCACTATGGAAACGGCGCCAAATCCGTTGGCTTGTTCCTGAGTTTGGGCAAATACGCCTACACACATAGCATAACTTACGGCACACCATCCGCAAACAATGGTCACAATAATTAATGCCGGCACATCCGAAGGTAAATTTAAGGCTGGGAGGCCGACAAACGGAAATAGCCAGATGCCCATAGAAAATATCACTGCTGCCTGCAGCATAGTTACCGCAAGGTAGGTGATCTGCTTGGAGAGCATGCCCACCAGGTAGTTTGTTGGCAGGGTTTTTAACCGGATAAAGCTGCCGCTAACTTTCTCGCGCACTACACTGCCGCCAAGCGACATAATGATGAAAAACATGGCGAAGATAGTCCAGGCGGGTACATTATGCTGGGTAGCATTAGGTGTGGTACGTGTACCGTCTTTTGAAACCGGGACCTCATTGATGGCCGTTTGGTTATTCAGCATCTCGTTTTCCAGTTTTTCCGGCAACTCTTTTTCGTTCATGGAAAAATACAGGCTGCGAAGCGTTTCGCGGCTCTCCACAAGCTGTAAAGCGCTGCGCAAAGCACCTTGTACAGATAGCCTGATATTCTCCTGCAAAACAGGGTTATAGTAAACGGTTAACGGATCTACATCGCCAGCGTTTTTAATGCTGTCACCTTCAAGGCCGAAGCTTTTTAGTGCTTTGCCGGCAACGCTTTTTGATTTCGCACTTACCTTAGCCGAAAAATCCGTTGGTATAATGATGCCCAGCATAGCATCTTGCTGATGCATGGCTTCGGCAATTTTTTGTTCGCTTTGATCTCCGGATACTTGCGTGGCCTTAAACATGCCTATCTTATCAATCGCTTTGATCAATTGCTTGCTCGCCTGCCCGGTATCGTTGTTGTTAATGATGATGGAAAGCTTGTTTTTATTAACCAGTTGAAAAGTGCTGTTTTGGATGCTGGTTACTACTACCACTAATACAATCGGCATAATAAACATCAGCGCGATGCCTACCCTATCGCGCAGCAATATCCTTACGTCTTTTACTATGGTGGCTCCTAACTTAAACATCAGTTCCTGTATTCCTTTCCGGTTAAATTCAGGAACATTTGCTCCAGGTTTTTTTGGTTATGCGTTTTAAGCAAATGTTCAAGATTATCCTGGGCAATTATTTTTCCGCCGTCTATCAATGCAACCTGTTCGCAAAGGTCCTCGGCCTCGTTTAACTGGTGCGATGTGTAAACCAATGTGGTTCCGCTTTTGTTAAGCGCTAAAAGGTAGTCGAGAATAGCGCGCCCGGTTTGTACATCCACGCCAACGGTAGGTTCATCTAAAAATAGGATTGCCGGCTTATGAACTACACCTATAGCCAGGTTCACCCTTCGTTTCATCCCGCCCGAAAATTTCTGCACCTGTTTATTTCTTACATCATTTAGCCCCAAAATTGTCAGCAGTTCATCTGTTCGGTTTTTTATGGTTTGCTTATCAAGCCCGCTCCACGCTCCAAAAAATTCGAGGTTCTCAACGGGGCTTAATTCGTGATAAAACGAAAAATCCTGCGGGATAAAGCCAAAAAGCTTACTAACGTTGTTTTTATTTTTGCCGATTTCGTGCCCCAGCAATTTGATGCTTCCTTCGTCGGCTTTTAGTAAACCGGTCATTAAACTAATTAAGGTAGTTTTACCGGCACCATTCGGGCCAAATAAACCAAATCGATCACCTTTATTCACCCTAAGGTTAAGGTTAGAGAACGAAACATCCGAATTGCCGGGATAGCGGAAACCAACGTTGTTTACGTCTATGGCTATTTCCGGTGCTAGTCCCATTTTATTTGCTTTAGAGTTTCAAAGGCTTGCTTCTCTACTGCGGCAATTTCAATTAAGTAATCACCCATTTTGTCAAAATCCTGCTGACAGGTTAACCGGCCCTTAAAAATCCCTGCGGCTTGCACGGCAGCTGTGCGCCACATATCGCCGGCCTGTGTAAATGTGACCGAAATATCTAAAAAACCTTTGCCTGGCCAATAAGCATCTGCCTCCTGTAAAAATGCGGCATAAATGTACCTGAAACCGCCACCACCGGTACCTATCTCTTCCTGCATCCTAACCAGTTGTGCAAGGTAAAGGCCGGCTTGTTTAAGCCCAAGTTTATCAAGCCACTTTTTTATTTTAAGGCCGGTATTTTTAATGCCCGCAACCCCCGCAAAACTGCCGGGTATGCTCAACATATTGTATGCGGTTCTTTTAATGCCGGCTTTAATGGCCTGTTTTATCTGGTCGTTGGTAATGGTTGTAGCTGTTTTTGGAAAATAGATTTGCCCGTTTGGTGCCAAAGCACCTTTTGCAAAGCGCACCCGCTGCAACTCATAACTGCCAAGTGTGGTAGCTTCATACATAATGGGGTCGCTTATCAGATATTTATCTTCCTGGTATCCGTAAACCACTAAGTTATGGCCGTTAAAATGGAAGCGGTATTCCTTTGGGAAATAGGGCAGGTAGTAAACGCCAACCTGGCAACCTACAGGTATGCCCTTATCCAATTGCTGGCGCAAAAATGCTTCTGCGCTTTCTTTAGAGAAAAATCGCTTTTTTACGATGGGTATATTTAACGATTTACAGGTACGGCTAAAAATATGCCCCGGCAGCGTGCGGAAGGCAATTGCAGGCCCGTTATTGATCTTAATGAGCGGGATGTAAACAAAAAATAACCCGGCGCCTATGCCAAAAGCGAGTGGCTCGGTTATTTTGCCCCCCGAAGCTTGTCTCAATAAATTGCTGGTAACGCCCGATTCACAATGTGCCGCCTGACGATGTTCAAACTCAGTCTTCATGCACCGTCATGGTTTTAAGGTCTTCAATTGTAATGTTAAATGCTTCCGCGTATTTTTGTAATTTATAATCTGGCAGATTTTTAAAAACATCAGGCTTTAGGTGGCGTTTTATTTGCCATTGCCAAAAGCCCGAATAGTCGGCAAGAATGCTCAGATCCATCAACCGGTATTCCATAAAAAAATGTAGCGGGCTGGCTTCATTGTTAAGCACCTTTTGTTTGGCAACTGCTATACGTTTCTCAATATCGCTCCACGCTAAATCAAGCGCATCTATTTTTACATTCCAGCCGCTGCTTAAAGCCGTTTGGTATTTACCTTCACTGTCTGTAGCGTAGCAAACCTCTTTGGTTATTTTACCAAGCGCGCTTAAATCCTGTGGTATATCTTCCTTTTTCATGGCTCAGTAAACCATTAGCAAACGGTAAGCATCGCATACATGTAGGAAAAACGCGCACTTTCGGGCACAAGCAGCAATATCTTTTCACCCTTTTGTAACCTCCCGCTTTTAAATAGTTCATCTATCATCAGGTATACAGATGCGGCACCAACGTTACCCACGGTGTAAAGGTTAATGAACCATTTTTCGTAAGGGATCCCACCGCCGTATTCCTGTATCATATCATAGATTTTACTTTTAAAGAAGTTGCTTGATATGTGAGGCAGAAAATAATCGATATCATTTACCGTTAAACCCTTCTTCTCGAAGATCTCTTTGATCTTTTTACCACCCAGCGGTACTATATTATCGCTCAGCAATGTAATGTCCTGCTTAATGCTAAAGATAGATTTGGTCATGATTTCGTCCGGCGTATAGTCCATAAAACCCTTTAACGAGCCGTCGGCTTGTTTATCGCCGCCCATGTACATACAGGTGGCCATCTCATTAGCGTATGATACACCTTCTATCCATTCAATGCGTAACGACAGGCCGTTTTCATTTGGCTTATCCGTCATTAAAAATGCCGAGGCACCATCAGATAACATCCAGCGTAGAAAATCTTTTGAAAAAGCGATGTAGGGGTTCTCTTCCATCTCTTTTAGTTTTTGAGCCTCCTCTTCAAAAACCTTAGAAACCAATAAACCCGAAAATCTTTCGGAACCGGTTGCAACAGCAGTTTTTACCTCTCCGGATTTGATGGACAAGAAAGCATACTTTAAGGCATGCATACCTGCGCAGCAAACACCTGCAGGTGATACTACTTCAATGCCGCCGGTTTCGGGCAGCCAGCCATGTGTCATCACACCATGGCTTGGCATCATTTGATCGGGTGATGATGTGCCGCAGGATAATAACTCTATCTCTTTTAAACGCTCTGTATCGTTATCGAATAATTCCCTGACGGCCAAGGCAGTCATTTGGGCATTAGTGTGCGTAGACCTATGGTCCTTATCAAGCGCATAGTACCGGTTGATGATCCCATTGTTACGAAGGACTATCTTTTTAGATTTTGATGGTTTGTTATCAATATACCCTAAATATTGCTCCATTTCGTCGTTAGAAACAGGTTCGTTCGGGAAATAAGCTGAGGTATGGTTGATATAAACTTTTGTATCAGACATGTAATTAAGTAGTTACTTGTAAATAGGTTAATTTCTTTTTTTTAATTCTGTTAGACGAAAACGGTTTTAAAAATATAGCATCCAAAAATATCAATATAGGGGCACCCAAAAATAATGCGATAAATAAATAGTATTTAAACGCGCTAAGCCATGGCACCTGGTTTTTGCGTTTTGAAATAAATTTTGCCCAAACCGCAAAAATTGGTTTGGCCCTTGCTTCGGTAAACATTAGCGTATAATTGATTACTACCGCCTTTTGTTTTATTAATTCGTTCTGTAAATTGGTCCAATCTCCTAAAGCCAGGTATTTACTAACAGTTTTACCAAATATTTCGGTGTTTTGGATGTCCTTTTCATCAATGCCGGGCTTCGGAAATATGTTAAGATATCGATCTTTTTTGCCGGATAACATCCAATAAAAAATGGTGATAAAGCTAACAACGTTGGGGTGCCTGTCTACCAGCGATATGTTGCCTACCAAATTTGCACCGGCATCGGTCAGTGATTTTTTAACGCGTACAAATGCGTTTAGCCACATATTGCGGGCAGCGCTTATTGTAATAACGGGAGTATCCTTTAATAATGCCTTAAATTCGAGGTTTTGCAATAGAGAATTGGCAGGTATACTGGGCGACAGGAACCAGGGCTGCCATCCTAATATGATCAGATCGTATTTTTCTTCCTTTAAATTAAGGGGTTCGAGTGGCCTTGGCACGCTTAAAACACAATCAGGCATCACCGAAAAAAAGCGTTGGCCCGTCCAGGGGAAATCATAGTTGTCCACCGGCTTCAGCGTTACTATTTCAACGGAGGCACCGCTGGCAATAATTGGTGCCGTAAAAGAGTTGATAATCTCGGTCATTTGACCGGATTGCGTATAGTAAATAGCCAATATTTTTTTATTCATCCGATGCAAATTTATAAATCTTCGGCATGTAATACCTTCGACTTTTTGCAGTACTCTAAGATAGCATACTGAACCGATTGAGGCAGGTTTTTGAAATTCTTCTGGATCAATAGTTTATCTTTTTCGATATCGTTATGGTACTTTACTATTTTTGGCGCATTTTCTTCGATCGCCAGGCGTAAAAACCTGAACTCGGTATTATCCGGGGCAGCAAGGATAGCTGTTTCGAGCTTTATACGGCCTTCCTTAAAAAAGCGGAGCTTCTTTTTGGCGCCATGTACCTTACCGGCTTTACGCATTAACAATGCACCTTCGTACCCTTCTTTATTGGCAAGGCCGGATGCCGCCACTAATTCTATCTGTTTATCAATAGCGTCAACGTCACCGGCGCTCATCACCTCGTAAAATTCCTTTTTTTCGAATTTTTGCTGTGCCCGGCCGGTTTTTGAAAAGCCGAAGCTCAAAAGCATAACCGCAACCAAAGTGATTTTCCACTTAAAAATAATCTTCATAGTTATCAAACATAATTAATTATAAATACTCATCAACCCGAAAACGCCCTAATACATAATAAATATTGGCAACATAAACTTATCTTCTTAACAATTGTATAATATGTGCATTCCGTACAAAAAATTTCATATACTTTAACTTACTTTGGGGTTGCAATTTTTAGCTGTTGCCGCTGTGGTGTATAATCAGCACATACAGGACAATTAGAAGTTAAAAAGGTTTAAATGTGGATTAATGGATAAAAATTTACAATTTAAAGGTTCGTGGGCGGTTATTTTAGGGGGGTCGAGCGGTTTCGGTTATGCTGCTGTTGAGAAGCTTGCCAACCATGGCATGAATATAGCCCTGCTCTACCGCGAACCATCTGTTACCGAAAAACCATTGTTGAAAAAGCTTTTAACGCTTGCCCAAACTAAGCAGGTTAATATTCTTCCCTATAACATTAACGCGCTTGACGCTGCCGGCCGCGATTTATTTATTGAGAAAATTAAGCCTATTGTTCATAAGCATTCGGTAAAACTGCTATTGCATAGTATTGCCCGGGGTAACCTAAAACCATTGGTTGCAGAGGGAACTTCTGAACTGTCTGTAGAGGATATCCAACTAACCAGCTATGCCATGGCAAATAGTTTGCTCGACTGGACCAGGCTATTGATAAAGGAAAATTTTTTTGCAGCCGACAGCCGCATTTTAGGCCTTACCAGCGAGGGCGCGCACAAGTACTGGGATAGCTACGCGGCCATAGCTATTGCAAAGAGTTCGTTAGAGAGTTTAGCTAAGTACATGGCGGTTGAGTTTAGCCCGGCGGGTATAAAAACAAACATTATACAAGCGGGCGTTACAGAAACACCGGCATTAAAAATGATACCCGGCAGCGACAAATTGATAGAAACAAGCATGGCAAGAAACCCCATGGGCAGGCTTACAACGCCCAATGATGTTGCCAATGTAATTTACCTTTTATGTACTGATGAAGCGTTTTGGATAAACGGCGCATTAATTCATGTAGATGGCGGAGAACATTGTAAGTAATTTATAGTTAATAGCATTCATGACCAATCATATATTAAACCATCTCCCATATAAATCGTCTTTCCGTTTCGTGGATCACATTGCTTCGTTAAATGAGGATGGCGTAAAAGGAGAATACACGTTAAAGCCTGATTCTTTTTTTTACGAGGATCATTTTGAAGATAACCCGGTTACGCCGGGCGTTATCATCACCGAAATTATGGCGCAAATAGGCCTGGTGGTTTTGGGTATGTTTTTAATAATGAAGGAGGCCGATTACAGAATTGACGGGAAGGACTCGATGTTTCCACTGTTAACGTCAACGGATGTATCGTTTTACAAAATGGTGCTGCCGGGGCAAAAAGTTACGGTGATCTCGAAGAAAGTGTATTTTAGGTTTGGCAAACTAAAGTGTTATGTAGAGATGTTGGATAGCGATAACGAACTAGTAGCCAAGGGTACGTTTGCGGGCATAATTAAACAAATTGCGGTTAAAAAATGAGTAATCGTGTAGTAGTTACCGGCTTAGGGGTAGTATCACCAAACGGGGTAGGTATAAGCGCTTTCCTGGATGCGATACAAAATGGTGTATCAGGCATAAAATTTATGCCGCATTACAGGGAACTGAACTTCAGTTGCCAGGTAGCTGGGATGCCCGATTTTGATTGGGAAAGTTTGAAAAATTACATATCTGACGTTACTTTTCACGGTTTAAAAGGCACTAATATAGGTTACGGACTGGCTGCTGCACTGGATGCCTGGGCAGATTCGGGCATGAGTTACGACACGGTGGAGCCACGCTGGGAAACCGGTTGTATTTTTGGCAATAGCATTGCCGATACCGAAGCCATGAAAAACGTAATCAGCAAGGTTGATAATAAAGAGGCTCGTAAACTTGGCTCGCGCGTGGTAGAGCAAACCATGAATAGCGGCGTTACGGCATATATATCGGGCAGGCTTGGTTTAGGCAATAAGGTTATAACCAACTCGGCGGCCTGCGCAACTGGTACGCAGGCCATTTTAATGGGGTATGAATATATTAAGCACGGCTACGCAAAGCGTATGCTGGTTGGCAGCACCGAACATGTAGATACTTATGTTTACGGGGCTTTTGACAGTATGCGGGTACTATCCAGGAAATTTAACGATGAGCCTGAAAAGGCATCGAGACCAATGAGCGCTACCGCTGGCGGTTTTGTTCCGGGATCGGGGGCAGGCGCGCTTGTGCTGGAAGACCTGGACTTCGCGTTAGCACGTAATGCCCGTATTTATGCAGAGGTACTTGGCGGATCAACAAACTCCGGCGGACAAAGGCAGGGCGGCACCATGACGGCGGCAAACTCTACCGGTGTTAAAAGATGTATCGCCGAAGCTATGTTCGCTGCCGGTATAACCGGTGCAGACATTGACCTGATAAGCGGCCATTTAACTGCCACCAATGCCGATAGGCAGGAAATTATAAACTGGACGGAGGCCCTAAGCAGGGCAGGGGATGATTTCCCGCTGACGAACTCGTTAAAATCAATGATCGGGCACGCGTTGAGTGCCGCAGGATCAATAGAAACCGTGGCATCGGTATTGCAGATTGTGCACAATTTTGTTCACCCCAACATTAATTTGGAGGATCCGAATCCCGAAATTGCAAATTTGATAGGTTTAGAGCGGTTACCTGTGAAAATGATAAAAAAAGAAGTTAACATTGTAGCAAAAGCAAATTTTGGTTTTGGAGATGTAAACTCCTGTTTAATACTAAGTAAATACTTTAACAAAAAATGACGAGAGAAGAGATTTTAAGTGAACTTAAAAAGGTTATTGCACCTTATACAACTAATAAAGAAATGCTGGCAGGCATTGATGATAATACTGACTTGATTAAAGACCTCCAGATCAATTCTGCCAATTTGGTTGATATTATTATTGATGCCGAGGCTAAATATGATATTGAAATAGATTATGATTCGGCCGATAAAATGGTAAATGTTGGCAACTGCTTGGATGTTATTAGCGGAAAGCTTGAAGAGAAATAATGGTAAGCGCCGGCAATGATATTGTATCGTTTGCAGAAACTGATCCCGTTAGAACTATACAACCAGCCTTTTACAAAAAAATCCTTACTGATTGGGAAGTAATTCAATACCAAAAATTAGAGAGCAATATCGTTGCTTTTGAAGCATATGTTTGGCTACTTTGGTCAGTTAAAGAGGCCGCTTTCAAGTTTCTTCGTCGGCTAAATGCCCAAATGGTATTTTCTCCTACAAAATTTATCATTGGTGATATTAAATTAGTGGAAACCATGGGGCTTAAAAGCCTGGACTCTGATAAGGTTGAAGATGCCAATACCAAAAGCAGTTGGCAGGGCCGTATCACCTTCCACAATACTGAGCTAACTTTTTTTTCGGCAATAGGGGATGGCTATGTACACTCTGTAGCTCATCAAGTTCATTATTCGGGGCAGAGCTATTCTGCTGTTAAACAAATTGCCGATTCTTCAGCACAAAATCAATCTTCCCAAGTGAGGGAATTGTGTATGGATAACTTAAGGCGGTTAAAGCCCGCCGCCCGGTTTAACATTATCAAATCTGAGCAAGGAGTGCCCTCCATATATAATATTGAAGAAAATTTGACCTACCCCGTTTCTTTTTCGCACCATGGGCATTTTGTTGCTTGTGCGTTTGTAATCTAATACAATGGCTTTGAGAATATCGGCCAAATGCCATATTTAAATGTTAATCCCAAAAGTGGTGTACTTATTTTATCTGACGCCAGACAAATTCCTCATATTGGTCAAAAAGGTATATTTGCCTGTCGTATAACAACGCAGTGGGTGTTCAGGCTTTGTCCAAAAAACGCTATTTCCCGGAAACGGGAGGGATCTGCCACAACGTTATTTCTATCATCGGTGTTTTGAATGATTGATTATAAGGGAAAACCCGAAATTGTTGTTAGTGACCGTGCCAATGTCACTAACTCCCGAAAAGATAGCCGCTATAGGCCAGGCCGTTAGCTACGCTTTTGAAGTTGTCGCCTGAATTCAGGTTCACATGCGGGAACTTGTTTTTAAACAACTTATGGATACTTTTCACCATGGAGGTTCCGCCTGTAAGAAACAGCGTATCGATGGCGTTTGCATCAATTCGATTTGCCTGTAAAAAATTATCCAGATAAGCGGCGATCCTGCTTACATCTTTTGCAATTACCTGTTCATAATCCGGCAAGCTAACCTCCTCTTCGATTTCGATACCCATGTGGTGATAGCTGAATGCCGTACTGTCAGCGGCAGTCAGGGCAATTTTTGTTTTTTCAATAGCCCGGAATACAGAATAACCCAGGTTGTTGTCAATGAGCGTGAGCAGGTTTTTGAAAAGCCGGTCTTCCCGCGAGAAATAATAGTAATCTTCCATGTCCTTTTTTATGCGAAGGCCATTGAAGAAGTTCATTTGTTCCCAGGAACAGATATTTACGAACAGTGATTTCGGGACGGTCAGCACCTTGCCCGGAGTGGCTTCATATTGTGTGTTCTTGCCAAAATAGGGGGTACCCTTTTCCCACATAAAAGCAGCATCTAAACTATCGCCGCCTACGTAAATCCCGCCTGTAGCCATCATGTCATTTTTCCGGTCTATGCTCCGGGATTTCTCGGGGTCAAGTACAAGATAGGTGAAGTCTGTTGTGCCACCGCCAAGGTCGGCTACCAGTACATTTTCCTTTTTTGTAAGGTTCTTTTCATAAGCAAATGCTGCCCCGATAGGTTCAAATTGAAAACGGACATCGGTGAAACCGGCAATCTCCGTTGCCCTGTTTAGTCGCGTTTGGGCTAAGGTGTCTTTTTTTACATCATCATCATCGAAGAAAACCGGCCTGCCAATAATTGCTTTCCGGCAATCCTGCCCGATCAGCAGGTCCGCGCGTTGTTTCAGCTCCTTCAAGATAATTGCTACCAGGTCTGGGGCGGTGTAGCGTTTGTTTTGTATGCGAGTTTCGGTGAAACTGGGTCTGGATAACACCTGTTTCACAGATTTGATGAAACGCCCTTTCATGCCATCTTCCAGGTACGCCGAGATAGCTTCTTCGCCTACAACATAACCAGGCCGCTGGTGATAAAAATAGATCAGCGAAGGAATAATAAAGGTGTGCTCTATCTCCCGCGTTTGTTCATTGTAAACCGCCAAAGCCGAATTGGTCGTACCAAAATCGATCCCATATAAATACGCACTCATCCCAGTAAATTTGAAAATTAAAAACGCGGGATCTCCTGCCCATCAAAGGGATGTTCTATCGCAGCGGCGATCCTGGCCAGCCGGTACCGGGAGCGGTGGTCTTTCGGGTCGGCCATCATTGCTTCCAGATTGGTTTTGACAGCCTGTTTTACGCGGTGTTGCGTAGTGGCGCGATCAAGGCGTAAAGTTTCCGGTAATATAGCATGCTCAAAGTAGGCCATTAATTCTTCATCACTCATCCTGCAAAAATAGTAAAGCATCAATTCACTGCTGCTTTTATTGTCAAAATTCTACTGGCTGCATAGCCTTAGCTTATTAACAATTCCAGGCATTGCACCGCAATGCGCTTGTTTACAAATACATCGCGCTTAATATAGTTCTACGCCATTCGTTTAAATGCTATTGGATTTTCGCTATTTTATTCAACTTAAATTCCTTATTGTCAAATACTTGTGTTTTAAATGTCCTTATTTAAATAAAATACTGCGGGAGCCCAATACGGGCGCCACGCTCGTTGTCAATTTTATTTACCTGTTAATTAGCTACTTGTAGGTATTTTGTTTTTTAATTCGTTAAATTGAAAAACAAATGTACCTTTGCACTCCCGAAACGAAGGGAAATATTTGAAAGCAACTTTCGAATAATTGAAATAAGAAGTTAAGAAGTGTTAAAGCTTCGAAAACATATAGCCGAACCGAGACGGAGAAGCGCAAAGTTCTTTTAAGAAATAGAAAATCATGTAGTGTAACGAATCGAAAGATAGTTATGATTACAAACTTGGTAGATAATGTAAGAGAATATTTTTTTTACAGATTTCTATTGATTGAGTTTAATAGGGTCTGGATTATAACAACACATTATACAATGGAGAGTTTGATCCTGGCTCAGGATGAACGCTAGCGGCAGGCCTAATACATGCAAGTCGGACGGGATTTGGGAGCTTGCTTCTGATGAGAGTGGCGCACGGGTGCGTAACACGTATGTAACCTACCTTAATCTGGGGGATAGCCTCTCGAAAGAGAGATTAACACCGCATAACATTACCGGATAGCATTTTTTGGTAATCAAATATTTATAGGATTAAGATGGGCATGC
>NZ_JBFUEA010000022.1:0-68393 GCF_056404435.1 Mucilaginibacter sp. P2_D11
TCGCCGTCCTGGTGGTTACACCATCCTCTGCGGTTACCTGGATGGTAACCTGCGTAACGGCACCGGTAAGAGGTATCGAAAGCGGAGAGCCGCTGCTTGCGACAGTACCGTTTACACGGATAACAGCATGGGCCTCCAATGCCGTAGGCGTCAGTACGATGCTTGTTGCGGTATTGGCTACCGATGTTTTATAATTCTCATCACCGCTCCCCGTTGCAGACACCAGGTTGGCCCCGCCAACTTTTAATAATACCGCTGCATTGTTAGACAGGCGAGTTACCGTTATGGTGTAGGTTTTAGTGGTTATGCCGTCTTCGGCTGTTACCACCGTACTGATCACATTGGATCCCGTTGAAAGCGCTATCGCCCCGGAGGCTGCCCCACCAGCTACCACTACGTTATTAACCCGTATGATGGCTTTGGAATCACTTGGCGTGGCGGTTAACGTAACACTGCTAATATTTGCACCTACCGATGCCGAAAAATTATAATCGCTGCTTCCGGAAACAGAACTTAACGTTACATATGGGCTTAAAACCACCTGAGTTAACCAAGCATTGGTAGACCCTGTTTTATTTACCTGAAGCGTCGCCGTCCTGGTGGTTACACCATCCTCTGCGGTTACCTGGATGGTAACCTGCGTAACGGCACCGGTAAGAGGTATCGAAAGCGGAGAGCCGCTGCTTGCGACAGTACCGTTTACACGGATAACAGCATGGGCCTCCAATGCCGTAGGCGTCAGCACGATGCTTGTTGCGGTATTGGCTACCGATGTTTTATAATTCTCATCACCGCTCCCCGTTGCAGACACCAGGTTGGCCCCGCCAACTTTTAATAATACCGCTGCATTGTTAGACAGGGCGCGAGTTACCGTTATGGTGTAGGTTTTAGTGGTTACGCCGTCTTCGGCTGTTGATATAATGTCTATCGTATTGGCACCCGAGTTGAGTGGAGCAGTAATTACACCCGATGATATGGCTGCATTGCTGCCATTAACCTTTGCAGACAGGCTGCCGGTAGCATCTAGAAATGCCGGTGTTAACGTTAAAATCGATACCCCGTTACTTACCGATGCGGTATAAGAACTAACCTCTATATCAAACACCGGCGACAGGGTACCCTGGCTTAGTACGATATTTGACAGGCCGGATTCGCTTGACGGTGCCCTTGATACCCTCAAATTATAGGTGTTGGCTGTTACGCCATCTGCAGCAGTTACAACCAAATAGTAATTGTGCAGGCCTACAGTTAAGTTATTGTTGGTAATGGTAGCACCCGAAGCCGCAGGGCTGGCGTTTATTGTCATGGTTGCCGTTGCATCTGCTACCGTTGGCGTAAATGATACTGCAGTTGTTGTATTTGGCAGGTAAACATTATAAGTTAAAGTAGCCGGATCAAACACAGGGTCTAACGCGCCGGTGCTTAAGCTGATGCCGGCAAGCGCAGCATTGCTTGATGCGTGTACTACGCTAATATTATATGTTTTAGAGGTTTCGCCATCGCCTGCGGTAATTGTCACCGCGATAGTAGTAGAACCATCTGCATTTATAGTAACCGGTGCAGACGCGTCGCCGGAAGTTACCTGATCGCCGTTTACAGTGATTTGGAAATAAGACTGGTTACCTTCTGGTGTTACTGTAATGGCAGGTATGCTCTCGCCTACTTTTGCTACATAACTGGTTACGTTAGGATCGAAGGCGGGGAACAGGTTACCGGCGCTTAGCATAAGCGTTTTCAACCTGATAGGCCTTTTGATGTATAACTGGTAAAATGTATTACTGGTATGATCGGCAGATCGAACAGTTATGTTGACCGGGTTTCCGCCCTCATGCACAGCTATCCTTTTGGCACCTGTAGCGCCACCTTCGCCACCACCGCTTACTCTTGCTGTTGCCAGCGGGTCGTGGGTTGTTGGGGTAATGGTGATAGAATCTGTTTCGGCACTAACATCAAGCGTGTATGAGGTAACAAGAGGGTTAAACGATGGGCTGATAACACCCACGCTACTGCTCAGGTTAGACAGCTTAGAGTCTGAAGGAATAGGTGTTATATTAAAATAGTAAGAATGTACCGTTCCGTTTTCTGCCGTTACGTTTACGGGTACCTGCTGGGTATTGCCACCAGTAAAGGTTACTGTGTAAGGTGCGCCGGATGCTATCGGCGTAGCGGTTGCAGGATCGTAGCCTATCGACATGGTCGATAGCGGATCGGTTACTGTTGCTATTAATGTTGCAGACGTAGAACCGTTTGGAACACTTGCCGAGTAAAAATCAGTTGCAGGATCAAAAGCCTCATTAAACCCACCGCCATTTAGCGTAGCACTTGCCAGGGTATTAATGCTTGATGCAGGCGTTACAGTCATGGTACCACCTACGGTAGTAACGTTGTAGTTGGAAGCGTACGCACCACCGTTAACATAAATATTATAATCACCGGCAGCCGAACTGATGGTGGCATCTGTTGTTAGCTGAATGGCCGATGTAAATGCTGTTGCCTCGGTATCACCATTTTTATAACCGGTTACACTATAGGTAAGTGCCGGGTTTGGCTTGGTAGCAACTTTGGTTTTATTATCGATAGTAAGAGTAAGGGGTGCGCGGTCTATCTCGAAGTACCCGCCTTGGAAAGTCAGTTTATAATTGCTGTCGTTAATGGCTAAAGTACCGAGGCTTACGTTATACGGGCCCGCTGTTTCACCCGCATCGCGGGTTAATGCGCCTGTAATTTGGGTACCGCCCAGCAAAGTGCCCGATACAATGCTGTAATTGATAGCAGGGTCGGCATCGCCATAGATCTTAAAGGTAGAACCGCCCGAAACGATGATCTCCCTTTGTACGATATTGAACGCTCCACTATGGAAAATAAGGTCATAGCTTCCGCCATTGGTTATCCCGAAAGTACCTATAGTTGTAGCATAAGTACCTAACGCACTACCCGGCTCGTGGCCAAGTGAACCGGAGAACGTATCGCCCGAAACCGGGGTGCCCGAATAAGAGTACCCGATTGTGCCATCAGGGTCGCCGTATTGCACATCGCGGCTGCCAGAGTAAATATCAATAACTCGTTTTTCAATGCTCAGGTCGGCACTTGTATAGTTCAATGTATAGTTACTGCCAAGGGCAAGCGTACCCTGGGTTATGGCATAAGTGCCAAAACTTTCGCCCGGGGCGCGGCTTATTGCCCCTGTGAAGCTGTCGCCGCCAATCAAAGCGTCGGCAGCGTAAGTAAGCGCAGGGTCGGTATCGCCATAAGTTTTGCTTGTGGCGGCGGCGGTTACGTTAATAGTTTTCTTGTTGATGGTTAGGTCGGCGCCTGTAAAACTCAAGGTATAATTACTGCTGTTGCTTACGGCGAGCGTACCCTGGCTAATGGCATAGGCACCAAAGTTCTCCCCTGCTACACGGGTTAGCGCGCCGCTAAAGCTGTCGCCACTGGCCAATTCATCAGCGGTATAGGTTAATGCAGGGTCGCTGTCGCCAAAGGTCTTGGTTTTGGCCTCGGCGATAACGTTAACTATTTTCTTGCCGATGGTTAAATTAGCGCCAACATAAGTTAAGGTATAGTTGCTGCTTAATGCCAGCGTATTTTTATTAATAGCGTAAGTGCCAAATCCCTCGCCTGCTGCACGGCTTAATGCCCCGGTAAAGCTATCACTAAAACCTAAAGCAACGTTGGCAGTGTAGGTTAACGCCGGGTCGTTATCGCCGTAAGTTTTGGTTTTAGCGGTGGCTGTAACGGTTATAGGTTTAGCAGTAATGGTTACATAGGCCGGTTGAACGGTTATATCGTAATTGGCGGTAACATCGTTAAGGCCATTTACAAACTTTTTGGTGCCAAGGCTCATCAGGTAAGTGCCCACGTTTTCGCCGGCAGCACGCCCAAATTGGTCGCTCGTTGCATCGCCGGAGGCCAATGAGCCTGCTACGGTCTGAAACTGGTTAAGGAACGGATCCGCATCGCCATAAACTTTGGTTTTGGCTATCGGTAAAACGGTAATGGGCCGTTTGTTAATCGTAAGATTTGCGCCCACGTAGGTAACATTGTAATTGTTACTATAGCTAAGGGTGCCCTGATCAATAGCATAGGTGCCGATAAAGATGTTTGTTGTTGGTGATACCCTTGATAATGCACCTGTAGGAGCATCGCTGCCTACTACGCCTGTTGCGGTATAAGTAAATGCAGGGTCGGTGTCGCCGTAATTTTTAGTTTTGGCTGCGGCGGTTATGGTAAGGTTTGCTTTATTTACGGTTAGGCTTTGTACCACGTTTGCAGCGGCATTGTAATTGGCATTGCCGCCCTGCGAAGCTGTGATATTGGCAGTGCCCTGCCCTACTATATGTACCTGATTGCTTACTATGGTAGCAACAGCAGTGTTATCGCTGGTGTAAGTGACACTCAAAGGACTGCTAACAGTTGCGCCCGGTGCAAAATTGGCATTGCCGTAGGTTTTGGCTGTTAAGGCATTAAAGGTAATTGTTTGCGACGCTTTATTTACAGTTAGGAGTTGGGTTGCATCACTCGCCGCCAAATAATTGGCATCCCCCGCCTGCGAAGCGGTAATGGTTGATGTGCCTGCCCCTACGATGTGTATTTGCCCGTTTACGATGGTAGCAACCGCGGTATTACTGCTTACGTAGCTTATGGTAAGCCCGCTGTTTGTGCTTGCGCCCGGTGCAAAGTCGGCATTGCCGTAGGTTTTGGTAGCAGTTGAGGCGAAGGTAATGGTTTGTGCCGCTTTGGGGCGGGTTACCGTAAGGGTGTATGTTTTGGTACTTGCATCTTGCGCCGTTACCACCGTGGTGATGGTGTTATTGCCAATGGCTAAACTTAAATTGCCGGAAGCGGAACCGGAGTTTACAGCTACGGTATTAACTTTAATAGTGGCGTTGGCCTGGTTGCGGGTAGGTGTTACCGTAATGGAGGTTGCGGCGTTTGTTACCGATGCCGAATAACTGGTTGTGCCCGCTGCAAACGTAGGAGTTAAGGTACCCGAACTAATGGTAAAGGCCGAAAGGTTTGCATCGTTTGATATTGTTGTAAATGTAACCACAGCACCGTAAGTAGTGCCGGCGCCATTTATGGCATAGGCCCGTGCATAATAAGTGGTAACCGGTGTTAAGCCGCTAACACTTGCCGAGTATGCGCCATTTGTAGTTACAGTAGCATTTGCTGCTTTGGTATCGCTTACTGTTGGGGTAGTATTCGTGGAGCTATAAACCACGCCACGTTCGGTGCTCATACCGTAACCGTAAACCAGGTTGCCAGCCAGTGTTGCCCCCGTTGCTGTTACTGATGCTGCAGCTGTGGTGGTAACTTTAGGTTGCTCGGGCACGCCAAAATCATATATCTGTGGAAAATTCTGGCCGGTTGCGAAACTGAGTGTCGTACTGAACGTGTTATTTGTGAGGTTTATGGCAACGATTTTTCCTGAGCCATAGTAAGCATCGCCAACGTAGAGGCGGTTATTGCCAGCATCAAGGCCTAAGCGAAAAGGCGAATTACAAACCGAAGCTGCTATTTGAACATCGTTGGTGCCGTCGATATTTTGTCTTCTTACCTGGTCGGTGGCGGAAAGTGTAGCAGCACTCCCCCCTTCGGCACAATAGTACAAATACCCGTTAACCTTATCTAAGGCGACGTCATAAACCGAGTTCAATGTTGTGGCAAAGGCGCGCGAGGTAACGGCGTTGCTATTGGCCAGGTCGACGGTTTTTATGCTTCTGCCGCTAAAAGATACATCAACTACGTACACTTTATTATTAGCCGCATCCACTTCAAGCCTGTAAGGGTTTTTTGTTACCGATGTGGCGAGGGTTTGCGAGCCGGTACCATCCGGGTGTACCCTGTAAAGGGCATCATTTGCAGTAGCTTGCGTAATATCGCCGCTTTCGGTAATATAATACAGCCAATTACCAACCACATCGTAATTTATATCTTTTATATAAGCAGAATTGGCGCTGGTAATGGTACCTGTCACCGAGCTACCGGTAATAACTTTGATAACATTACCGCTTAAGTTACCCTCGGATACGAAAATGCGGTTGTTATTACCATCCAACGCAACGTTGAGCGGTTGTATCAGCCCGGCGTTGGTACCTGTAATAACGGTACTTACGTTGGTGCCGTCGTAGTTCATTTTTTTGATCAAATCGCCCGAGGTAGCGGCAGTCGTGTTACCCGGTTCGCCCATGCTGTAAACAACCTGCGCACGAGAAGCTGTGCTAATGCCCAGCAATACTAATAGCAAAAAGGCAGCCTTTAAAACGCCGGAGGTTTTTAACAAGCTGCTTTTTAATAAGAGTAAATTTGTTTTCATAATGTTCACTTAAGTAGTCCGTTTTTTACGGCAACGCCGCTGTATTTTAATATAATATTTGCCCGTTTCAACCGTAAAAACTGCATGCCGGGCCGTGGTGCAGGTGTTATATCTATAAAGTTTTTCCTGGCACCGTTTATTGATGCGGGCTGTATAAAACTTGTTATTTGCGAGTTAATGGTGTCGGCCGTTTGGCCGGGTGTATTATGGCATTAGTTGCAGGGCTTAGGAGCCTCACAACTAATGCCAAGTGAAAAAGTAGCGCCCCATTGTTTGAAGAAGGCGCCGCTGCTAATATTTAATTATGGCCTGCTCGGGTATATTCCGTCCCAGCAAATAATATAGTTTATTGCCAATACCGGCGACAGCGTTTGTACCGGCTGGCTACCACCTGTGAAAGAAATACTTTTTGGATTCAACGCCGCAAGCGCAAATACAGGATCAGTACCATCGTTGTAGGTAGAAAGAGGATTACCACTGCTACCTTCAATAGGTACCGAGATAAAATTATTAAGCGGGTCCGACTGGTTGGCCGCGGTAGTTACCCCTTGCAGTGCATGCGTATGAGACGGCAGTTGCTGTTGTGTTAGGGTTGCGCTTTCTGCACCGGCCATTTGCCCCTCATAGTAATTAGACAAGCCCCTGCCCTGGCCGGGATGCACGGGTGCACGGCCACGCAGGTCGGGAAGTGCGAAATTAGTAACGCCGTCGCCGCCGTAAGTTGTGCCAATAAGCGAAAAAAGGGCTTGATACTGGTTGGTTGATAATAAGGTTCCGTCGCAGAAGAACCAGCCTTTTGGTGCAAAGTTGCCCGCAAAAAGCATGAGAGAGGCCATGTACTGATCCATAGTTTAAATTGATTAGGGTTATTGTTAAAGGTTTATAATTTGGTGTGTAAATGTAATATATTTAATTAGTAGTAAAAGAAATATTTAATATCAACAATTGCATATTTTTATGTTAATAAATTAAAATCCAGCGCATTATTAAAAACTTGTATATACTTTGTATATGTTTCTATGATATATAGTTAGCCGTTATAGGAATACTGCCTTAACATTTAATTAAATGTTTAACCATCCATTGGCGGCTTGTTATGCTGCCCTGCGGCATTTAAAATATAACCGGTACTTTATTCCCGGCTATACTTTGATCAATGTGTCCCCTTAACATTAATTATTTATTACATCCCAAATGTATGTTGAAGCTAAAAGCTGCAACAGGGTTTAATCAGCTTTTTTGAGGGGGTGATTTAGGGGTAAAAAAAGGCGGGATACTTTTTGCGATTGCGCCCGTAATTACCCACTTTCGATAACCTTAAATTCATAACGATATGACAATCAAAAAAACCCTTATCCTATTGGCAGTCGCAGGCATAGGCCTTGCATCGTGCCAGCCCAAAACCGCCGCACCAACAGAACCCGGCACCGCCGCCATTGATACCAGCGGCGCGCTTGATGTTGCAACAGCGACTAAATACGTGGGCAACTACAAATCCCGTGCAGGCGAGGTAGATTCCATAAAATCCGACGGAACGCATGTAAAACTGCCCAACACACGCTCGGTTTGGTTTAGTAAAGAAAAGCTGCAGGCTATGCTAGCTGCTTTAGAGAAAGAAAAAGACGGCGACGGCGTAAGGTTTTACTTCGCAGCTTATAACCCAAGGCTGGGCGTGGCAGCAAAGGATAGTGCCCGTAGGTACGATGGTTACAACACCCTGGTAATGGTATCAACCGTGAAAAAAGATACCCTGGGCCAAAAAAACCTGCATTGGGATAGCTACATCCCGCTGAACGGAAAGCCCACAGGCATCATAGGAGCCGGCCCCGAAAACCGCGGCGAAATTTGCCCTCCGCCAAGTAATTGCCCGGCCGTTGGCGCTACGCTTATACAGTAATTATAACAATGAAACCATACTCGCTAAGCGATTTATACACCCTAAACACAGCAGTGGAGTTTATTTGCTTCCTGGTTGCGCTTATATTCCTTTACCGGGATAAAAGCGCAGCCTGGCGGTTGTTTGTTATTTACCTGCTACTAACCGTTTGCGTAGAAACCGCAGGGCTAATCATCCGCAAGGTGTTCTTGTTACCCAATATGCGGCTGTACAATGTTGCGCTACTGGCCGAGTGCGGTTTTATCAGCTATTTTTTTTATACCCTGTTTAAACCTTACGGTTACAGCATAAAATGGCTATATGGCTGGTTTGCGGTATTTGCGGTAGTGTACACCGGCGAAATACTTTATACCCACTTTTCGGATTTCGTTACCATCTCGGCCGAAGTAATGTCGGTAGTATTTGTACTGGCCTGCGTATGGTTTTACTATTTGAAACTAACGGATGAGCGGTATGAACCCCTGCTAAGCTCGGGTGAGTTTTGGTTTGTAAGCGGGGCGCTCTTTTTTTATTTTGGCAGCACTGCCTGTAATGTTTTTTTCGATTATCTTAAAACCAACGAAATATCGGCTTACAACAGCTCGGTACGGTATATTATTTTTAAGGTGTTGAATGTTATCCTGTATTCATTCTGGTCAATTTCATCCGTATGCCGGTATCTACAAAGGAAATCGTTTCGTTAATTGGGTTAACCTCCATCGTTTTCCTTATAGCCCCTATCTTTTTGATACGGTACGTGCTGCTATATAATCGTAAAAAGAAAAAACACGAAGAAGAAAAACAGGCTATGGTAAAAACTTTAGAAACCGAACTGCTGCGCACCCAGATGGAAGTGCAAGAACAGACCCTCAAAACCATCGCTTACGACCTGCACGACAACATCGGCCAGCTGCTTAGCCTAACTACCATCACGCTCAGCTCCATCAACCTGAACGACCTTGCCAAAACGGCCGAAAAAATAGCATTGGTGGAGGACCTCACGGCGCGCTCTACCAAGGAGGTAAAGGCCCTATCGCGCATGCTGCACAGCGAGGAACTGTTAAGCAGGGGGCTGTTCTCGGCCATCGAATTCGAGCTGGAATGGATGAAACGCAGCGACCGCTTTGCCATCCATTTCGTTAAACCCACCTTCGACTCTTTCACAGGCGATGGCAGCAAGGAGACCATCATGTTCCGCCTTTTCCAGGAAATCATAAATAATATCATCCAGCACTCCAGGGCAACAGAAATATTCGTTAATTTGGAACAGGTTGAAGGGGCACTGAAAATGAGCATACGCGATAATGGCGCAGGCTTTAATGTTGAAGAAACCCTGAAACGAAAGACTGGTATGGGTTTGTACAATATCAAGAAGCGCGCTGCCATTATTAACGGCACCGCCTCTATTGAATCTGCCCCTGGTACCGGCTCTGCAATAGCCATTACTGTACCCTATTTATAAATAAAATGTCCCCCGACAAAATAGATATCGCGATAGTTGACGATCATACCCTTTTTAGGCAGGGTTTAGTAAACCTTTTGGCCGAGAGCGGCCAGGTAAACGTTGTTTTTGATGCCAGCAACGGTGCCGATATGATACAAAAGATCACCAAACAGGCCCTACCCCAGGTTGTGCTGATGGATATTACCATGCCCATAATGGATGGCTACGAAAGCACCCGATGGCTCAAACAAAACCATCCCGATATCAACGTGCTCGCCCTGAGCATGTTTGAAGAAGACAAGCCCATCATCGAAATGCTCAAAAGCGGCGCGGGCGGCTACATGCTCAAGCAAAGCAAGGTTAGCGATCTGGTGGCTGCCATCGCAGGTATCAACCAGCATTCCTTTTATATCAACGAGCTGGTATCGGGCAAGCTACTGCGCAATATCCAAAACAAACAGCAGCTTAAGAACGACTATTCGGACCTTAACGCCAACGAACTCCGTTTCCTGGAGCTGTGCTGTTCAGACCTTACCTACAAACAAATTGCCGACCAAATGTGCCTTAGCCCACACACCATCGATAACTACCGCGAATCGCTGTTCCAGAAGTTCGAAACAAAATCGCGCACGGGGCTGGTGATTGCTGCCTTGAAGAACGGGTTGATAAAGATATAGGAGGCTGACAACATCAGTAACCGCAGAGGTGACGGATACCGCCTACCCGACGAATTGAAATACAATTGCGAATGGGCAGCCGGCACTCATTCCCGGTTACCGGCTACCCTCACAAATTATTTCTGTGCAAGCAAATATAGCTTGTGCAGCGATACGCACGAGCAGCAAAGCCCTGCAAAAACAATTGCGGTACGCAGCCAGTTCATGGTGGCCCATTGCGACACTGTTTGCTTGAGCAGATCCACATCGGTTAGGCGGGCGGTTTTAAACATGATATCGTTGCGCGGATAGAAATAGGCAAATGTAAAAGCATCTGCAATAATGTATAAAACAAAGGCAGCGCCTAAACTCAGCCGAATAGCCGGCGATGCCTTCCAGAAAAGGATGAGCACCAGTAAGCCCAATAGCTGGTTAATTGGCGAAAATATCCGGAAGAAATTGCCCGGGCTTACCACCTTAAAGTATTCCCGCGCCGCAGCAATAGAATGGGGAACGTCGCTTCCCCAGCTCCGTGCGTCGACCAAAGAAGTGTAAATGTTTGTAAATAGCAAGCCGCTGGCTATGCCGATAGATGCGAATAAAAATATTGTTTTCATTTGTTTTTTTCTGCAAAGATGCCGCAGTGGCACCCCGCAAAATTGTATTTAACGGACATCCTGGTAAAGGTGCCCTTTTACCGGGCCCATGCCCCGTTTGTATTCGCCGGGGGTAATGCCGGCGTAACCCTTAAAGGTTTTGTTGAAATGAGATTGGTCGGAAAAGCGGGTTTGGTAGGCTATCTCTGTAAGCGAAAGGTTAGCATCATCATGCATCAACCCAACGGCCTTTAGGTATTTTTTATACAGCAGCATTTCTTCGGTATTCATTCCGGTGGCTTCCAGTATTTTCCGCTGCAACTGCCGTGGCGAATAGCACAATGATGAAGCCAGGGCGTTTACAGATAAATCGTTTTGGTTAGTGGCGTACAGGAAGTTGTTGATCATTTGCTCGCGGGGCTGCCAACCGGTAAGGTGTTTACTAAGCCAGCCAAGAAAAGCTGTTACCCTTGCATCAAAATTGCCCTGCTCTGCCAAATGGTGCCAAAGCGAATTGTAAATGGGGTTGACAAGGCCAAGGTCCACCGTTAAATTGGCAAACTCGGCCGCCGGGGTTTTAAATATATGTTTTACCGCTAAAGGTTGAAACATAACGCCAAAAAATACCTGCCGTTGCGGAAGCTGGATATTGATAGGGGTAGTATTAAACCCATTTATAAAGCAGTTACCCAAATATTGCTGTTTGTTGCCCAATTGAGCCGGTATGGGCGGGCTATCGCTAAAATTAAAGATTGCCTCCACCACGCCATTGGGGATAATACACTCCTTTTTAAATTGATGCTGCGGATGCTCTACCTGCCAAATGGAGTGTATCACTTGCTTAAAACAAGGCTCGGTTGGTGTATAGAATTTAGCAGTCAACGTCTTAGGCTCGAAGGTAACGATTTTGATTTAGACTGAGCCGAAGCCATTTACGTTAC
The DNA here is from genome assembly GCF_056404435.1 of Mucilaginibacter sp. P2_D11. Classification (NCBI taxonomy): domain Bacteria; kingdom Pseudomonadati; phylum Bacteroidota; class Sphingobacteriia; order Sphingobacteriales; family Sphingobacteriaceae; genus Mucilaginibacter; species Mucilaginibacter sp. P2_D11. The sequence continues at coordinate 11,830 of NZ_JBFUEA010000022.1, forward strand.
AGTAAAATTTAAACAGGCAGGCTTGTGCGCTTATTTTTGGTGTTTCCAAAACCTACCTTTGCCTTCGGCTATCCATTCCAAAGCCTCCGTTATCCGCTTTTGCCGCGTTTCGTCTGTTTTGGCATCGGTTATCCATATAATATATTCCTTGCGGAACGAATTGGATTTACTTTCAAAAACCTCTTTTGCTTTTGGCTCGGCATCTAAGGCAGCCAGCAGGTAATCCGGCGTTTCTAATACCTTAGGTTTATCCGCAGTCGGCTTTTCTCTTTTTACCTTAACCCCATTTTCATTCAAGGCCACCGCTTCCAGCAGCATAGCTGTAAATTCTTCGTCGGCCGGCAAATCTTCTATTTTAGTAACCTTTCCCAAAAAACGTTGAATAGGTTTTTGATCTGTGCTGTTTTTCAGGCGCGGGTCGCTCATCAGCTCCGCTTTCATGAAGGAAAATGAGCAATGGTTTTTATAAGAGGCGATAACAAACATGTGGCTGTTTTTATAGTCGAAATGCGGAAAACCCCATTTTATGGCCTCCACTACTCCCGGGCAACTTTGGTGCACCATTTGGCGCCAATGCGTTAAAATGGGCTTTGCAAAATCTTCGGCCTTAGCTATGTAGTTATCTATCTCGGTGTTATAATTCATCATGGTATTATTAAAAAGGTTTATGATTGAGGGAAGCTGTTCATATCCAGATAAGCCATTTCCCATTTGTGGCCGTCCAGATCGGCAAAACTATGCTGGTACATCCAGCCATGATCCTGCGCCGTGGCGTATATTCGGCCGCCCAACGATTCGGCCTTACTAACAAACTGCTTCACTTCATCTGCCGAAACTGCATCCAGCGCTATCAGTACTTCGGTAGTTTGATGTGCGTTGCAAATCTCCGTATCTATAAAAGATTTAAAATAATTGTCGGTGAGCAGCATCACAAAAATGCTGTCGCTCACCACCATGCAACCAGCCTTTTCATCGGTAAACTGCGGGTTAAACGCAAAGCCAAGGTTTTTGAAGAATTCCATAGATTTTTCCAGGTTTTTCACCGGGAGGTTGATAAATACTTTAGTTGCCATGTTTTTAATATTATAGCACAAAAAAACTTAAACGAAGGCAAAAAGCAGTGGTAGAAAACTTGGGTAAACAGGTCAATTTAATTACTTAACCTCTTTCCTGAACCCGGAAGGCGACACGCCAATATGCTTTTTGAAGAATTTGCTGAAATTGGCCGGGTCGGAAAAGTTGAGCTGGTAGGCGATCTCGCTAATTTCCAGATCTGTGTACTGCATAAGCGACCTCGCCTCGGTAGCCAGCCGCCCGGTAATAAAGGTAAGCGCATTTTTACCCGAGAGCTGTTTTACAGATTGGGAGAGGTAATTTGCGGTAACCGAAAGCAGTTCTGCATATTCCTGCACGGTGCGCTTATTGATGTAGTGATTATCAATAAGCAGGGTAAATTTGCGCAACAATACTTGCTGCGTAGTAGCAGTTGGCGTATCGTTTTTCTTTTGCAACGCAAAGTCATCAAGGTGGTAAAGCAAGCCCAATAATTTTACTCTTGCTTCTATATGCTGTGCTTTGGCAGATCGTTCGTAAGCGGTAAATACAGCTTCAAAATGTGGGGCTAACTGATCGAAAGTAGCATGGCTAAACTCGAACAGGTTGGTATGCATCATATCAAACAAAGGGAATTGCTGATGAAAGCCGGGTTTAAAAAAGGAAAAGCATTCCGGTTTAAAGTAGATAACATACCCTTCCAGCGCATTGTTGTGGGCAAAACTGTACACCAGGTTAGGCGAATGAAAAACGAGATAGGAGTCGGGGTTGTGAATGGTTTTGCCACCGAAGTTCACCTCAATCTTACCTGAATTAAATAGCAAGGCAAAAAAATAAAACGACCGTTTAAAAGGTGGCCTGTACACCTGCAGATCGCGGCCGAGCCGTTTTAGGCGCAAACAGTAAAAATCAGGGTTGGTAGTACGGCCCGGCCATGGGATAGAAGCCAGGAAATCGTTTATTTCGGTATAATAAGGGAGCGTATTTTTTATTTTATCCATAAAATAGTCCACAAAAAGATTTTCCTAAAATGGGAAAAGAAAATCTCTTCTGCTAATGCGGAGAATTTAAAGCCCACAATACATCTTTATTATGGACGGCTTATAATTTCCGATTGGTACAATTTTAAATGAAAAACTTCACTGATTTTTGAATGAAGGATCAATAGTAGTAAGCTTGTTAACAGGAATACATTTTCGTGAAACAGCCCCCCCCCTACTTTATCTTCCTGATATACAATGCCTTCACATCCAGTACCGTATGTTTGTCGCCATGGCAAAGTTGTAAGCCAATGGCGCCATCGCTAAATCCTTCTGCATGTACGATATCAATTGTTTTAACGCCGTTTAACCATGCAGTAATATGGTGGTCCTTGGCAATGATATAGTAATGGTTCCAGTCATTTGCCTTTACCAGTTTATCAGCCAGTTCTTTTGGGTACTTTTGAACCATTTCGGCCCTGCGTTCTTCCCAAAGGCATCCCCAGTAGCCCGGCCCCATATCTACCTGGTAGCCTGGTACGTTATCAGTATCGGTAGGGTGTATGCGTATGCAAACACCCGAGTTTGCATCGCGGCCGGTCATCCTAACAATCGCATTTAATTCAAAGTTGGCATAGGTAGTTTTGGTGTATGCATACATATGTCGCCCGCCACCGTTATAATCACCATGCAAAATACCATCATTCAAAGTCCAGTAAGGTTTTGTAGCCACCCAGTCGTTTAACGAACCAATCAGGTTAACCCAACCTGTTCCCACGGGTTTATCGTCAACAAATTTGCCTTTATCCGGCAAAGTGTACACCAACGAAGTTGTGTTTACACCCGGTAAGATGCGCGAACTGCCGCAACCCCCCGTTAAAAAAACGGAGGCAAATAAAACGAAGTATTTAACTTGTAATCTCTTTTTCATATAAGATAATATAAATATAGTTCGTTCTATGTTCCCGCAAGGATCCCCGAAGAGCCCCTGTTGTTTTGCCAGCAAAGAAGGCGATTTATTTAATACTTAAATCACTTTGACAATCAATATGTTAAACGGTTGTTATTTCTTACTTACCGAAAACCAAGCAATTTTTTGTGCAGATTAACTGCAAATCTTGTATCACAAACATAGCGATTGCGAACTTGTAAATCCGATTATTTGTAGCTTATTATGCTGATCATCTGCAACGGAAAAGGAGCACGCAGGGGCCACGGCAGTAAGGTGCCGGCCTACGGTTACGGTCAACCTGCCCATTGTGGCTGAGAAATCAGGCATTCCATGCATTTTTCGCCGTTAATGCAAATCGGTTATTACGTTGTTAAAAGGCATCAAGAATGCGATACTATCCAACCGGCAAAATATCCAATAGCCAGGTTTAGAACTGAAATGACCAAAAAAGCAATAAAAGTAAGACCGATTATCTTATTTCGCGAGGTATTGTTAAAGAACTGGGAATAACACCAGCACATTAAAATGAATAGAAAACCCTGCTGAACTATGCCATATTGGAGCGTTAATGCGTTACCGAAAATATAAACAATGGGAAAAACCAGTAGGCTGACAATTACAAACAATCCCATTAAGTATGTATTCAAAACGAGGTGTTCTGCAAGATTATATTTCCGTTTTTTAAAAATGACATAGGAAACCAAGGTGCTGGTTATGATCAGGATTAGACAGTCAAAAGCAAAATGCTCAGTTATCCAGCTAATGATTTTCCCGGAAGCCCCGGTTATGTCGTTTCTGGGCTCAATTAGACTCGCATGAAGGCGGTCGGAAATTAAGTAATGCCAGAGTAATCCATAAAAAGTAGCAAGCACAATAACAAAGGATAGTGGCTGAAAATGCCTGACTCTTTTCCCTTCCAAAAACTCGCGGATAGTGTGACCAGGTCTTGTCAAAAGCTGCTTAGCAGTGTACAAAATCCCTTTATCAAAATGAATCAGTGCATGTTGCAGCTCATGCAGAATAAAATGCATGTTCAGTTTGTGGGTGTCTGCCCGTTGTCCACAACCACTACAAAAATTGCCCGATACCTGGCCATCGCAATTTTTGCAAATGATCGTAGTATTTACTTTATCGCCGGTTTTTTTCAACGTTTTTCGCATTTGCTTTCTTTGATAAGCTGTTAGCAACCAACATTATTGATGATACCGTCGACAAAGCTGATTATGATAACTTTAACTTTCATTGTAAAAGATTTTCCTTATTTCTGTTCTCTGATTACTACGGGCCCCAATAATCCGGCTGCCATTAACTGGCCTTCTTTGCCTTTAAATTGTTTGTAATGAGCATCACCGGAGTTTGCCTTACCAATAAACCCGTTTAACTGACCTGGTGTAACGCGTACTTCGATACTATTTTCCCCTTGTTTAAGGTAAGGGGTAATATCGAGCATATAGGGAGAAAACAAGCGTTTACCCGCAACATGCCCGTTAACAAAAACCTCCGCAGTGAAGTACACTTTGCCCAAATCCAGGTAGTAGTGCGATGTGGCGCTGCTTTTACCCCATTGAAACGAGGAAGAGTAGATACCTTCTGCCGGGGAGAATTTCAACTTGTCATTTGTTCTCCAATCGAATAAGCCGCTATTTTCAAGCGTCACAGTATCCGCTTTTAAATCCCATTTATCCAGCGCAAGTACAATAGTTCCTTCGTCGATTGCACCGGGCAAAATTCCAGACGATGTTGAGCCTACAGCTTTTTTTGTGGAAGCAAAAAGTATTACCGAACCGTAAGGCGGCAAGCGGTAATTGATAACCGAAGTATTGTTTTGTACCGAGGTACCCGCGTCGGCGTTAAGCCAAAAACTGCTTTGGTATTTTTTATCGAGTGATAAAGCCAGGGTTTGCCATTCATCGCTTTTGTTCCAGATGAACTGGATGCGGCTACCGTCGGCCATATCGCGTTGAACTTGCCTGGTAAAATGGTATTGCCCCTTGAAAGCAACGGCTCCGCGGAGGCCCTTTAGCCAGCTGCTTAAGGCGATACCCGTTTGTATATATTTACTGCTTTTTGCCCTTAGTGCGGTTTGGATAAACTGTTCGGTTTTCCTGTCGTTAGCCTGCCAGTTTAAATATGATGGCTGCATATAGGGCAATGTGCCTGTAGCCATAAAATTCATCCCCCCGGCTGCAAGCAGGCTGATCTTTTGCGCTGTTTGAAGCTGGATAACAGGGTTACTTGCCAGGATGAGCGCTTTATAAATATTCCCCCGGATATTGATCTGTTTATTGGCATTTAATTGTGCAATTTGGATAGAGGCATCATTAACCCAATCCCAGGTGATGCCGTTTGCTTCCAACTGGTTTATCAGCGGGTAAACAACCTCTGCCCATTTTTCTTTCTCTGCCATCTGCCGCTCTTTAATATCGGGCAAGGGGCCTTCAACGCCAGGGATATAACCTTTCGCCATGATCTCCTCCGGATTCTCGGGCGTGCCGTCTACCGACATGAACGGAAAATAGATAAGTACATCGGCATGTGGTTTCCCTGAGCGCAGCGCATATTGCACCCTTTGGATATATTGGTTCACCGCCTTTTGATCCTTCCAAAAAATATTGCCCTCGCCTAAATTCGAGGAAAAATTAATCGAGCCCAAAGTAGTCAGCGAAAATGGGTACCAGCCTTCGGATCCAACCTGTTCGGGTGTATAGCGATACGGTACGCCATGATAAATCACCTGGTTTACCCCTTCGGCAAATAGTTTATCAACCGCCAATTTAATCTTCTGCGGCGTAGTGGTGTACGCCCTTGATGCATACACAACAGATTCTGCCGATATTATAGGGCGGTTATACAAATGCGCGCCCGATGTCATGATTTTGATATTCGCTTCGGGGCCAAGCATTGTCTCTGTTTCGGGGATGGATGCCAGGCCTGCGGATGCCATCATATCCAGGTTTAATCCGTAAGCTTGCGTACGGTGCAACAAGCCCTGTGGCTCTAAAAAATCTCTACTTGCTTTTAAAAATTGCTCGCCAAACAGTTCACTTAGCGTAAGGTCATAATCGTACTTTAACCGCCAGTCCTGGCTGCTGAAGGAAAAATCCGGGCTGCCATTGGGGTTCATGTAGTTTACATAATTGTAACCCCGTTGCATTTCGGCAGGAAGCCAAGGGGTGATATCATAACCCCTGTGTTTTTTAAAATATGCTATAAACCCTAAAGCGTAGTGGCGGTTCACCGTAAACTCATAGCTGTCGTTAAAAACCGAGCGCATCGGGTTGCCGAAATACGGCGCTAAGCCAGTTTGCGCGCCAAACAAATGCCTGTAATTTTTTAGCACTTTGGCCGAGTCGAAATGGTCGAACACCGGGCCTTGCGTTGGCGAAGCACTCATCGTTTTTTGCCCTGCAGGCTTGCTCCAAAAAGCGATAATCTTCCAATCGCCTGCCGGTGCATGCCAGTTAAGAGAATCCTTGTGAACATGTTTCGTAAGCAGGACAACCGAGGATGGGTCCATCAGGACGGTACTTGACTTGTCGCCCGAATTTTTAGGCAATATTTTCGCAGCGAGCACCGTTTCCAGCCGCGAGGGACTGGTTGTGTTATTAGTTACTGTTGGAAGTTTAATAGCCACAGCGCTGTTCCCTGTAACATCAATCGACGCAGCATCTAAACTTAAAAAGCCGTCAGCAGCTGTGAGGAACGAGCCACCCGGGGGCCAGCCGCTGCCGTCAGTCATATCTACGCTAAGGCCGCGCTTGCGGGCTTCTTCCATAACGGTTTTTAAGTTTTCATAGTAATCCGGGGTATCCCAAGTCACCATTTTGGCACGGGCCGCAGCCGTTCCGGGAGCAAACAATGCAGCCATCGGTTGTATCTCTACACCACCAAAGCTATTATCGGCAAAAAGATTAATTTCTCTTTGCAGTTCTGTTTTATCCACATTATTGCCCGGCCACCACCAGCGGGCGAAGGGGCCAAATTCGATAGCGGGCTGTTTAAATACTGCCGGGTTGAAATCGTACTTCGGGAACCATTTAGCGGTTGCCGAGGCTTGTTTTTTTGTAGCACCCTGGCCTAAAGACCAAAATGACGCCGCCATCAACGGCAGGAATACCGCTATTCTGTAAAAACTCTTCATCCTTAACTAAATAATATAGATGCCGGCTTTTTTTTTCGAAGAATGGCGGCACTTAGGTTTAAACTCACCAGACAAATAACACCGGCTTGCCATGAGCAAAGCCGGTGTTTGAGAGATGATGCAAAAGATCTTTTAACGAATTTATAAATTATCCGTTAGCTGGGTATAATAGTTTATTTCTTCTATTACCGATGGTAGGTTGCTCGGCCGGTAATCGGCATCGCGTTCTATATAAATATAGCCTTTGTAGTTTTGCCTTTTCAATTCTTCAAAAGCAGCTTTAAAATTCACCACGCCTTTGCCAATGTTTACATCGTTGGCTTTGGGGTTATTCATTTCGTCGGCATCCTTTAAGTGGATAGCCAGGATGTGCCCATGCAGTTTTTTTAGTGCGTACACAGCATCAATCCCACTTTTAGGGTAATGACCCAAATCGGGGCAAGCGCCAAAATTGGGGTGCCCTTTAATGGCCGCCAAAACCGAATCGGGGTGCCAGTAAATGCTCATTCCTTTCCAGTGGTTATGTATGGCTACTTTAATATGATATGCCCCGGCAAGGCTGTCGATGCTGTTCCACAAAGCTTTTGGCGGTTCTGCGGTAACAAAATCAACCTTTAGCCTTTTCGCCAGCTCAAAATCCTTTTTCCAGCTGGCAACGGTTTTGCCGCCAAAAGCATAAATAGATTTCATTTGTAGGTGATGCTCTGCCATGAAGCCGTTTAACTTTTCGATACCCGCATCCGATAGCTGGGCAACCCCAGTGTTTTCTATCTCCTCCCCCGCCTTTTGAAAGGTAGAGCCCTCAATATAATGTACACCCGCGCTGTCGCACTTTTTGACAGATTCGGCCAGCGTAAAGCGGTGGAAGGTCCACAACGCAACGCCAAGCTTCCATTTAGGGCCGGCATTGGGTACGGTAAAGGCAGCAAATAGTACTGATGAGAGCACAATTGCTGTTATACCTGCAAATTTTATTCTTCTCATAATTTACGATGCAGATGAGATTAGTCTTTTTTGCGGATAGCCTTAGCCTCAAACATGCCCATCAGGCTACCTTTAGCATGGTCGGCATCAACCGGCTCCAGGCTTAGGGTAACATCATAATCCTGCGCGGTAAATGCTGCGGTAATGGTTTTGTCTTTCTCTTCTATCGTGGTAATCTTAGAAACAAGTTTCCCGGTAGAATCCTGCACTATGCCCGTTAACTTTCCATCGGTTTTGCTGAATACAAAATCCATTTTAGCATCGCCGTTAGGTGTACCGAATATGGTAACGGTCCATTTGCCGGCAAAGTAATCGGCATTGGTTTGGGCCTTTGCCGTAAAGCAAAAGAATATGCCTATAACTACTGTAAAAATTAAGCTTAATTTCTTCTTCATGATTTTAATGTTTGATATTGGTTTTATTTATTACGTACTTTTAACGGAATAAAATTAGAAGATAGTTTTCATATATCCAAATTTCATTGCGTATTTTCTACGCATTGTGCTTTTATTTTATTACTATTTGAGTAGATGCTTGTTTAAGGCCGTTAGCCGAGGCGGTTAATGTAGCTACCCCTTTAACGCCCGTTGGCCTTACAATGGCTAATGCTACCCCTCTGTATACCTTTTTATGCTTTTGCTGAAAGCTCGACATATCCGCCGGGTCGCCATTACCAACGGCCGCTATAGCCGCCTTGCCTTTCACCGCAAAACTCACCTCCAGGCCATCAACCGATGGTACTATATTGCCTTTTGCATCTACCACTTCTACATTTACAAATGATAGGTCGTTTGCATTGGCGGCAATAGTTTGCCTGTCGGCAACAAGCCTTAGGGCAACCGGTTTACCTGCTGTTGTTAACGTGTCCGATCCGGTTTCTTTTCCATCGTCAAAAGCTTTTGCCACTAAAGTGCCGGGATGATAATCAATAGCAAAAGTGACGGTTACAGATCCGGCAGGAACAGCTTGTTGGGCAATAATTTTACCGTTCAATTCAAGCTTCACCATTTTGCTTCGGGTATATACGCTTACCTGCATTTTTTTTCCCTCACGGCCCGGCCAGGTCCAGCTTTTCATTTCATCCGGGAAACCCCAGGTTGCTACCGCTTCTTTTTGCCCATCGGGTATGGGTACGTGCACCAGCAACTCTATTTTACTATTACGCCAAACCACATTTTTATAGTAGGACGCTGCTTTGGGCGTTCCAATCAAATCCAGGTCGCCGCAATTGGCGTTAAACACCGGCCAGTTATTGCGGTAAAAAACGGCCATGCCCATTAGCCCCTTTTGCAGTACCTGGCCTTCGGGCACCATCTGCGATTTTCCTATTCCCGCCTCGCCTATATAGTCTATTGCTGTCCAGCTAAAGCCTCCTAAAAACCATGGGTACTTCTCTGTTGCATCCCAATTTTCGAGCGCGGCGTTGTTGAGGTATTCTGTTGACATATATAATTTAGCAGGGTGCTTAGCCCTTTCCGTTTCGAAACGGTGCAACGTGGCACTATCCCGCGCGAAGTAGATCGACGGGTCGAGAAAATAATTATACCCGTCGATATCAAGGTTGTTTACATGCGGTTGGTATGCTGCCCATGGCTTTTTGGTATAAGGCGGCAGGAAAACGATGGCTGCGGTAACCGCACGGGTGGGATCAAGCCTCCTCACCTCTGCCGACAGCCGCCTGGCATTTTGATAACCCGAGGAGTCGGGCGCTTCATAAATTTCGTTACCGATGCTGTACATAATAACAGAGGGGTGATTGCGGTCGCTTTTGATCATGGCTTCCAGGTCGCGCTGCCACCAGTCTTTAAAATAAAGGTGATAATCCTGCGGGCTTTTGGCCAACTCCCACATATCAAAGGCTTCGTCTAACACCAGTATGCCCAAACGGTCGCAAGCATTTAATAAAGCCGGCGATGCCGGATTGTGGCTCAAGCGGATAGCGTTGTAGCCCGCTTCTTTCAGCAGTTCCACTTTGCGTTCCTCTGCACGGTCTATACTGGCAGCACCTAAGGGGCCCAGATCGTGATGGATGCAGCCGCCTTTAAGTTTAACCGTTTTGCCGTTTATTAAAAGCCCTTTTTGCCCGTCGAATATTAGGCTGCGGATGCCAAATGATGTAACAGTTTGATCGACTCCTCTGGCGCCGCTAAGAATGGTAACTTTCGCCTTATACAGAACAGGATTTTCCATCGCCCATAATTTGGGGTTTACTACCGATAAACTTTGCGTAATATCCTCACTGGTGTTTGCAGGGATAGTAACAGATTTTTTTTGCGAAGCAACTAATTGCCCGGTCGGGTCAATCAAATCTACCTTTACGGTTACCACGCTTTTTACAGGCGATGTGTTTTCAACGGAGGTTTGTATGATTACTTCCGCATTGCTTGCTGTAGCTATTGGGGTAGTGATATAATTTCCCCATATTTTGGTATGCACAGGGTTAACCGGCAGCAGCCATACATGGCGGTAAATGCCCGAGCCGGAGTACCAGCGGCTATTCTTGCCCACATTTTTTGCGCGAACGGCTATTACATTCGGCTTCCCCGCTACGTTTAAAAAGGCCGTCAAATCGTACGAAAATGCGGTGTAGCCGTATGGATGGTTGCCTAAATAGTGCCCGTTTAGCCAAACATCGGCGTCCATATAAACACCGTCAAATACGATATAAGTGTGTTTTCCTTTATAGCTATTATCCAGCTTAAATGTTTTGCGGTACCAGCCTGTGCCGCCTTCGGTAAAACCGGTTGCCGCTTTTCCTATAGAGGATTTGGTGAACGGCCCTTGCACTTCTCCTTCTTTTTGATTGGGCAGATCCTCTATGCTCCAATCGTGCGGCAGGTTTAAGGTTCGCCATTTTGCATCAATGTAAGCGGGGTTTTCAGCGCCACTAAGTGTGTCCTTTTTAAAACGCCAGCCATTATCAAACAGGGTTGCCCGCGAATCCTGAGCAAGGGCGCTCAATGTTGTTAACAGGAAGATAACTGGTAAAAGGATATGTCGTCTCATATATTCATTCTGTAATTTATACGGAATAAAGGTATGTTGCGTTTTTTATATATCCAAATTATAATGCGTATTTATTACGTAATGTATTTTTTGTAACTTTGACGTTGTAAATTTTAGAGCGAAAATGACAATAGAGCAGGAGGCGGCCGATTTTATAGGCCGGGGTGATCAATACCTTAAGAATGTAGCGGTAGATAATGTGATCTTCGGCTATCACGAAAAAGAGCTGAAGGTTTTGTTGCAACAGCCATTTTCGGTTGATAAATGGACAGTAGCGGGTGGCTATATAAAAAAAACGGAATCGATTGAAGAAGCGGCAAGCCGGATAGCTTTATCAAGGACGGGTTTAAAAGGCCTCTTTTTACAAAAGTTTGGCTCGTTTGGTACCCCGCAACGGAGTGTGGACAGCGGGTTTACGCCCGAACATTTGAAGGAGTTGACCGGGATGGATGTGCCGTCTGATTCCTGGATTTTCGATTATTTTGTTTCGGTAAGTTTTTATACCCTTACCGAGTTTTCGAAAGTGGAAATAAAAAAAGGCGAATTGGAGGCACAAATTCAATGGTGGCCTGTAAGCGACTTACCGTCGATGATGTTTGATCATGCGCATATCATCGGCGAGGCGTTGAAAGCGCTGCGGTTGCACATCGCGCATTTTCCAATAGGGTACGAATTGCTTGAAGAAAAATTTACGCTCCCCGAGATTCATAGTTTGTACGAAACCATTTTGGGCAAAACGTTAGATGACCGGAATTTTTCAAAAAAATTGATTGCCACAGGTATCATAACCAAACTAAACGAGACAAAAAAAATTGGTGCACATCGCTCTCCCTTCCTCTACAAGTTTGATAAAGAAAAATACGACGATGGATTAAAAAACGGTGTCACCCTGGCTTTTTGAGGTTGCGAAGGGTGCCGAAAATGCCGCCTCAAAAGTTTCCATCGGAAAAACAATGGAAACGACAGAAAAGCCCCTATTTTTCTCCGAAAAGCTCGGATTTTTCACGGTGATTTTTGGCAAAAACGGGCTAAAAGTTATCCTGGTAGTTTACCTTACCGTTTGACAGTTTCACGTAATCTACCGATCCCGTCCCCTGAAAACTGAAGTCGATACCGATAATTTTGGAGCGGACAATATTCCTTTTGATGGTGTACACCAGTTTATCGTCCAGGTACACCTTCCCTATCCCGGTGTGCGCCTCTACCCTAACCTTCACGTACTTGCTAAAATCTACCCCGAAGACGGATAAATCCTGCGTTTTGCCCGATTTGTAGTAGTCGGTAAAAATGAAATCTATATCTGATACACAGCCCTTTGCACACAGCGGTATGGCAATGGCCGTGCCCTCGCACAATATATAAATGTGGCTTTGCTGGCAAATGGCCGCACCATCGCTGTAATCGTTCCGCAGGGAGGACTCGAATACGAAATCATCGCTGTATATCTCGCCAAGGTCGCGCACGTTGCTGAACAGCACAAAAGGTGGCGTAGGTTGCATTTTAATATTATGTGCCTGTATTTGAGCTACATCTAACTTCATTTTCCCACCCCTCATCACCTCTGAACTGTCGAAATAAACCGGCACCGGCTTCAGCGTAACGGCACCCATCCACCCCTTAGATTTAATCAGGAGGTCGTGCTGTTTTACAATTTTATTGTTTACGATGAGCTTTGCCCGGTAATAATCTGGATAATAATAAATGGAGGTGTGCTGCTTATCCCATTTAGAAACCTTCTGCCTCAGCGTTTTATCCCACGATTGCTGTATGATGACCGAATCGCCCGGTGCCTTCGCTGCATCGTAACTGAATATAACCGAATTGGGCACCCCCTTGGTAACAACCTTTTTGCTGCTGAAGGTGTAGTCGGCATCGGTAACAGGCGCGGGGTTTTTGTTGATGCTGAGGTAGGTTATCACAATGCCGGTTATTAAAGCAACTGCGGCGGTAATCTGCCATATCCGCATATTGGTTGGCTTATGGGCAGTAACCGGTTTTGGCGCCGGTGCAAGCCCGGGTTGGGGGCTTACCAGTACATCTTCCAGTATGGCAACGTTGGTATTGTCGCTTTTTTGATGGGCGGTTACAAAGCTCCTCCAGCCATTAAAACCAATAAAAGTGGCAAGGGTATCCAGCGTGTAGGTATTGGGCAGGCTATCGTATTTCACCTTTCCCCAAATGCGTTTGAGGGTTACATGGCTTAAGGTTACGCCGGTGCGCTGGTGTATAAGTTCGCTTAGGTTAATAAAATCCTGATTGGTCCAGCTGCCACTGTCGCCCCAGCCGGTTTCGGCCTCGTATTGCTTTTTAAGCGATTCTATTAGTTCATCAAAAGGCATAATCGGTTTTACTTGCGCAAATTTAGCAGCATGCGTTGCATGCATACGCTTGTATCAACTTGTACCAACTTGTACAGGCAAAACGCATGCAATATGGAAAAACGCCGTCTACATTTGTATGGCCGCCGCTTATGCAAGTTACGCGATTTTGGCGGCTAAATAACCAAAACACCAATACATTTTTTATGGATAAGTTAGCTACAGCTGGCAAATGGCTTTACGCAGCGGCATTCTTTGTATTTGGCATACAGCATTTTATGTATGCCGGCTTTGTGGCTACGTTGGTACCTGCATTTATACCCTGGCACTTGTTTTTGGCCTGGTTTGTTGGCGTTGCATTCGTAGCGTTCGCCGCGAGCATAGCTATTGATAAATACACCCGTTTAGCCGCCCTTTTGTTGGCCCTGATGCTGTTGCTTTTCATCGTACTGCTGCATATACCACGTTTGATAAGCACGCCGCAGGATGTGCAGTTTTGGACACGTGCCCTACAGGATGTGGCAATAATGGCTATTGCCATGGCTTTAAGCGGGCAACGCAGGCTGCAATTGCCGGCGCGGTATCTGTTTGCCACGGCCTTGATATTTTTAGCGATGCAGCATTTTGCACATATCAAATTCGTTACGGCCAAAGTACCGGAATGGTTCGCGGGTGGGGCCGTATGGGATTATTTGGTCGGGGCATTCATTATCATAGCTGCCATTGGCGTCATCAGCAACCGCTATGGCGGGCTTCCGGCTGTTGCCCTGGGCATATTCTTAATGGCATTCGGCCTGCTGTATCATTTGCCGCTAATGGTTGCCAATATATACGATGGCCAGGTGTGGACGGCCTCGATGCTGGACTTTGCTATTGCAGGAGGTACGTTTACGATTGCCAACCTGCAGGCGCGCTATTATAAGACAGTAGCATTGGCAACTTAATGCAAAAACTAACGTATTATTATATAACCACCTGTTACAAACCAATTATAAATCGTATGCCCTTATGCCACGCCATATTGCATATTACCTCTTTTTGTTGCTGCTCATGCTTTTTGGTTGCAGCCGGCGGGGGTACGCGCAATTTTTTGAGCTGACAGGTGGCCAGAACAAGGTAAACGTGCCGTTCAAGATAGTGCGGAACATGGTGATTATTAAGCTAAAGATAAATAATAACGGCCCCTACAATTTTATTTTAGATACCGGCGTAGGCTTTATGGTGATAACCGAGCCCAGCCTGATCGATAGCCTGAGCATACCCGATAGGCGCACCATAAAGCTGGGCGGCCTGGGCGAGGGCGACGATTTCGATGCATATTATACATCAACTTTAAATATAGAAATTCCCGGGATAAACAGCGTAGGCGTTAGTGCTGCTATCTTTAAGAAAGACCACTTTGGTTTATCTAATTATGCAGGTGTGCCCATATATGGCTTATTGGGCTACGAGTTTTTTAGCAGGCTGGTTGTTAAAATAAACTTTAGCGATAGCACACTAACTGCCTATCGCCCGGGCAAAATGCGGGTGCCGAAGAAATACGATGCGCTGCCGCTTTTAATAGAGGGCAACAAACCGTTTATAACCACCTGCGTGCGTTTTTGCGATAAAACCGAGCGCGACTGCAAGCTAATCGTAGATATTGGCGCCGGCCATCCTTTATCATTGGAGGATGACGGCAGCAAACGCTGGCCTACCGATAAATCCATCGCCGCCAACCTGGGCATGGGCCTTACGGGACCCATTAGCGGCGATATAAGCCGGATAAACCAGCTGAACATTGGCAGGTATATCTTAACCAACGTGCTTTCCTCCTTCCCCGCGAGACGCTACGAACCCTATACCTCGGCCCAGCGCGACGGCAACCTGGGTATTGACGTGCTGAAACGTTTTCACCTGATATTCGATTACGGCAAAGGGCTGCTGTATGTAAAACCCCGCTCCAATCTTAAAGAGGCCTTTGAGCGTGATATGAGCGGCCTGGAGTACTACGCCGGCGGCGATGGCCTGAAGCATGTGGTAATAAGCCGCGTAGAACCCGGTTCTGCAAGTGACGATATTGGATTGGCCAGGGACGACGAGATCATGTCCGTGAATTTTAAGCCGGTGGCCAATATGCAGCTGGAAGAGCTGGACCAACTTTTCCGCTCGGGTGATGGGCGGAGTTTGTTGCTGGAGATATATCACGAAAAGATATACACCCGGGTAATACTGACGTTGAAAAGGAGGATATAAGCCCTCATTTTTTCCAATTCGACGGGATAGAAAACAGTCGAAAAAAAGTACTGAGAAAAAGCCTCTCCTAATAACAAAAACCGTTAAAAATCTGCGTTTTTCTTCAAATTTCGTAGTTTTTCGCGCACAGCAAAATAGGCTGATTTGGCCAAAAACGGGCATATTTTTTCCAGCTTTTTCCAATAAATGCGCTCATTTCACAGCTAGATTTCTAATAATTTCTAAATAGAAAATCACGCTCTGCAAGGCCTTATCCTCACCCGATTCACTTCAGCACCCCATCATACACCACTTCAGTGCGGCGGTTCAGCTGATGCTGGGCTTCGGTACATGCGCTGCGGTCGGGGCAATCTGCTACAAGGTTTTCCTTGCCGAACCACCCTGCCGAGAGTCTACCCGGCGCTATCCCTTGCTTAACCAAATAGGCAATAGCCGAATCGGAGCGCCGTTTGGATAAACCAATATTGTAGCTACCCGATGCGCGTACATCGGTATAAGAAGCAAGTTTTACCTTTACCAATGGATTCGCCTTCAACACTTCGGCCAGTTTATCCAGCTCTGCAGCGGCATCCGGCCGGATGTTGGATTTATCGAGGTCGTAATAAATAATCGCATGGATATCCTGCGGATCGAAAGCCGGTTTCGGCGTGGATACGATAACAGCCGGAGGTATAGGCACTACCGGTGGTGCAGGGAGCTGGTATTTAAAACTATAAATATCATCGTTGCCAGTACCTCCTGTGCGGTTAGAGGAAAAATAACCTGAAAGGCCATTACTTGTTAAGAAGTAAAAGTCATCGGCAGTGCTGTTAACCGGATAACGATGATTATATGGCACACTCCAGGTGCTTTGCTCACCAACCGCGGTAAAAATATCAAAGCCGCCCATCCCCGGCAAACCATTAGATGCGAATATAAGTACGCCGGGCCCCTCTGTTGCCGGGAAGGCTTCATCGCCCTTTGTGTTAATTGTTTTACCGCAGTTAATGGGCTTGCCCCAACTGCCATCCTTTTGTTTAAGGCAGTACCAAATATCAGTCCCCCCTACACCACCCGGCATGTCTGATGCAAAATAAAGCACTCCGCCGCCATAGGCCAAGGCCGCGTGCCCCACCGAGTATTCCTTTATATTATTGTAAGCAAAGTTTTTGAAATTACCCCAAACGCCATTTTTCTTCGTTGCCATCACCAGCATCAGCCTGCGGGTGTACAGGCGCTGGTGACTGCCTTTATCGCGCTTATCTACAGGCAGGTTGCCGCGGGGAACGGTTGTGGTAATGGTTATCCAGGCAGTGTCAGCTGCATCGTTGAATAAAGCGGGGCCGGCGTGGTAGTCTCCATTGAAAATCTTGCTGCCCTCGCTGCTTATTGGCAGCAGCAAAACGCTATCCTTATTGGCCCTAAACAATTTTAAATAAGCATTACCGGTGCGGTTATCGGTTTGCTTGTCGCCCTCGCTCCCGGTAACGCGGTCGGATGTAAAAACAATGCCGTATTCGCCATACGCGCCATAAAAATTAGTGCCCCAATCAGCGTAAATGCTATTCAATTTTTTTTCTTCAATTATCCTATAACGCCTATTTGGCGCAGCCATCCACTTCGCAGCCGAATCGCAGGTGGCCAGCTTAAATTGCAGTTCATCAGGTTTACCCACGCTTTTATAATAGGCTGTATATTGCGCTTTGGCCTCCTTTAGCTTGTTGTTCTGTAACAGCGCCCCGGCGTAGTAATACCAATCTATTACTTGTGCGTTATTGTAGTTAATAGCGTTGGCATACCAGTTTTCGGCGTTTTTGCTATCGTTTACCAGTCGGTAGCAATCGGCTACACGTTCTACCACGCGCACGTCTGGGTTATTTTTATCTGTAAGGGGCAGGTACAGGCTAAGCGCTTTGTAATATTCATAACGTTCGAAAAGCTTATCGGCCAGTTGTTTTTTGCTGAGCTGCTCCTGCGCGGTTGCTACCCGCGTAAGGCATTGTATCAATACCAGGAATATCAGTATCTTCTTCATATTGCTCATCAAAAAAAGCGTGGACTAATTACTCTTGGCTGCTTTCGCCTGAAACTTATGCTTAGCGAAACCTCGTGCGTGCCGCTTTGGTAGGTTGCCAGCGCATTGGTGCTGAAATCATACGAATAACCAAAGCGCAGGAAATCGTTGATATTGAACTGTGCAATAGCGGTTATGGTGTTGTTTTTATCTACCCCTTTATACTGTTTGTACTTATTGTTGATGTTTACCCCCGTGTTGTACGATGCCCCCAGCCACAGCTTTTTATCGAACAGCAGGTAGGTTGTCAAATCTAAACCCGCAGGGCTTTTCAGATCTCCTTTCAGCATAGCTGATGGCTTGATATCGATAGTGTTGCTCAACGGAATAACCGTACCTGTGGTGAGGTAGAAGTGCGAAACCGGCTTTATAACCAAAGTATTCGCGCCGGATATCGGCTTCGAAAATAAATTCAATGCCGATGCCCCAACGTAAAACGATGGCGTGGTATAATACACGCCCAGCCTAAAATCGGCCATCAGCGTATTCTCGTTGCCGATGATGCCACCATCGGTAGGATCGATGGGGCTAAATTTAGAGCCATCAATACGGTACTGCACCAGCCCCCCGCCAAACCCAAAGCTCAGACGTTTGGTGTCCTCATCATCGAGTCGTAGGCGGTAGGCGTAATTGGCATAAAAAGAGGTATTATTTTCGGGGCCCAACCTATCGTTGGTAGCTAAAAAGCCGAGGGCGGCGTTCTTGCTATCCGGGTTCAACACGCCATCTACAGATATGGTGTTGGTACGCGGCGCGCCATCTATACCGGCCCATTGCAGGCGGCTGGCCAGGTTCAGCGTCCAGTCTTCTTTATAGCCCGCATAAGCCGGGTTAACCACCAGGCCGTTGAACATGTATTGGCTAAACTGTACGGTTTGCTGTGCGTGGGCCTGCTGCAAAGCAAATGCCAGCACTAATAGCAGTATATATTTGTTAACCCTGTTCATTTACCTTCTGTTGATGTAAAGCCAACCCTTATACACGGTGCGTTTTGGTTCGCCGGTGTTTAGTTCGAGCAGGTAATAATAGGTACCGTCGGCGAGGCCGTTAGCATCCCAGGTGTTGGCATAATTCTCAGATTTATATACCTGGTTTCCCCAGCGGTTGAAAATCATGAGGCGGCTGCCGGGGAATCCCGCTATGCCTTTTACTTCGAATACATCGTTCTTGCCATCGTTATTTGGCGTGATGATATTCGGCACGAAGATAATACCATCAGGGTTTGGTGCTTTTACGATAACATCGAGGCTTGCGGCCAGGGCCGAAGTGATCACATAGGCCCAGGTATCGATGCTTTTGTTGTTACCGAAGTCGTCATCGTCGTTACTGCTCAGGGCCGTCTTTCCCCATTTGTGGCCGTTGGTTAGGCTGCTTAGGCCCGTGGTATTGGTTACAGGGTTGGAGGGCAGGCCATTTGGGGTAATCGGACTATCGTCCCAATAAATGGTATTATCAGGCGAGTTGGCGCCATTCGTGCGCGTAAGCTTTATGCCGTTGAGGTTACGTTCCACATCAAAAAACGGAAAGTGGACCTCGGCAGCGAACAGCGATACGTTGATATTAACGGTGTAACTAGCCGCATTTGCCGGCACTACGCTTCCGGCACCGTCCAGCCCGTTCCAAACTACTTCATTGCTCCCCGCATTGATGGTGCCGCTGATGATGCGGTCTATACCATCGGTAAAAACACCGTTGCGGTTAATATCTATGCTGATGGTGTAGCTGCCATTGGCCGTAGCCGTGAATTTGATTTTTCCACCGGGATTGGCCGTGCTGGTTTGGCCGCTGATGCCATCGGCCCCTATAAAGCTGATATTGCTTAAAGTAGGCAAAACGGGCACGTTCACGAGCCAGGTATTGCCACCGGGAGTATTGGCCGACGCGGGGAGATCGGCAGCCGGGGTGTTGAAGAATATTTTGTGGGTGATATCAGAGGGAGTATCGCCGTTTGCCGGGTTGTACACATCGGGACTGCTGGTGTTGTTTACGCTTTTGTATGATGGGGTACCATCGGCATTGCGGAAACCTTTGTTATTGGCGAAAAACGTAAAGCCGTTGCCTGCCTGCCCGTTATTATCCAGGGTGTAGTGGTAGCCATCTTTGGTGAGGATGTTTAATATGGCGTTAAAACCTACATCGAATGTACCTAAAATGCCCGATAGCACATTGGTGAATACCCTGCCGGTTAAAAAGGCGGTATTGCCCGCATTACGCACCGAAACGTCGAACGCGGCGATATAGCGGTTGGTGGGCTGTACCCATTGCGCATCAACAGCAAGTTGTGGCGGGTTGCCGCCCGTATCGCCGCCATTATTCGGCGAGATAAAGTCTATCTCCCAAATGCCCCCCTGCCCTGCCAGTACGGTGCGGGTAAAGGCCAGGTAGCCGCCGGCGTTGGGCTGCGGACCGGCAACTTCTTGTGCGCGAGTACCAATAAAACCTACGGTTTTTGAGTTGCCGCTGGTGTAAGTGGCGCCATCGGGCGAGCGCAGGCTTATGGTGCCGAAACTTTGCCCCTGCGCGCTGGACCCTACATAAATGGTTTCGCCCTCCTTTACATAAACTTTCATGGTACCAAGCGTAGGGAACGGGTACGAAGGGTTTTCTACCGTGGAGGATAATAAATAAGCACGGTTACCACCATTAGCGGCGAGTTCCTTGCTTCCTTCGGCATATAAATTGGCCGTACAAAACAATGCCAGGCAAAGAATGCAGCAGGACAGCCAATTACGAAGGCATGAGTTTGAAAAATGTATCTCCATAAATTACCGAACGGTAAGCACTGGCTAAGTTAAAGGGGTTGTGGCTAAAGTAAGAATTTCTGCGGGCAAAATAGCTATTATAGCGCACCAACAGCAGCATACTTCAAAATAAAAAGGAGGCGATGATATTGTTAGGGATTCACGTCGATACCCATTTCGAGATATCGTTTATTTAACGCATCTTTTTTGTGGTTGTAGTGTTCCATAAACCAGTTATCATATTGGGCTAAGTGCCAGTTGGAGAGTATGCTATTTTTAACGCAGCTGATAACCGTTTCGCCGGCCATAACGCCCGACATGAGGCCACTTAGTATCCCCTGCCCCGCTGCCGGGTCTAAGATGCCGGCAGCATCTCCTGCCAGCAGCAAACCTGGGCAGGCCAGCGGCCGAAAAACGCACCATTGCATATTGGCTGCTCTTACCGATGTGCTTTGGAGAGATGCGGCTAACGCTTTAGTAAAGGAAACAGCGTTTTTATTGTCGGTGAGTTTGGTCCAGGTATGGTAGCCATGTTGGCTGTAAGCCGTCCAGGTCCAACCGTGTTCGTTAGATTCGAAATGAGCCAATTGTTTGCTACGATGATCCGGTTCATCGTCTGTGCCAATTCCTGTCCAACAGAGCAAAGGGCGACTATGCATTGCTTCATCGAATTTCAAAAACCGACCCGCAAAACGGCTGCGGCCACTTGCATCGATGAGGTATTTGCAATTAAGTGCCATACCATCAGATAAGGTTATGCCGGTAACTGCATCGTCGCTGCAGATCACTTCATTTGCACGGCTGGAAAAACGCAGGTCGACGCCAAATTCTTTGGCTTTCAAAAGCGCGAAGCTTGAAAACAGCGAAGGCGCAATATGATGCCCTTCCCAGGTTTCACCCTCTACGGTGCTCAAATAAGAAATATCTTCGCCCGTTTGGATGCCTGTGTAAGTCCCTTTTGATGAATAAGCAATTGCGCCATCTATCTGCAATTTCTGCAGCAAACTCAGCGCGCCCGGGTGCAGGCTTTGCAAAGGTTCGGCAGGTCTACCTGCCGCCTCATCTAAGGAGGGCTCCCCTGGTTTGTCGGCCAGCAATATAACCTTTAGCCCTCCTTGCACGCAGGTAATAGCCGCAGCTATGCCGGCAGGGCCGCCCCCTATCACTATTACATCTGCATGGTTCATATCGTTCAGGTATTCCAAACCAGTTTTTTTGCAGTAGTCACCGTGTCGCCCCTTACCATCGTCCAGGCTATGCCACGTTCGGTAACCTGGCAAACGTATAATTTTAAGCAGGCCTGTATGCGTCGTTTCTCGGCTAAATTATCGGCCATTACAGGTTTGGCTTTATCGGTGTTGGCGAAGACATACAGGTAGCCGTCGCCGCTTATCCCCCGTTGCGCATTAATAGCCCAGGTATTGCTATCCCCTACAAAATCGGCAGGGATGCCGATGCCTGCTGCGCCCTTAGCCCAGTCGACCACCTTTTCGGCACTTACCAGCCATAAGCCGGTCATGCCTACCATCTTTTGTTTAATATCGTGTATAATTTCCTGGTCGAAGTTGGTTTGCGGCAGTTTTTGGATGCACAATTTTAAACATGCCATCCGCGAGCGAAGTTCGGCACTGGTCAACTCGCGCAGTACCGACATATCCATTTTGCCATTCATAGCATTTTGGATATAATCTGCGCAGGCCAGATCGGTAAAATTCACAAACATGTTTCCGTTTACCCTTTCTAAAAACGGCCCCTGCTCGCCATCCCAACCGCTGGTTTCAAAAAAATGAAGCTCTTTAACCGCGGGCGAATCTTTGTGCAGGCCAATTTCCTTATCCATCAGTGGCACGGCCGTAGGATTGCGGTAATCGGTATCCATCGATCCCTGGTAAGTGCGGGCCGCATCGGGCGAAGCGGCTGGCCACATGCCATTCATGGCGGCGCAAAGCTTCATATCCTCTGCAAAGGGCGAACCCAGGCCACGCGTACTTAAGTAGCTATCTGCCTTGTGATATTTGCCGTCGGGCTGTTTGGTATCATTAGCATAGGTAATATCCCAGCCCGGCGCAAACACGCCAGAGCACACATCGGGCAGGAAGCTGCCGGCGCGATAATCGCGTTTGCTGGTTTGGGTATAAATGCCTGCAGCGGTGGTTTTGCTGAGGGTGCTTTCAGAAAATACAGCCGTAAAAGTATCGCCATGGGCATCAAAGGCCGGTTTTTTTGTAACCGGATCCTGCATGGTTTGGTTTGGCCGGGTACGTTCGGCACAAAAACTATACAGGCCGCCTTCGAAAAAGTTGGTGGCATTATCCTCGTCAAAATCAAAGCCGGCCAAATCATAATTATCTACCAGCGGGAAAAAATCAGGTGCTGTAATAATCGAAAAAGCAGGCAGGCAATTGTGCAGGATATGTTGGGGCAGCAGCTTGCTTTCCCAACTCCTCGTGTCTACCGTTACGCAGCCATCGCAAATGCTGTCTTCAAACAAAGCTGCAAGGTAATTGCCGCGCGGGTTACGTTCCAAATGGATAAAGCCGGGCATCGCGCCGTCTTTCTTAAACTTGGCGTTTACAAACATGGGCGTATTGCGTGGCACATCGTATGGGTTTACTTCGCGATACACTTGCCCATCCAGCTTATCGTAAAACAGCACTTCCTCGTTACCTACATAGGCGGTGTTCATGGCGGCGAAGTACGCACCATCCTGCTTTTTAACCGTGTAATAAATTTGCTTACCATTCTGCTTTGCCCAGCGCACCAGGCCACCGGGGACAGATTTGACTAGAACAGAAGAACCTGTGCCAATGCTCATTGCCAATGTTGTTGAATTGCCGGAGTCGACCCTGAACGGCGGTTTGTTGATATCGAACATGTGCTTTCCGCTTGCATCTATCGGGTTGTTAAAATGATCGGGGAAGGTTTTTACCAGGCTGTTCAGCTTCTCGTTTACGTGATACGCGCTAAAGTTGAGGCTTTGGCTATCCAGCAGGGCATCGCCTTTGAAAATTTTACGAACTGGTTGCAGGAACGTGCGTTTCACATCCTCACCATCCCTGGCCTTGCCCATCAGGGTTATACCGGCCTCTCCCACCATCTTTTTAGCCAGGAACAAACCGAAACGGGCGGGTGTTACTGCAATACTTTTCACCTTGGCTGCGTCGGCGGGCTTGTTGGTATAGCAGCGGTTATGCGCATCGTAATTCATCTCGCAATCGCCTATGCGCGAAATGCCCGTGCGTGAGAAAACCATATCGGCGTGCAAGTGGTGCGGTGTTTTATAGGCCGGGCGGTATTCATAAGCAAAAACGGCCAGCACCATGTCCTTCATCTCGTCGGCAGTGAAATTGCGCAAGCCGTAAATAATATCTTCCAGCGAGTCTATAATTTCCACAGACGGATACTGGCTTCTGGCGATAGCAGGCCGTACGCGTGCGCTGGCCAGAGCGTGATAAAGCAAACTGCCTGCCGGGTACCCGGGCTCTATCAGCTTCTCGCCTGCAAAATCTTCGAAGCCCTTTACTCTGGCAAAGCTTTGATTTTTGGTGTAGTTGGCGAGATCGGTATCCGCAGGATTTATTTTTAGCGAAAGCGTTTTATTGAGGTAATCTACCCAGCCGTTATCCTGCATCCATTTCAGCAAAGTTTTGAATTTCGCCGATGCATCCGCCGTTAACTGTACCGTGCCGCCTTTATCAAAATCAATGTCGTTTAACGTACTGGCGGGCGATGCCAATATGCTGAACGACGAAAGCTCGCTCAGTAAAAATGTGGTAAGCGCAGTTTTGGTGATAAAATCCCGGCGTTTCATAATTGGTAAGGTTTAGCTATTATGGTGATTGATAGGTGCAATAAATGTAGTTAAAAGAATATTAATCGATGAGCAAGTAAGGCAAAACAACGAAAACCCAAAAGGGTATAAACCGCTGTTTTACAAGGTGTTTTTTAGCTGCGATGCGCCATATATCTTATTAAGTTAAAAGCACTACAAATGCAATTAAAATATTAATACATAATCAATATAAATTATAATAATTACCTGATAGGTAAGTGGTTAAAACAGCATTTGCGTAAATTTACGGCATGGATAATTTTATGGCCGCGCGCTCGCAGATGGCATTGTCCCTCGGCTTCCACATCATATTTTCGTGCATAGGTATGGTGATGCCCTTTTTTATGGCGGTATCGCACTTTATGTACCTAAAAACCAATAACCTTATTTACCAGAACGTAACCAAGGCCTGGAGCAAAGGCGTGGCTATCTTCTTTGCAACTGGCGCGGTATCGGGCACGGTGCTGTCCTTCGAACTCGGCCTGCTTTGGCCCACCTTTATGAAACATGCCGGGCCGATATTCGGCATGCCGTTCTCGCTGGAGGGCACCGCCTTTTTTATCGAGGCAATTGCGTTGGGCTTTTTCCTGTACGGCTGGAACAGGTTCAATAAATGGTTCCATTGGTTTACCGGGGTGATAGTCGGGGTGAGCGGATTGGCTTCGGGCATATTGGTGGTAGCAGCCAATGCCTGGATGAACAGCCCGACCGGTTTTACCCTGGTAAATGGCAAATATACAGATATAGACCCCATAAAGGCCATGTTCAATCCCGCCTGGTTTTCGCAGGCCCTGCATATGACGGTAGCCGCCTTTGCAGCAACGGGTTTTGCTGTAGCGGGCGTGCACGCGCTGATGATATTAAGGAAACGCAATGTCGATTTCCATATGCGCTCTTTCAGGATAGCAGCGATATTCGGTGTGGTGGCTGCTATATTGCAACCCTTAAGCGGCGATATTTCGGCCAAGATGGTGGCCAAAAGGCAACCCGCCAAGCTTGCCGCCATGGAAGCACATTTCAAAACCGAAGCTTACTCGCCCCTCATCATCGGCGGCATACCCGATGTAAAGAACAAAAAGGTTGATTACGCCATCGAACTGCCCGGCATGCTCAGCTTTATGGTTTACGATGATTTTAAAACGCCGGTAAAAGGCCTCGACCAGATACCCCTCGCCGACCAGCCCCCTATTGCCGTAACGCATTATGCCTTCCAACTGATGGTAGGCCTGGGTATGGCCATGATGGCCCTCGGCGTGGTTTACCTCATCGCGTTGGCAAAAAAGAAAAGCTGGTTTGAAAAAGGCTGGTTCCTGAAACTGTTCATCGCCGCCACGCCGCTTGGTTTTATTGCCGTAGAAGCCGGGTGGACCGTTACCGAAGTTGGCCGTCAGCCCTGGATTATACAAGGCGTTATGCGCACCGCAGATGCCGTTACGCCCATGCCGGGGATAGGCTATTCGTTCTACTTGTTTACAGCGGTGTATTTTACCCTGAGCATTGCGGTTACCTTTTTGCTTTACAGGCAAATAAAAATGGTACCCGTACTTTACGATCATGAACCCGCTGTTACTGATTAAAATACTAAGCTTATGATGATTTACGTGGTAATGGGTTTCTTATGGCTTGCGCTGCTGCTGTACCTGGTAATGGGCGGGGCAGATTTTGGTGCGGGCATCGTAGAGCTGTTTACATCAAATGCTAATAAACACCGCACGCGCCGCATTATGTACAACGCTATTGGCCCCATTTGGGAGGCCAATCACATGTGGCTGATTATCGCCATCGTGATATTGTTCGTGGGTTTCCCGGTGATTTATACCACCATGAGTACTTACCTGCATATCCCGCTGGTGATTATGCTGATGGGCATTATCGCCCGTGGCACGGCGCTTACCTTCCGTAACTACGACGCTGTTACCGATAATATGCAGGTGGTTTACAACAAAATATTCGTGTATTCCAGCTTCATTACGCCGCTGTTCCTGGGCATTATAGCCGGCAGCGCGGTTAGCGGGCGCATAGATACCGGTGCCACCGATTTTATGACAGCCTATGTGTACAGCTGGCTCAATTGGTTTTCGGTAGCCATCGGCTTCTTTACGGTTGCGCTTTGCGGATTTTTGGCGGCTATTTACCTCATTGGCGAGGCTCACGAGCCCGAGGAAACCAAACGCTCCATCCGCAAGGCGCGGTTCATGAATATTGCCGCTGTAGTGGCCGGCGGCTTGGTTTTTATTGCCTCCGTAGAGGAGAAGATACCGCTGGTACAATGGGTGTTTGGTAATATCATCGGTATTTTGGCGGTAAGCGCTGCCAGTATTTCGCTGGGGGTGATGTGGTATCTCATCATCAAAGGCAAAAGGTTCATCATCCGGGTGCTGGCGGGCTTCCAGATGACCATGATTTTGCTCACCACCACCTACAAGCATTACCCCAATATCGTTATCCTGAAAAACGGGGGTTACCTTTCCCTCCTCGCCGACCGTGGTGCGGATAAAGCCATTGATGGCTTGGGCATAGCACTATTGTTGGGAAGTCTGTTCATATTGCCTGCGCTGGGCTATCTTATCTACAGTTTCCAGCGGAAAGATAAGGGGGATGTGGCGGGGCATTGACAGAAGAAACTTCAACTATTTGTCATTGGCAGGGAAGCGCAGCGACGAGAAACTATCTCTTGAGCGACAGCGAAAAATCTTGTTGGCTTTGCTTATCGGCTTTGCTTATCGGCTTTGCTTATCGGCTTTGCTTATCTAACAAGATTTCTCCCTCGTGCCTCGGTTCGAAATGACATTTTTTTTTGTCAGAGGGCTTACAACACCGATAACAGCCCCAACAAATCACTTTTGCTAAGCGAACTAAATATCGTGTCCGACGATACCAATTTGCCGGCCAATTCTTTCTTGGTCTCCTGTAGGACGATAATCTTTTCTTCGATGGTGTCGGGGCATATCAGCCTAACGGCTACCACGTTTTTGTGCTGGCCTATGCGATATGCACGGTCGATAGCCTGGTTTTCGATGGCCGGGTTCCACCAGGGGTCAACCAGGTAAACGTAATCGGCGGCGGTGAGGTTAAGGCCCGTGCCGCCGGCTTTCAGGCTCACCAAAAATACGCGCGTGGTGGCATTATCCTGAAAATCGTTCACCACCTGCGCCCGGTTACGGGTGGCACCAGTGAGGTAGGCAAAGCCAATCTTGCGTTTCATCAGCTCTGCTTTAATCAAATCCAACATCCCCACGAATTGCGAAAACACCAGTATCTTATGGTTAGGCGATTTACTTTCTATCTCGGCTATCAGCGTATCTATCTTAGATGAAGCATTGCCGGGCACCCGCTCACCTTGCAGCAATTGCGGCGAATCGCATATCTGCCGCAGCTTGGTCAGTCCTTTCAGCACATGCATGGCTCGTTTGGGCAGTTCGTCCTGCGTGGTGGCGGATATATATTCCCTAAACTCGCGCTCGTAGGCCAGGTAAATGCTGCGCTGCTGCTCGTCCATAGGGCAATGCAATACCATTTCGGTTTTCTCGGGTAGTTCGGCGGCAACCTCCTGCTTGGTGCGGCGCAGTACGAAGGGGCGTATCTTCTGCTGCAATTCGCGCGCGCGTTTGCTCACCTTGAACTGGTCGATAGGTACTGCGTATATCTCCTTAAAATACTGGTGCGTGCCCAGCAAACCCGGACAGGTAAACGAAAGCTGCCCGTACAAATCAAAGGTATTATTCTCTATCGGTGTGCCGGTAATGGCTATGCGGTTGCGCGCATTCAGCAGCTTTGCGGTCTTATACCGCTGCGAGCCGGGGTTCTTGATATTCTGCGATTCGTCCAGAAAAATGTAATTGAAGGTATAATCCTTAAGGTAATTCACATCCGCCAGGAGCGTACCGTAGGAGGTTATTACCAACTCATAGCTATCGAAATCGGCAATGCTCTTCACCCGGTCGGCACCGTAGATGGTGTATATTTTTAGCGAGGGCGCAAATTTGGCAACCTCCGCCTGCCAGTTGAATATCAATGAAGTGGGCACCACCAGCAGATTGGTATTCTGCGCCACCTTTTCGCGCTGCGACAGGATGAACGCCAGTATCTGGATGGTTTTACCCAAACCCATATCATCGGCCAAACAACCACCGAAGCTAAAATCGTCCAGGAAATTCAGCCAGTTGAGGCCCTGCTTTTGGTAAGGGCGCAGGGTGGTGAGCAAGGTAGCAGGCACGGGCACTTCCGCTATCGATTCAAAATTGGCAAAGCGGCGGTGCAGGTCCTTTATCTCCAGCTTTACCTGCTCATCCAGCATTTGTTTTTCAAACAGTTCCTCGATGGTCTCGTAATTGGTTTTGGCGATGCGTAGCTCGTCTTCCCAAATCTGCCCCGCCCTGAAGTACTTATCGAACTTCTCAAGCCACTCCTGAGGCAATATCCCGAGGGTGCCATCATCCAGCTGCACGAATTTGGTTTTGTTGCGGATAGCCTTGTGCAGGTGCTTCAATGATGCCCTGCGTTTGCCAAATTTGGCCGTGATATGCGCATTGAACCAGTTGATGCCGCTGAGTATCTTGATGGTGATATTCACCTTATTGGGGTTCAGCTTATTGCCGCTCAATTCGTTGAAACCCAAAATGGTTATGCCCGCCTTGTTCCAGGCTTCGAAGGCTTCTAAAAACCAGTCCTCATCCAAAAAGCGTTTTTTTTGGAGGTAAAAGTACTGTATCTCATCGCCTACCTGTTCCTCAAAATAAGGATGTTGCTGGATGATGAGACTGTTGAAATGCTTTTCGGCCACATCGTTCCGTTGCACCAAAAACTCGCGGCCTTTATCGTCAGGCGCGTATATCTGCGTATCCTTCCGGATGGGTATCTCGGCATCGCCGTAGCGCATAACAGGCAGTAACATCACATGCTGCCCAAAATCCGACAGGTAGATAATCATCTCGTTCTTATCGAAATGATGCTTCTTCAACTGCGCGGACGTGGCCTTCAGGATGTAGGGATAATGCACCGCCATGCTCTCTTCCAGCTTGTTCAATATCCGCGTGCGGAACTCTTTGAACTGCGAGCGGTGTATCAGCAAATTCTCGCCCGAGGATTTAAAGAGGCCAATTGCGCCCATCATCTGCAGATCTTTCACCAGGTAAAGCGCCTTATCTATACTGATGAAATAGCCGAAAGCCGTTTCCAATTTATTTACGGGGTAACGCTCCTCGCCCAGGTGCAACTCGCCGGATAACTCGAAAAAGTCACCCTTCTCATCCACCGTAAGCTGCAGGCCTTTGCTTATGCTACGCAATGCTACCGGCTGCAAAGCCGCAGCCGAAACTTTTTCTGATACCTCGCCTTTGTGCAGGTAACATTCCAGGTTAAGTGGATTTTTGACGATGGAACGCAAACCCTCCAAATTAGCCTGATTGACCTTTGTATCGATATTTTGCTGGAAACGCGATACGGCAGTAAAGAATTTCAGTTCGAGTGCATCGTTGGTATCCGATATCAATTGCAGTGGGGCAACCTGAACGAACGGGTTTTTAATGCGGTCATCTTTGGCCACGGCGGCATCGTAAAGTTCCACCAACAGGTGTTTGTAGAATTTATGTTGTTTGAGTACCAGGATGCGTTTGGTATCCTCGCCGGTTGCTGCTTTTGGCGCAGCATCGGGTGCGGACCGGAACATCAGCTGCCGCTCCAAATCCAACAGGCTGGCATTGCTGACCGGGAACAATGCCTTATTTTTTGGTTTGATTACGAGGCGGCCATCCTGCAATTCTGGCGCGAAGTGCTCGTCGGGGTCGGCTACATCGGCGAGGCCATAATCAGCGGCGAATTTCCGCAGCTTATCGTGCCGCAGCTTATCATCAAAGAATATCAGGTAGTTTTGGTTGCCGATGATTTGCAGCAGCGCCGAGGATTGGTGACTGCAAAGCTTGCTTTTGGGCTGGCTGCAGGGGCAGTGGAGTATAATACAATCGGGGTGATTGTTGATGGTTATATCTACCGTAGCGGCTCCATCCCTCCCTGTAAAACCAGCCAGATTAACCCGGAATTTAACGGGCGTTAAAGGCTCGCTGCCCAAGTCCTCGTAACTTGTAACCGATGAATGGAGGGCAATTGCCACTGCGTTAAGTTCCGTTAGGGTCTTTCCCTTCAGGATATACATCCCATCGTTTACGTTGCCATCATTCCCGGTAAAAACATGCTCCATTATACGGGCAAATTACGATAAAATCAGAGGACGCGGCTAACCGTAGAGACGCAATATTTTGCGTCTCTTAATATGCATGGCCGATTTGCTTATGGGAGACGCAAAATATTGCGTCTCTACGTGTAAATTCCTATGTGCCAGAAAATATTGCGTCTCTACATTTTGGATTTGCGTGTTTTATTTCTGCATCACCATTACCCCGTTCATCATGATGGTGCTGCCGTGTTCGGCGACGATGTTGTAAACGTTTTGTACGCCACCGGCATGCTCGTTCTTTTGCAGCACGGTGTAGGCTTCGTATTTACCGGTAACATCGTTAAGGCAAAGTACCTGCTGACCAATGGCAATGTCCCCTATTTTAAGTTTGCCTTGTTTGGTTAGCATGGGGTGGTTTGGCGTGGCCTTTAATACCTTGGCGCGCAGGTTTACCTGAGTGCCAATTGCCGTAATATTTTCCTGTGCAGATACCAGCACCAATTGGGTAAGCGCATAATTCTTAGCGGCATGCACCGTAAGTTCCTTTACTTTGGTGGCGGTAGTCTTTTTGGTAAGAGGGTCTATGGTGATTACTTCATCGCCGCTTTTTACGTCTTTAAGTAATTTCGTTGCTCCGTTGGCCATGGTAACCAGCTCATCGCCGGGGAAACAGATATCATTGCCGTAAGTGGCCGATTCTTCTTTCATATCCTTACCCGCATTCAGCACTTTATATTGCTGAAAGCTGAATTCCTTGGAAAGCACATAGCTCAACTTCAGGATGAAGTTTTTCTCCACCTTGTTGATATCGTCAATATCCAGAAAGTAGGCTGCCCATACCGCGGCATCTGCAGTAAAATCGGGTACCAGAGCCTGGTAGCGCTTGCCGGTTTCGCTGGTGTAAAATACCATAGTACCAATCTCCTGCATGCCCTCTTTGGCGATGAACTTGTACAGGTCGATACGTTTTTTGAGGTTATCGCTGCCGGTGATGAAGTAGGGCTTGCGGCTCTCGTACCTATCCAGCACGTAAGCATTGTCGAACTTCACGTAGGTGTCGTTATCCAGATTGGCGATTGTATAAGTTTTTGCCTTGGTGTACTCGGCCAGCGTTAGCGGGCGCGGGTTTGCGGGCTTATCCTGTGCGAAGGCAGCTTTCGTAATAAAAAGGATCAGTATTGCAGATAATAAATTACGCATTATAGTTCAATAATTTAAATGCGCTTCGTAGCGTTGTGGTTATTTTTTACCACAGAGGGCGCAGAGAAGGCACAGAGGGACACAGAGTTTTATATTAGTTATCTATTAGGTTCCGTCATGCCGAATTTATTTCGGCACCCCCACACGGCAGGTGAACGTTATGCAAAGCGGACCTGCATGTCGTGAATGCATGATGGGGTCCCGAAACAAGTTCGGGATGACGTTTTTTTGTTATTTTTTATCTTTCCAGCCATTGTTGGTGTTGTCACCAACAACCCTACGATATCTCCTTAAACGCCGCTGCAAAGGCTTCCATCTCGTCCATACGGCCAATGCTGATGCGGCACCAGTCCTGGCCGTTCAGTTTCCAATCGCGCAGGGCAACGCCGCGTTTCATCATTTCGTCGGCGAATTTTTTGGCATCCATTTTCAACGGGAACATCACAAAATTTGCCGATGATGGAATGTAGGTGTAACCCTCCTTTTTCAAAGTTTCGTATAAAAACTCTTTGGAGGCTATTGTTTTCTTCAGCGCATCCTGCAGGTAATCGGTTTCGTTATACGTTGCCATAGCCGCCGCAAGTGTGGCAGAGGATAAGCCTGCCCAGCCCGGTGTATAATTACCCAGCGTTTTAATGGTATCGGGCTGGCCGATGATATAACCAAAGCGCAGCCCGGCAAAACCATAGAGTTTAGAAAAAGTACGCGCAATAATGATATTTTGCCCGGCCTTAATGCAATCCATCATGGTGATGGCCTTCGGATCCGGCAGGTAATCAATATAGGCCTCATCTACAAAAACAAGCGTCTTTTTCGATACGCGCTCGCAAAAGCCCTTCAGTTTTTCGGTATCTACAACGGTAGCGGTAGGGTTGTTGGGGTTACAAATGTAAACCAGCCCGGTATTATCGCTTACCTTGGCTTCCATGGCATCCAGATCAAGCTTGTAGTCGGCCGTTAATGGCACCTTTACCCATTTGCCATCAAAATGCTCAGCCTGTGTTGGCAAGTCGTCGTATGACGGGTCGCCGGTAATGATTTCCTTTCCGCCTTTGCTGTAATACATGGCAGCAGCAAGCAGTAGTGGCGATGAACCCGACGACAATAAAACATTATTCGCTTTCACGCCTTCGTAACTGGCTACTTTTAAGCGCATGTTGAATATCTGCGCAAAGGTGTACTGGTAGCTGGTATCCAGCGAATCGGTGATGGCCTTTTTAGCGGCGGCAGAGGGGCCAAAAGGGTTCTCGTTGGCCATCAGCCTTGCCTTCATGGGGGCGGGCACCTGCATCAGGGCAGCCTCTTCGGCAAGCATGGTGTTGCCGGTGCGCATTTTGCGTACCAGCGGCATGGCGGCCAGCTTGCTAACGGTGCTGCTTAGAAAAGCCACGCCTCCGGCCATCAAGGCGCTGCTTTTTATCCAGTTACGGCGGTTTAGTGAGTTTGACATATCGTTTAATTTTAGTTTTGTCTGTTATTTTACAGCCGGATAGCTTACCCTTTGCTCGGTTACGCGGGCATGTACCTGGGCTACTACGCTCCTTGCCGATTCGAAGGCCCCTGCCATCCAGGCGTTGAGGTATGTTAAGTGCTCGCCCGCAAAGTACACCTGCTTATCGGGTTTCAATAAAGCCGGGTACTGCGTTTTGCGGGTTTCGTTATTATAAACCGCCCAGCCGCCCAGGTTGTATTTAGTTTTATGCCAACTTACCGAGAACGACCGCTCGAATTCCGCATCGTACTGCGGGTGTATCAGTCTGCCTTTTTGCAGAGCCAGCTTCTCGCGGTCGGCATAACTTAAGTCGCCTGTACGCACCGCCTTTTCGTTGAAATTGTAATACCCAATCAAGATACCCTTTTTACCCAAATAATCATAACTTGGATAAAATATTTGCGTTAAATCGTTATTAGTGTGGGTGATACCGCCATAAATATGATCATCCTCTTCCCAAAACCTGCGTTTGAACTGCAGGCCTATTTTGCCGGTTTGGATGTAGCCGATATAATCTATCGCCCGGCTCACATCGCCCGAAAAAT
Organism: Mucilaginibacter sp. P2_D11; assembly: GCF_056404435.1. NCBI lineage: Bacteria > Pseudomonadati > Bacteroidota > Sphingobacteriia > Sphingobacteriales > Sphingobacteriaceae > Mucilaginibacter > Mucilaginibacter sp. P2_D11. Next base: position 45,534 of record NZ_JBFUEA010000022.1, read on the forward strand.
TATTATTGATATTGCTTAGCACGGGCAGCGGCAGGGTGCAAATACAAAGGTCGCCCTGCAAAACGTGCTCGCCCGTGGCATCTTTATAAGTTACTTTTACGCCTTCGGGCAGGTTGGTGATATTGGTAACCTCGGCACCTAATTTAAGCGAGAGTGCCACCTGCTTCTGTAGTGCTTTGGCTATCATATCCATGCCGCCCACCGCCTGGAACATGGTCATTTGCAACTCATAGGTGTACTCTGCCACGTTATAAAAATCAGGGTCCAGCAAACCGGACTGGATGATATCCGCCAGCTTGTTCGCCTCCGCAATTTTTCCGGGTTTGTTCCCCGCCCCGGGAGATTCCTGATACCCCCTGCGGGCAGATGCCTTGTATAGCTTATCAATATCCAAACCGCCTTCGGCAGCCAGGTATTCCAGTACTTTTTGGGTGTCTTCTTTAGTGAGGGCGGCGTCTAAAGCCCCATGATCTACGCTTTTGCTCAGCAGTTCGGCCATGTAGCCGCGTACATCGTTATGTACCTCGCGGGCGCGTATTTTTTTATTGGAGAGTGGGCCTTTGCCCTCGGCGAAGTAATAGGCACCTTCGTTTACGTTGTTGTAAACCTGTATGGGTACGCCCAGTTCTTTACAATAGTGAAGCGTAAGTTCATGGTGGTGAGGTATGCGTGATGGGCCTGCGTTAAAGTACAGCCCGTCATCGAATTTTGCGGTTGCGGTGGGCATCCCGGTTTCCTGGTTGGTGCTGCCGTTGCGGATACTCCAACATCGCCCCCCTGCCCTTTCGCGGGCTTCTAATATGGTGGTTTTATAGCCAAGCTTATTCAACTCGTAGGCTGATGCCATGCCGGCTAATCCTCCGCCTAAAATAATGATGTGTTTGCCGTTGCCAGTACCGGTAAGGTTAAAGGCATGTGCAGGTGCAGCTTTGAGCATGCCCAGCGCCAGCATGGCGGGATAAGTTCCCCCGGCCAGCATGGCCCCCTTGCTTAAGAAATTTCTGCGGGTTAAGTTTTCCAATGTACAGATCAGTGACAGGTGTTGTAAATCGCGGTCCGCAGGGGCCTCTTCGAGAGACCCTGCGGGGACGAATAAATAACCTAAAAGCATTAAAGGCCATTCACAGTGGAAATTTAGCTGTTTTTTAAAACAAAGCCAATTAAATTATCAACAGATATAAAAATGATACATTTTTTTTGCGAGAAAAGCAGGGTTGGGTGCTACGTGGGTTGCGGCAGCCCCGCTGTACGCTGTACTTCGTGCCGCTGCCATCGGGTTTAGGTGGGTTGGGGTTGTGCTTTTGTCTGAACTCGAATTAAACGAATTTTAAGAATTAACAGAATGTTGAAACGGAATAAATCTTTCTGACAATTCGTTAATTCCTTAAAATTCGAGTTCAGATAAAGGGCACCATTGCCGTAATGGGTCTATATTTATTCCTTACGCCAACACCAACTGCCCAAAATGATAAGCGATATGGTTGGTACGGCTGAGTAACACGCTGAGACGGTTGCGGGTGGGGTCCTTGGCGAAATCCTCATCCGTCATGGCGTTGTGGCGTTTAAACCAATCTTCGGCTGGCAAAGCGGCAAATAGCTCATTTAGACGACCGTGCACATCGGCCCAATATTGTTTTAGCTGTTCTACGGTATAAGCATCTACGCCGGGGCCATCTGGCGTGCGGAGGAATGCGGGGGCCAGTTCGGGGTATAGGGCCTCACCAATGCCCAGGGTTTCGCTAAGCAGGCCGTGGTAGCTGGTAAGGTGGCCGTAAAGGTATATGATACGGTTTTTGCCGGGTGCTATCGTCTTTTGAAAATCGGTATCGCTAAGGGCATTGAAATATTTTTCGGCGCGTGCTACCTGGGTGTTCCACCCCTGCAGTGCCATGGTTACGAATAGTTGTTGCTCCATCTTTTTTTTGCGCTAAAGATGGCGCAACTGCACCGGTTTTGGTGCCTCCCCTACCGAAATTTACGGTTTGTTGACTTACCCCTTAAGGCCTGCTATCCGCCTTCACCTCAAAAGTAAAGGTTTGCGCGGCAGCATTGCCATTGGCATTCATCCCCTGTACTATGCCGAAGTATTTGCCGATTTGGTCTGATGTGTAAAATGCTACTTTGTTGGCTGTTTGCGTACCGGTTTTTATATCCGGCGACCAGAACAGCAGGTTACGGAAATCGGGCATACGGCTCCGCATCTGCTCTTCGGTATCGTACATCGGCGAATAGAACTCGCGCTGTATTTGCATGCCTTCGTAGTCCATTACCAGGGCGTGAGGATCGAGTTCGGCGCTGCCAAGGTTGCCTTTGTAGGTGGTGTAGTTCATGATGCCTTCGAATATCGCAGGCCCCCAAAAGTAGCGATTGGGCATAACCTGCAGCCGCTGCACCTTAAGCGGATCTACGTCCATCAGTTTATTCAGGTTGAACACCGGCACGCCATCAACCATTACCAGCGGGTCGCCATTCAGCGGGGTCTTGTTGTCCATCAGGGTGATATGCGACCGCCCCTTTGTTTTAGATACGCTGTAGGCCTCACGCACGTACTCGCGTACCACCTCTTCCATGGTAACAAAGCGGGTAAAATCATCCAGCTTGTAGGTTTTAAACGGCTTGCCGAAAAACGCCGCGCTATCTACTACGGGCAGGTTATAATGCCTCAGTTTATTGCCGGCGTAAATATTCTGCACCTGCATACTGAGGCTCTGCTGCGTCAATGCACCCTGCATGCCGGGTGTAAGTTCAAAGCCAGGTAGGGCGGTAGTGCTATATTGCTCAGAAAACGGGCTCAATATCTCCAGTTTGTGGATGGTATCGCGTTCGGTATTGGTTTGTACTACTATCTCGTTGGCGCCGTACAATTCGCTGGTGTTGAAGTACAATGTTCCGTCGGCGTTGCTCCTTGCCGCAAAAACCTGTACGCGCTTACCCGGTACGGCAAGGTATGCCGTAACATCCTTAGCTGCTCTTTGTGCGGCATCTGTTGCTTTACCAATCACCAGGTGACCGTTATACTCAGGCAGGTATTTAAAAGCGGGCGCAGTGCCAGACAGGGCATCCTCCCAACGGAACCTGCGCCAGCCCTGCGTAAGCAGCAGGTTATCGGTGGCCTCGTCTACTTCGGGGCCGGTAGCGGTAAGGTAATACCCCGGAGATTCGATATTGCCCTTAAGGTCGGCCCCGAGCCAAAAGTAGCTCAGGATATCCTGCCGGTCGGCCGTTTGCAGGGAATCGATACGGTAAACCGACATCGATAAGCCCGATGCCAGCATCTTGCCTGCGGCATCCTTAGCGGCTATGCTTACGTTCACCTTTTTGCGCGTAACGTATTGCTGCGCATCGGCGGCGGCATCAACAAACAGGCTTTGTTTAGGGCGTTTAAAATACAAACGCTCGCAAACGGGCTGGCGGTTGGCATCGAAAACGGTAAGCTGCGTAATGCCATCGCCCAGTTTATCTTTACTGATGGTAAATACGGCCACGCCTGCGTTGCTGGACGTACTGAGGGCCACTTTGGCTATGCCGCGGGTTTGGGCGAAAAGGTACGCCTGGCCATCGCCGGCATTGGTGTTTACAGTTACATTCAGCGTGCTGTTGCCGGCATCGGTAACGCGCATGGTATAACCCTTAGGGTTTATAGCGGGGAATGCAACAACCGAAGATGTGTTGCCCACTTTTATTTCGGCCCGGTAGGTGCTGCCCGCAACAGGCGTAAAAGCAAAATGCCCCATGCCGAATTTGAGCGGCTGGAAACGCGCCACCGTATCATTGTGGTCATTTAAGATGGCCCCTTTAAATGTTATATCCTGCCCGTTTTTGCCGGTGGCTTTAAAAGCAACGTTTGATGGTAAGCCAGCCACCAGGCTGCCCCCCTCCGGAAAGAACTGCAGGTCGTAATTAGGCGATTTTATTTTAGCAGTTGGCTCGGGCGTGCGCAAAGGGTTTATGATAGTGATGGCTTTCTCGAAAAACCCCTCAGGACCAAAATTCTTCATCCAGTTGGTGTAGGCTCGTAGCTTATAATTGCCGTTTGCAACCGATGCCGGCACCACCAGCGAGCCGCTGCCCGTACCATTCTTCATAGCTATCTTGGCCTGCATTACACTTGCCTGGGTATTATCCAAAACATCCACATACACCACCTTGCTAAGCGTTAACGGGCGGTTCAAAGCATTGTCTACGCAGTATATTTTGAACCAGATAATCTCCCCGGCCAGGTAGGTGCTTTTGTCCGTATGCACGAATATTTTCTCCTGCAAGGCTTTTTGCGTGTATTGGCTAAAAGCATTTTGCACGGGCTGGACCTCCTGGGCGTGGCTCTGGGCAACCAGAAGCGCAAGCGCCGGCATAAGCAAAGTGTGCTTAAGCAACTCTAATATTTTCTTACTGTTCATGTTCATCAAATATTGTTATATCGGTTACAGTATATTTTAATTATCCGTCCAAAACGCAGGTTTAAGCAGCGTTCCGCGTATAGTGCAGTCGGCGCATTGCCTGCTGGTATAGTTATTGGCCTTAATGGGAATATTTACACCGTTGCCATCAATCACGCTCTCTTGTATCTCATTCCCTTCGGGTATCCTGATGGAACAACCCTCGAAGGCGTACACCGTACGCCATGCAGGCGTAAAAGGCATTTCGGACCTATCCACATAAACTCGTTTTGAGGCAGTGGTACTTATGCTGATGTACCCTATCACCGGTGTTTGCGGGTTGGCCACATTGTGTATGTTGCCCGAAATTTCTGAGGGCAGCGCATCGAATATGCTCCCTAGTTGCTCAGTATTTTTTTTCAGATTCTCCCAAAAAGCATACGCCGCCTTACTAAGTGCGTACTGCCGCAGCAACATGCTGTACCTTATGCTTATCTTTTCGGAGCCGGCCGGTATTTGGGTAATAGGGTTTTGGCTGATGATATCCTGGCTTGTACGCACCGATGTATTCAAAATGATGGTACTACTTTTGGATGAACTGTAGCATTTATAAATATCGTCCTGCGGGAATTCGCGCTCTATGATGGTGTCGCCAAACACTTTAAATTCCGACAAAAAAGCGGCGTTGAAGCGCCAGTTTTCCTGGTAATCCCAGCGGTAATACTGCGTTTTGCCCGAGGGATCGTGCGCGGCCGAATAAAAATCGAGCGTATCGCCTTTTACCTTATAGCTAATTGAATCAATAGGCGGTGTAATCTTCACCTCCATCTCATCAGACAGGTAATCCTGCCCCCCGGCGGTATGTATTTTCAGCCGATATGTTTTTGCAGCATCGAGGCTCAACCCTGCGGATGCATAGGTACCGCTGCTTATTTCCTGTAAATTATAAGTTGCGCCATTGCCTTCTACAGTAACCGTTGCACCTGTTTCCGGCTGGCTCGATGTTTTCTCGGACAATTTTACGGTGTGGCTAAGCCTTATAAAAGTAGAATCGGCACCGGGCACAATCACGCCTTCAACCACCAGCAAGCCATTATCAACAGCATCTACCTGCGGTAAATATAGCTTACGGCAGCCTAGAGCCGTTAAAAACAGCGATGCAAAAGCCATATATCTTATGATGCCGTTTATCTTCATTTCCAAAAAGATGGTCTCCTGTTTGTACCCCTCAATGTACAGTTTACACATTCGCCGGTGTTGTATTCTGCGGCATACATGTGCCCCTTAGGATCAAAAAAAACATCCAATGCATAATGCGGACCATGGATTATCTCGGAACGGATGGTATTGTTACCAAACTTATCGGGATCCTGTGCTGTGCCTCCTTCGCAAAAAAAATCGGGATAAACTACTCGCCAGGCCGTGGTAAAAGGCATTTCGCTCCTATCTATAAAAATCCTTTTTGTGGATATGGTGCTGATGCTTACAAAACCGATTACCGGTGCCGTTGGATTTGCTGTATTATGGATATTACCCGCCAATTGCGAGGGCAGTGCGTCAAAAATACTGCCCAGGCTCTCCGTGTTCTTTTTCAACTCCGTCCAAAAATAAAAGGCCTGTTTAGTGAGCGCATACTGTTTTAACAGCATGCTATACCTGATGCTTATTTTTTCGTCGCCGGCCTTAATAAATGCGATTGGGTTTTTAACCACTACATCGTGCTGCAAATTTACGGTGGATGCTAAAAGGACAACGTTTGAACCATGATTGCCCCAGCAACTGTATATTTCATCTTCTAACGTATGCTGGCGGGGCAGCAGGGTATCGCCCACAACTTTATACTTAGATTCGAACTCAGAGTTGAAACGCCAGGTTTCCTGATATTCCCAACGGTAGTACCTGGTGGTATCGAGCGGGTCATGCGCAGCGGAGGTGATGTTCACCCCATCGCTTTGGATTTCATAGGCCAGGGTATCAATCGGCGGCGTAATCTTTACCTCCATCTCGTCAGATAAATAATCCTGGTTACCGGAGGTGTGTATTTTCAGGCGGTATTTTTTTGCGGCATCGAGGCTTAAGCCTGCCGATGCATAGGTGCCACTCGTTATTTCTGTTAAATTATAAATTGCGCCGTTACCTTCTACTGTAACCTTTGCACCCGTCTCGGGCTGACTAGTGGTTTTTTCAGACAGTTTTACGGTATGACTCAGCTTGATGATTGTAGAATCTGCCCCCGGCACAATTACGCCCTCAACCACCAGCACGCCTCCGGCCGATGTAATTGCCGGCGGCAGGTATGCCTTACGGCAAGCCAAAGCTGTTAATAACAGCATTATGCAGACGATATATGCTATCTTTCCCATCTTTACTTATCTACCCAAAATGCCGGTTTAGTATTAAATCCCCTTATAGTACAATCGGCGCAGGTACGGGCACTGTAGTAGTAACCTATAATTTTATCTCCTCCTGTGGTAGGGTCAAACACGGTAATAGCTGTAAGTGGCACATTTACCGATTGTATAATATTACTTTCTACTGTGTTAACACCTAAAGCATCTACAAAATAGCTCTTTCCCTCCGAGCAGCCTTCGTATGGATACAGGGTGTGCCATATGTAAGTACCGGGTAGCTCTGTCCTGTCAACATATATCCTTTTGGAGGTAACCGTACTGATACTTATATAGCCTATTACGGGCGTTGACGGGTTGGCGACATTATGAATATTACCGGATATTTCCGAAGGTAGGGCGTCAAAGATGCTTCCCAACTGCTCAGTGTTTTTTTTGAGGTTTTCCCAAAATGCGTAGGCTTCTTTGGTAAGCGCGTATTGCCTTACCAGCAAGCTATAGCGTATGCTCACTTTCTCAGAAGTGGGGATTATTTGGGTTATAGGATTATTGGTGATAATATCCTGTTCTATTTTGTTGGATGTACCTAACAGGATAGTGCTTGACTGACGAAAGCCAAAACACTTATAAATATTATCCTGAGGATATTCCCGGGGTATGATAGTATCCAGGTTGGCAACGGTTTTTAACTTCGATTCAAACAGCGCGTTAAAACGCCAGGTTTCCTGGTAATCCCAACGGTAGAAACGGGTGTTGTTGGTAGGATCGTGTGTAGCCGAAAAGAAATGTAGCCCGTCATCGCCCATCGTATAACTCAGGCTGTCGATAGGTGGGGTAATTTTCACATCCATCTCGTCAGACAGGTAATCCTGCCCTCCTGCGGTATGTATCTTTAGCCGGTACTTCTGGGCGCTGTTTAGGCTGAGGCCGGTTACTGCGTAAGTACCGCTGCCTATCTCGGCCAGATGATAAACTGCGCCATTGCCTTCTACGGTAACAGTGGCACCGGTTTCGGGCTGGCTGGTAGTTTTTTCAGATAGCTTTACCGTGTGGCTCAATTTGATCACAGTAGAATCTGCCCCCGGGTTTATCACGCCTTCTACCACCAATAAACTAGCATTTGTGGCTATTACAGCCGGTAGATAGGGTTTACGGCAACCCAAAGCTGTTGAAAACAGCGCTACACATATTATATATTTTACCTTCCCTATCATTTCCTTATAATTATTTGTCTGCCCAAAAAGCAGGGCGTTTTGGGCTACCGCGCAGCGTACAATCTACACATTGCCGCGAGGCATATGAAAACCCTACTATAGAATCCTTTTTGGTAGCCGCATTTGGCACTGTTATCGCATCTATAGGAAAATTGATACTTTCGATAATATTCCCCTTAACAGTGTTAGTGTTGTTATAACGCGGGTCTACGTAAAGGCCGTAATCGGATTTACAGCCATCATAGGGGTAAACATCGCGCCATTCGGGCGTAAAAGGCAGCTCCGTCCTGTCGATATAGATTCGTTTGGAGCTTACCGTGCTGATGCTTACATAGCCAATAACGGGGGTAGCCGGATTGCTTACGTTATGCACGTTGCCCGATAACTCTGATGGCAGGGCATCGAAAATGCTACCCAATTGCTCGGTATTTTTTTTGAGGTTTTCCCAAAATGCATAGGCCTCTTTGGTTAAGGCATATTGGTTAAGTTTGATGCTGTACCGTATGCTCAACCGTTCGGTGCCGGGCGCAATCTGCGTTATGGGGTTTTGCGTTACGATATCCTCAGCCAGTTTAACGGTAGAACCCAAAAGGATGGTACTTGCCTGGTACGAGCCGTAGCATTTATAAATCTCGTCCTGCGGATATTCGCGTGGTATAACGGTATCGCGGCCCACCTTGTATTTCGATTCGAAAAGCGAATTGTACCGCCAGGTTTCCTGGTAGTCCCAACGGTAATAACGCGTGTTGTTGGTTGCATCGTGCGCAGCTGAGTAGATGTGCAACCCGTCTGCCTCTATCTTGTAAGCAAGGCTGTCGATGGGCGGAGTAATTTTTACTTCCATGTCGTCAGACTGATACTCCTGGCCCGATGCGGTGCGTATTTTAAGGCGGTATTTATTCGCAGCGCTCAGGCTAAGGCTGGCTGCTGCGTAGGTGCCGCTGCCTAATTCTGCCAAACTATAAGTGGCACCATTGCCCTCTACGGTAACGGTGGCGCCCGTTTCGGGCTGGCTGCTTGTTTTTTCGGATAGTTTTACGGTGTGGCTCAGCCTGATGATGGTAGAATCGGCACCGGGCACAATTACGCCTTCAACCACCAGCAAGCTGATACTCGCAACTACGGCCGGCGGCAGGTAGGGCTTGCGGCATGCGGCAATTGCCACAGCCATAGCCAATATCATTAAGATCAATGCCCGTTTATGCATCATCATCAGAACCTGAGGTTATAGTTGATAAATGGTATAGGGTGCGCAAATATGGATAGCTTATACCCGGTAATAACGCCGCTCTCCTGCGTAAAGTAGGTTGAGTAAGCGTTTTGCCTGCCTGTAAGGTTGTACACGCCCAAGGTTACCGAGCTGTGGAAAAACTGGTGCACCCGGTGGTTGCCTTCAATATTCAGCGAGAAATCGCTACGGAAATAATCGGGGATGCGGTAGGCGTTCCTATCTGAATAATACACCCGCTCCGAACCTGCGTAGTAGTACTTACCAGTTGGCAGCGTAATTGGTCTGCCTGTGCTGTAAGTAACATTTAACGATATGCTGAACCTGTGGGTAAACCTGTAGTTGCCTACAAAATTAAAACTGTGCGGCTTATCGTAATTGGCAGGGTAAAAATCACCATTGTTTACGGGCTGGCCCAGGGTTGGGTCGTCCTGTTTCAGGAAAGTGCGCGAGTAAGCGTAAGTTATCCAGCCGTTGGCCGCCCCGGTATTTTTACGCACCATAAATTCGATGCCATAGGCCTTACCCCTGGTATTGATCACATCTGTTTCTATATGGTGGTTAAGCACCAGCGTAGCGCCACTGCGGTAATCTAAATAATCGCGCAGGCGTTTGTAGTAAACTTCTACCGATGTTTCGATGGTATTATCTTTCAGGTTTTTGTATAGCCCCAGGGATACCTGATCGCCAAATTGTGGTTTTATGTTGGGGTTGCTTAGCTGCCAAACATCGGTAGGCGCAATGGCAGTGGTATTAGATAGCAGGTGTATGTACTGCCTTAAGGTATTGTAGCCTGCCTTAACCGACAGGTTATCGCCCAGGTTGTACCTTGCCGATAACCTTATTTCGGGGCCGCCATAAGTTTTGATGAGCTTGCCGCTGCTGTATTGCGTGCTATCAATCAACGTTGTGCTGCTGCGTGGCACGCCCGGGGCATAATTATTTACAGTTTGGGGGCCGAGGAAGTTATAGAGCGAATACCTGATACCGAAGCTCACGGAAAGGTCGTCGTTCAGGTCGAATTTATCGCCCAGGTAAAGGGCACTCTCCAGGGCCTGCTGCGCGGGCACAACATCGGGTACGATTAAAGAAGCCGCATCGTTTGGCCCATAAGTACCGGGGTGCAACTTATAATAAATGCTGTTTAGCCCGAAGCTGATGGTATTGCGGGTATTGAGGTAGTAAGTAAAATCGGATTTGAAGTTGGTTTGGTTGATATCGAACTTAAGCTTGTAGGCGGTAATGGGGTTGTCGAAACTGGAGATATCGTATTGGTAGCGGTCATTACCGGCTAAAAACACGCCGAACATTTTGTTATTGAAGTTGTGTTTCCACTTGATATTGAAGTTGCGGTTACTGTAGCTGTAGCCTGTATCGCTATTGAGCTTGAATTTATCGCGGCTGATGTAGGTGGTGATGTAGATATTGTCCTTATCGCTTAGCTGGTGGCTTATATCCAGGTTAAAATCATAAAAAGATGCCTGGCTGTTTTTATAAGCATCGGGCAATAGCTTAAGCAGCCAATCTGAATAAGTGGCACGGCCACCGAAAATGAACGAGGTTCTATCTTTAATTATCGGCCCTTCGATATTGAAGCGGCTGGTTATAGCACCGATACCTGCCGAACCTGTAAATTTCTTTTTGTTACCTTCCCTATCGCTAACATCTAATATCGACGACAGGCGGCCCCCGAACCGCTCGGGGATACTGCTCTTGTACAGCTCTACCCCTTTTACGATATCGGGGTTGAACGCTGAGAAGAAGCCGAAGAAGTGCGATGGGTTGTAGATAGTGGCATCGTTAAGCAAAATCAGATTCTGATCTGCTGAGCCGCCGCGCACGTTGAAGCCTGTGGAAGCCTCGCCTACGGTTTGCACGCCGGGCAGCGTCAGTACCACCCTTAGCACATCGGCCTCGCCAAATACCGTGGGCACTTGTTTGATGCTTTTGATATCCAGCCGGGTAATACCCATCTCAACCGCTTTAACGTTGGCAACCTTATCTGCCGATATTTTTACTTCTTTTAAGGTGGTTACCTGCTCCTGTAGCTCGATGATGATCTTACCGTCAGAATACAGCATGATTTGCCTGCGGGTATCGCGCATGCCTACGCCACGTATGCTAAGCAGATGCTTGCCCCGTGGCAGGGTAATGGTGAAATAGCCGAACTGATCCGTAGCCACGCCGGTTTTTTGTTCGGTTATATAAATGCTGGCGCCTGTTACCGGCTCGCCCGATTTGATATCCCGTACGTAACCCGAGAGCGTGGCCTTGCCCGCTTTTATATCGTTGGTTTTTATGCCTATCTCGTAAAGCTTATTTTCGTTAGCGGCAGCGATTATCTTGTCGCGATTATCTGACAGGGCGGTAACCGGGGCCGTTGTGGGAGCAGTTGCGGTGACCGGGGCACCTCCCGGGGTCGGGGCCGCTGTCGCAGGGGCTTTTGCTATTGTGGTAAGTGCTAAAGGCGTACCTGCGGGTACGGTAACAACCGGCGCTGTTACAGGTGCCGGCGAAGTGCCAAAGTAACCCGGCGCGAGTGCGGTTTGCAGGATTTGCGTTTTGGTTATAAATACTTGTTTGCCATTGATGGCGTAACTAAAATCAGTTCCCCTAAAGGTTAGATCCAGTATGCTGCTTACTGTTTTGTCGTTTGCCTGCAGGGTAACCCTAACGCTATCGAACTGGGCGGCATCGTAATAAAAGTAAAGGCCGCTTTTGCTTTCGATATCGGCAACTACGGTTTGGATGGTTGCCTGCTGAAAGTTTACGCTGATGGTTTTGTTAGCCGTTTGCTGCGCGGATGCGAAGTGAATTGTAAACAGAAGGCTTAGGCAAAACAAGTAAAGTTTTCTCATATTTAATTTGTTATCTGGTCATAATAGGCTATTACCTTTACCATGGCCTGCTCCTTTTCGTCGCGGAAACTGATGTGGTTATCTTTCACGTATTTCTTCAGTTCTTCTTTTTTATCGCCCAAAACATCGTATAAGCTATTTTGGTTGCTGAAACTTTTGTATGCCCCGTTGATGAGCAAATACATCTTACGGCTCTCATCGGTAAAAAAACGATCCAACACCCCCGAGGTGTTGTTTTGGATGGCTTTCTCGCGCCTGATGATAAACTCGGTTTTGCCCTTATACATCTGGTCGTAAAAACCGGCTGTAAGGTTTTGGGCATTAGCCAGCAGGGCGGGCTCTATGCGTATAAAGTGGTGGCCCAGCAAATCGAAGCCCTGCAGCCGCTCGCTTATCAATTCAATGCTGGCCTCCTTGTTTGGCATCTGCATTACTATGGCATCTTTATTCAAATCGTACATCACCTGCAGGTTTTTGTATTCAAAGCCATCGTATTGCACGCCGCCGGTGTTAAAATCAAGGGCATCGGCAAAATAAGCGCTCCCTTTTATAGATTTGGGATAAAAATTATACTCCGGGCCATTGTACAAACGCGACTGATCGCCAATGGTGCCGTAATAATTTGCAACGATATTATCCAGTTGCGCCTGGCGCGCAGCGGTATCGGGATAGCTGCCCTGCCCATAGCTGCTGATACCCACAAGCAGGCCTGTGCAGCAGCCTATTGCGTATTTGTAAAAAGTACTTCTCATTTTTTAATATGGTAATTGGAATTATGAATTTACGTACTTTTAATTAACAATCAATCACTTTGAGGAAAAACGAACTAAAAACTTAATTGTAACGCATTTATTACGCGGCGCGGTTTACGAATGCGACAAACATTTTAATTATAAATTGAGGCGATAGCCAAAGCTAAAAGACTGATATACAGCATGCCGGCATGGTACAGGGAAGTTTGCCCTAGTTAAAGCTGATAGCGAACACCGTTGTACCCGGAGCGAGGGTTTTTAAGGAAAACTCGTAGCCGTGGTTCAGCATAATTTCGCGTACCAGGGTGAGGCCTATGCCCTGTCCATCTTTTTTGGTGCTGAAGAAGGGCGAAAACAGCTGGGCGCTCTCTTCGCCGGTTATCCCCTTCCCGCTATCGGTAATGGTCAACAGGCGTGTTTTGGGGTCGATGGCAAACTCCACCCGGCCGCTACTTTCGATAGCTTCTATGGCGTTTTTCACCACATTGATAAGCGCCTGCTCTAGCTGCTCTACATCCGCACTGATGATACAGGGTTTGGCCGGAGCCGTAAATACCAGTTGCACGCCTTTGCTCTCCGCTTTTATGTGCATCAGTTCTATCACGGCTCTAAGCAGCAGGTTAAGGTCGGTTTGTTTTTTGTTGGCGGGGGGCAGTTTTACCAAATCGGCAAAGTTGCGCATAAAGTGGTTGAGGTTCTGGTTACGGTCGAAAGCTACCTGCAATGCATTGTTTAGCAGCCCATCGGTTTGGGTTTGCCAAAGACTGTCGGTACGCAGGGCCGATTGCAGTATAGAATTTACCGGGCCGATGGTGTTGTTCACCTCGTGCGCCATCATACGTATTACCTTGCCGTAGGCGTTTTTTTCTGCCGCCAAAATCTCGGCGGTGAGCTCTTCCATCATCAGGAAACCGCGTTGGAAGCCCCTATCCACAAAATACGATTTCTGTAGCTTGTAGGTATTGATGCCATCGGGCTTTACGGTGAGGGTATCGCCTGCGCGCAAAGCGGCGGCCTGCTCTAAAAGCGGGTTATGCACTGCGCCTATCTCCTGCCCTTTCAGCTCCTTTTCGGTAAGGCCCAAGATCTGAGCAGCCTTGGGGTTAAGCTGCTGTATGCGGTTATCATGATCCAATATCACTATGCCGGTTGGCGAGGTGTGTATCAGCTTCTCCAAAAAAAAGTGCTGTTCTTCCTGCCGGGTGCGTTCGTGGCGTAATTCGTCTATCATGTGGTTATAAACGTTTATCAGTTCATCAACTTCGTGTTTGCCCGTAGGCAGGAATTTCACGTTAAAATCCTGGTCTTTTATGGCCTCTATCCCTTGCAACAGCATTTTTATCGGGCTTATCAGCTGCCGGTAAAGGCTCACGGAGATGATGATAGATATGATGACCACCACCTCTGATACGATGAAGAAAACCCTGTCTTTATCGAAAATATAAAAGCTGAGCGCGAGCACAAGCCCATGCAGCAACACAACGAACAGTATATACTTAGTCCTCAGCTTCATCGTAAGGTATCTCGAATTTATCCAGCCTGCGGTACAGCGCGCTGCGCGTGAGGCCCAACGCCGTTGCTGCCTTGCTTACCCGGTTTTTGTGGAAGGCCATGGCGCGCTTTATCATCTCTATCTCCATCTCTTCCAGCGTAACGGTACCCACGCCCGGCCATTTGGTATTGCCATTTTTTTGAGGCGATAGCTCCAGCTGCGATTTAAAATCATCAATCTCCAGCACGTTCTTGCTGCTCACCAGTATGGAGCGCTCCACCAAATTCTTCAGCTGGCGAATGTTGCCCGGCAGCGGTAGCTGCTGCAGCCATTTCATGGCGCTTTTGCTTACCGATAGCCCCGGCCGGTTGTATATCTGCTTGAGGTTATTGATAAAAAAATCTACCAGCAGCGGGATATCCTTCGGCCGCTCGCGCAGGGCGGGCAGGGTTACGGTAATGAGGTTTATGCGGTACAGCAAATCTTCCCTAAAGGTGCCGTTACCAGCCATAACGGTAAGGTTTTTATTGGTGGCGCAAACCACCCGTACATCTACCGATTTGGTGCGGCTGCTGCCGAGCACCTCGTAGGTCCTATCCTGCAAAACCCTTAGCAATTTTACCTGGCTGCCGGCATCCAGATCGCCTATTTCATCTAAAAAGATGGTGCCTTTGTTGGCCATCTCGAAACGGCCTGCTCTATCGAACCTTGCATCCGTAAAAGCCCCGCGTATATGGCCGAACATCTCGCTCTCGAACAAGGACGTAGATATCCCCCCCAGATTCACCTTGATGAACGGCTTGTTGCGCCGCAGGCTGTTCTGGTGCACAGCCTCTGCAATCAGCTCTTTGCCGGTACCGCTTTCTCCCATAATGAGGATGGAGGCATCGGTACCTGCCACCCTGCCAATGGTTTCCAGTATCTGCAGCATCTGCGGGTCCTCACCTATGATGTGCTTAAAGTTATACTCCTTATCCAATTGCTTGCGGGTACGGTTTACTACAGCCTCCTCGCGCAGATTCAACAGTGTTTTTACCGACTGTAGCAAATGCCCGTTATCCCAGGGCTTATTGATGAAATCATTAGCGCCCATCTTCATGCCCTGCACAGCCAGCGCAATGCTGCCCCAGCCGGTTATCAGTATTATGGGGACAGTTGCGTTCAGCTTCTTTATATCGGCTAATAAGTGCATCCCCTCCTCTCCTGTTGTGCTTAAGGAGAAGTTCAGGTCGAGGATAATCAGTTCGAGGTTATCGTTTTTGATGATATGCAGCGCATCTTCGGGCGTTTCGGCACCGGTTACCGTGTAGCCTTCGCTTTTTAGCAGAAGCTGTAGCGAGGTGCGTACCGCAATATCATCGTCAATCACCAGTATCATATGCCAAAGCTAAATTTTTATTCCTCATGTAAAGCAACCGCCGGATAAATTGCCGCCGCCTGTTTGCCGGGGTAAAGCGAGCATACCAGCACCAGCAGATAAATAAATATCACTGCAAAGAGCATGGCAAACAGGTAAACGCTTGCAGGCAAATCGAATACGTTCAGCAAGGGAAACTGCACCGCGAAGAACGCCCCGATAATGAGTGACAGGGTGGCCAATATCAAAGCCTCGTAAACTAATTGTGCCGATACGGCATTACCCGGCGCACCCACCGCCCGGCGAAGCCCAATTTCGCCGCGGCGTTTGTTGATATTGTACCAAAGCACGCCGAATATGCCCAGCGCCACGTTGATGATGAGGAACGCTGCCACAATAGACAGGATGATGAGCGGCACCAGCGTAAACTTATTATAAGCGGTAAGCTTATTGTCCAGGTGCTCTATCTCGATATTGGAGTTTTTAAACGTGTTCGACATCACTTTATAAAGTTTTCCTTCGAAGGTGGCGTCGGCATCCGGCGTAACCTTCACCAATATCTTGCCCATCCATTTATAAGCGGAGGTATCGTGCCGGTTGTAAAGCCCGGGGGCTGCCGCCTGGTAATCGCCGTCGGTTTTAATATCGTCTATCACACCAATGATCTTCTGCTTATCTTCCGCCTTGTCGCCAAGCGTTTTACCAATAGCATCGGTTTTGCCGAATAACTTTTCTTTAAGTGTTTTATTTACCACAATAAGCTTTGCTTTAGATGCTGCATCTGCTTTGTTATACCAGCGGCCGGCAAGCATTTTAACCCCCATGGTGTTAATGTAGTTCTCATCCGTAAAAAAATTGTTCACGTGATCTACATGCACGCCATTTAGGGTTATACCTGTGCTCATATGGTTGTTGCTAAACGGGATATTGCTGCTGGCGTAACCCGCATCTTTTACCAATGGCATCGATTTGATGTTACGGAGCAACATCTGGTAAACTAAGGTTACCGAATCGGGGTTGGTGGTTTCCAGCGTATGGTTGTAGCTTATTGCCCAAACCTTGTCGTAATTGAAACCCATGGGTTTAGCGTAGTTGTTGTAGGAATTTAGCGCGAAGCTGAACACCCCAAATATAACCAGGAACGAAAGCAGTATCTCGACAATAAGCAGCGAGTTTTGCTTCTTTTTATTCCAGATCATTTTAAATAAATGCTTGAACATAATATGTTGATTTTAAGGTTGATTAATTTATTGAGCTTTTAGCGCCGTAACGATGTTGAGTTTAGACATACGCCAGGCCGGGTAAACGCCGGATAGCAGTCCAAAAAAGACACAGGTAAGCAAGGCGTAACCCAACACGGTGAAGTTTAAACGGAGCGTAAGGTTAGCTATAAATTGCGCCTGGTTGATAAAGTACATCACCACTACCGATAGTACCACGCCAATCATTCCGCCCAAAAATGTAAGGATGAGGTTCTCTACGATGAACTGGTACACGAGAGTTTTGGATGATGCCCCGAAAGCCTTGCGCACGCCAATTTCTGATGAGCGCTCCATAATACGGGTGATGTTTACGTTCACCAGGTTCAATGTAGGCAACAGCATCACAAACAAGGCGAAAAGGCTGATGGCTGTTAAAGCATACACCATGCCCGAGCTTTTTTCGTTCCCGGTGCGCACATAGCCTTCCAGGTACGAATCGGCATGACTATAAATATGATCCCACTCTTTGCCTGGTATAGGTAGTTTAGCCACGATATCGGCATACTCCTTTTTCATTTTTGCCACGTCTCCGGTGTTATTTGCCAAAACAATAGCGCCATAATTACCCAAATAGCTTTTATCGGCATCCAGTTTTGTTTTTGAGGTAGTAATAGGCAGGTAAATGTCTGAGTACAGCACGTACGAGGTTATCGGCAGGCTTTTCACTACGCCGCATACCCGGTATTTAATGTTATCGGCCTCTATGTATTTACCAACGGCGGGGCTGTTGTCGTCGCCAAAGTACTCCTTTTTCATATCCTCAGATATCACGGTAACGCGTTCGGCATTATCTGTTTGCTGCTTGCTGATGGGTTTACCCTCCACAAATTCAAAATCGAGCACATCCCAGAAATCGGCATTGGTGTACTTGTAGTTGATAACGATCTTACGATTATTTACATAAGTGTTGGTAGAACCAAAGCCTGATGAAATAGCGATCTTAACGGGCGTTTTCATTTTGGCCACGTAATGGTTAATGTAATAATAACTCAATGCGCTCGAGTTCATCGATTCTTTGCCGCTCAGCTCCATGCGACTGATATAAAGCGAGCGATCGCGTTTTTTATCGGGGTAATCGTCGTTCACTACCTTATCTATAAAGGCGGTCATCACCAGCAAAATCGTCAGTGTAAAGCTGATACCGAACAGGCTGAGGAAGGTGAAAAACTTGCGGCGCTTTAGCACCGCGATGGCTATTTTGAAATAATTTTTTAGCATGATCTTATTTTTAGGCGGTGGATTATTGTACCTGCGAACCATCGAACAGCCTCACCAGCCGGTGCGTTTTCTTGGCCATATTCTCATCGTGCGTAACCATTACTATGGTGGTGCCTTCGTCGCGGTTTAGCTGTAAAAGGATATCCATGATCTCGTTGCCCATGGCGCTGTCCAGGTTACCTGTAGGCTCATCGGCCAGGATAATTTCGGGCCTGCCCACTATGGCCCTGGCAATAGCCACGCGCTGGCGTTGCCCGCCCGATAGCTGCGTGGGGAAGTGCTTGATGCGGTTGCTCAGCCCAACTTTTTCCAAAGCCTCTGTAGCCAGTTGTTTACGCTCTTTGGCGGTAGTGTTGCGATAAAGCAATGGCAGCTCCACGTTATCAAGCACCTGCAAATCGTTTATCAGGTGATAGCTCTGGAAAATGAAGCCCAGCTTTTTATTGCGGAAAGCTGCCAACTGCTTATCGTTGAAGCCGCCGGTAACTTGCTCATCTATCTTGATGCTACCCTTCGATGGAGCATCCAACAGTCCCATTATATTCAGCAGGGTGCTTTTACCGCAGCCCGATGGGCCCATTATAGAAAGGAACTCCCCTTTTTCAATATCGAGGCTGATGCTGTTCAATGCTAAGGTTTGGATGGTGTCTGTACGGTACACCTTTTCAATGTTTTGTAGTTGTATCATGTTTTGGTTCATTTGTTCATTAGTTAATTTGTTCATTGGTTGCCTGGTGGCTATTTTGTCCTGATTCTTAAAATTTGATTTCTTGCTTCCTGATTCTTGATTTCTTGCCTCTTCTCCATCTATTTATAGTTTATCTTCTCTTTTCTTTCGAAATCATACAGTGATAGATACCGCAACTGGTAATACGCTCCCCAAAAATCGCGCAGGGCGGCTACATAATCGCGTTTGGCCTGGTCGTTTTCCTGGAAGGCGATGCTGAGGTCTGTGATGCTCAGGTCGCCCAGCACATACCTGTCGCGGGCTATCTTGTATTTTTCGGAGGCGATGCTATCGGCCTGAGCGGTAAACACCAGTTGATCCTTCATCATGTTGAAGAGCGTTACCTGCGTTACAATCTGTTGCTTAAAGGTTTGCTTATCCTGCTCTACGGCGTATTCGGTAAACTGCTCGTTGGCCTGCGCCGTTTTCACGCGCGATTTGGAACGCCCCCAATCCAGCACCGGGATACTGAACTGCAGTTGCAGCAACTGCTGGTTCTGCGGGTTGCGGTACACATCGGGGATGTTGCGGGCCGTGTTTGAGAAACCGATATTGGCGGTTAATGTGGCTACCAACCCGCTTTGCCCCTTTGCTTTGGCCACATCGCGTTTGGCTTCGGCAACCCGGCGCATAAAACCTATGGCATCGCTGCGGTTGGCGAAGGCCTCGGCAAGCACTTTATCTGCCGATACTTCCATATTGATGGTGGCACCGGGCAGTTGCAGGGCTATCTTATCGTCGCCCTCGGCACCTGTATAAGTACGCAGGTTAAGCGTGGCAATCTCCATATCCCGCTTGGCGGTTCCCACGGCCTTCAGCGCGTTAAGGCGTTCCAGTTGTAGCTGCAAAATTTCGTTCTTGGATATCTTCCCCAGGTCGAACTTCAGCTTGGCTATGGTCAATATCTTTTCTGTATTGGTAAAGTTCGTCTCGGCAATCTGCAGATTTACCTGCGCCAGCAGCAGGTCGAAAAAGTAACCTGTTACGGTTATGGCAATCTGCTCCTGCGATTCGATGTACGCCTGCTTGCTCTCGTTGAATTTAAGCGGCTCTATTTTTTTATCCCACCTTAAGGCATTAAACTGGAACAGCGGCTGGCTGTACCCGATAGCATAAGGCACGCCGTTGTAAAACTGGTTATGCCTGTCGAAATCGTAGAAACGCTGCATGGAGGTGGTGCCGTAAACGGTACCCCCGGTTGCGGTGATGCTCTGGCTGAAATCCAACTGCAGTGATGAATTATCGTTATGCACCGGCTGGAACAGGATGGTACCATCGGGTTGCAGCACCTGCTGGGTAGTTTTACTGTAGCCTGGCAATATGCCGCCTAACGAGAGTTGCGGCTGATAGTTGGATTTGAAAGTGCGCCATTGCCAATACTTGGTTTCGCGCACCGTGGTGGCTTGCTTGGCGGCGATGGAGTTGCGTTTGGCCATCTCTACCACATCCTGCAAGCTTAGGCGCAAGGTATCGCCGCCGGCTGCCGCGCGGGCATTGGTGGCAATGAACAGGAAGATGAATATATATAAGTACTTCATGGCCTTAGTTTTTAAGGGTTAGCTCCTTGGCGTTTTTAAACTCGCTCATGTCTGATGTGATGACCACATCGCCGGCCTTTACACCATCCTTAATCTCCACGAAATCGAAGTTGGCAAGGCCTATTTGCACATGGCGGCGCTCAGCCTTACCGCCATTCAGCACAAAGATGTCCTGATCCGCAGGGCCTTTGAACGCCGCGCCGTTGGCCACGCGCAGGGTTTTGCTATGCACATCGGTAACCAGGTAAACGTCAACTTTCATATTAGGGCGCAACTGCTTGTTGTTGCGCTCGTCCAGTTGCACATCGAAGGTTACGATGCTGTTTTGTATGGATGGGTACACGTTGATTACGTGACCTTTCATCTGCACCTCGTTGATGCGCACGATTACCGGCATACCGGCATGCAACTGATCCAGGTAGGTATCGGATATGCTGCCGTTCACTTTAAAGCTGCTGAGGTCGGCAATGCGGGCCAGGGCATCGCCTTCGTGCACGGTGGCACCAATGTTTTTATTTACGTAGGTTACCACGCCGCTGCGGGTAGCTACGATGTTGGCCAGCTGTAATTTGCGCTGCAGGGCGGTAAGGTCGTTTTGTTGGATAGCAAGGGCAATCTCGGCTTCCTTAATCTCTATCTGCATAGTTTGCTGCTTACTTTTTATCTCGTTTTCCAGTTGTTTCTTTTCAAGCTGGGCTACGCGCAGGTTCAGTTCGGCTTGTTCTATGCCTTCGCGGGTACCGCCGCCCGCTTTGAAGAGGCGTTTGGCATTTTCAACAGCATCAGCCAGGCTGCTGATGCGCAATTGTTTGATATCGTTGTTCGATTGGATATCGAAGAAGCTTTTGTTGAGGTCGAGCTTCAATTTGGCAATCTCGTTGCGCTTGCTCTGCATCTGGAAGTTGATCTTCTCGAACTCGGTTTGTGCGGCCGATTTGTCCAGCGCCAAAATCGACTGCCCGGCGGCAACCTTGTTGCCGGCATCCATCACAACGCTTTTGATAGATGCATTGATGGGGCTGGTGAGCATCTCTTCAAACTCGGGTAGTACCTCGCCGGTGGCGTTGAGGGTGTTCTCAACGCTGCCCTCTCCTACCACGGCTGTGGTTATTTCCGAGCGGCTAACGCTCGATTTCAGCGTGCTGCGCATCAGCCATATGGCACCAACCAGCACCGCTATGGCTATTATGGTTATCATGATGCCCTTCTTTTTTTTGCGGGCCGTTACTTCTTGTTCTATTACCTGATCCATGTTGTTGCGATAATGTTATATGCATAAGGGTTTGCAAGCCTTGTACCAAACCTAATGCACTAACAAACAGATAATTATGAAAAAACAGGAGCAAAAAAGTGATCGATATCGGACAAAGCATCCCGGTATCGGGAAGAATGAGGGGTTTTATGAGATAAGGAGATTTGCTTTTTGGGGGGATATGATCAACAAAAAAACGCCGCAGGCATTACACCTACGACGTTCGACCCCCAAAACATGCTTCCTTATAAAAGCGTCTTTTGCAGGCCGCTACCGCAACGGTAGCTGATGCTTACTCGCTCCCCTTGTATTGTTCATTTTACTTGTTGTATGGTTATTAATATTTAATTACCAGGTAACCGCTTTTGCGCTTTACCGTATCGCCGGCTTTGTATTCTATCGAATAAAAATAGGTACCTGCTTGCAGCAGCGCCCCGCCCGCAGCATGCCCGTCGAATACTTTGCCGTAATTATCATAACCTTTGGCTTCGTAAACTACGCCGCCGTTCCGGTTAATGATGCTCACTTTGTTATCCGGGTAAGCGTTTATGCCTTCTATCACGAAATTGTCGTTTATGCCATCTCCGTTTGGCGAAAGGCCCTGGCGTACGGTCAACTCCTCGGGCACTACACCAGCAAAGCCGTCTGCTTTTTGCAAAACAGCTATCTTATTGTTATTATTTACCGTAGCCAGGGTGGGCGGCGCAGCCCGGGTTACTGTTATGCTGTAAACTTTAGTGGTTATGCCGTCCTGCGCGGTCACCACTGTAGTGATGGTATTAGCACCTGGGGCAAGCGTAATGGCCTGTGAGGCAACGCCGCTGGCTACTATGCTGCCATTAACGCGTATGGTTGCCGTGGCATCGCTTGCGGTAGGCACAAGCCTGGTGCTAACGATAGCATTGCTTACCGTGGCCGTGTAATTATAGTCTCCCGCGCCAACGCTAACCTGCGTTATGCCTGTAGCAGGGCTCAGCGCTATACCTGTCAGCCAGGCATTGGTACTCCCCGCTTTGTTCACCTGTACCGTTACTGTCCGCGTGGTAACGCCATCCTCCGCCGTTGCCTGTACAGCAATTAACGTTGATACCCCGCTAAGGGCAATCGTTATTGGTGTGCCGCTGGCTGCTATGTTGCCGTTTACCTTGAGGGTGGCATGTACATCTTCTGCTGTTGGCGTAAGCACTACGCTTGTCGCTGTGTTTGACACAGAAGTCTTGTAATTTTCATTGCCGCTA